>NZ_JAUOSW010000004.1:0-356987 GCF_030549005.1 Tenacibaculum soleae
GGGACTTGAACCCGCACGGACATTACAGTCCATTGGATTTTAAGTCCAACGTGTCTACCAATTCCACCACTTCAGCTGGTGTATGTATAATATTTTTTTGACTATTTCTTAAAATAAGCCTCGTTAATAAAAACGAGGCTTAGTACTGAAGGCGGGACTTGAACCCGCACGGACATTACAGTCCATTGGATTTTAAGTCCAACGTGTCTACCAATTCCACCACTTCAGCTTTTGATTGTTTATAACAATCAAATTGGTATATTTTTAAGAAAGTCTCAGAGCGAAAGACGGGATTTGAACCCGCGACCCCCACCTTGGCAAGGTGATGCTCTACCCCTGAGCTACTTTCGCGTAGTCAAAAATTATTTTAATGAACGTTGTATTGCTGCGAATGCGGGTGCAAATATAACACCTTTTTTTAAATTACAAAATAGTTTTTAATTTTTTTTCTATTTCGATTACTATTATTTTTTATTGCCATTAAGTAAGAAAGAAATATCTTTGCAAAAAAATAAAATTAGAAGTGGATTCTATCTCGCCTTTATATACTAAAACATCTTTAAAGTCAATGTTTAATGATTTTAAACAATTAACAAAGGTAGGATTATCTATAAGTGTAGTTTTTACTTCTGTTACGGGATACTTATTAGGCGCTGAAACAATTAATTATACAACGGTATTATTACTGGCAGTAGGAGGTTATCTAATGGTGGGTGCATCAAATGCTTTTAACCAGGTTATTGAAAAAGATATAGATGCGTTAATGCAGCGTACTAAAAATCGCCCTTTGCCTGCCAAAAGAATGCAGGTAAGTACGGCTTTAATTATTGCAACAATTTTTACTATTGCTGGTATCGGAATTTTATACGCAATAAATCCGAAGTGTGCTTTATTTGGCGCAATATCTATTTTTTTATACACAAGTGCATATACACCTTTAAAGGCTGTAACTCCTTTAGCAGTTTTTGTCGGAGCTATACCAGGGGCAATTCCTTTTATGTTAGGATGGGTTGCTGCAACTGGGCAGTTTGGAATAGAAGCAGGTTTTTTATTTATGATCCAGTTTTTTTGGCAATTCCCACATTTTTGGGCTATTGGTTGGTTACAGTTTGAAGAATATAATAAAGCAGGTTTACACATGCTTCCTATGGATAAAAAAGATAAAGGAGCTATTGTGCAAATAATTTTTTACACCTGTATTATGATATTAATGTCATTGGCACCGGTTTTAAAAGTAACAGGAAACTTTTATATATATCCTTTAACAGCAGTTATTGTTTTGTTATTAGGTTTGCTAATGTTGTATTACGCTTTTCAATTATATAAATCAGAAGAAAATACGGATGCTCGTAAATTAATGCTGGCAAGTGTTTTTTATATTACAATCGTACCCATAATTTATGTGGTAGATAAATTTTTACATTAATGAGTGAACAAACTTTACAAGAAGAATTAAAAGCAGGTAAAAGAAAATCAGCAAAACCAATGTTATGGGTGGCGATGATTAGTATGGTAATGTTTTTTGCAGGGCTAACAAGTGCTTATGTAGTTAGTATGAAACGTGATGATTGGGTTAGTTTCGATTTACCACAGTCGTTTTATATTAGTACAGTTTTAATTATTTTAAGTAGTATTACCTTAATACTATCTCAAAAATTTTTAAGGAAAGACAATTTAAAAGCATCTTTAGCGCTTTTATTAGCAACTTTAGTCTTAGGATTAGGCTTTGTTTGGTACCAATATGTAGGTTTTAACGAACTAAAATCAGTTGGATTATATTTTACAGGACCCGAAAGTACCGTATCTACATCTTTTATAATAGGAATAACATTTATGCATGTTTTACACTTGTTAGCAGGTGTAATTGTATTATTGGTAGTAATTTATAATCATTTTAAAAAGAAATATTCAGCAACGGATATGCTTGGGTTTGAGTTAGGTGGAATCTTTTGGCATTTCGTAGATGTTTTATGGATTTATCTATTTTTCTTTTTCTATTTCATAAGATGATGAAAAATGCGTAATTTTGGCGCACTGTTTTAACAAAAATTAACAAAAAGAGATTTATGGAAGCAAATAATGCTGTAAATTCTGATAAGAAAGAAGCCTGGGGCGGAGGTGGTGCAAAACCATTTGGCGCTAGTTATGGTAAAATGATGATGTGGTTTTTCATCGTATCTGATGCATTAACCTTTTCGGGTTTTTTAGCAGCGTATGGTTTAACACGTTTTAAATTTATTGACTCTTGGCCAATTGCCGATGAAGTTTTTACTCACTTTCCGGGGTTACACGGTGTACACGCACCAATGTACTATGTGGCGTTAATGACCTTTATTTTAATTATATCGTCAGTAACAATGGTGTTGGCTGTTGATGCTGGCCATCAAAAGAAAAAAAATAAAGTAGCTTGGTATATGTTTGCTACGATTATTTTCGGAATTATTTTCGTTGGTTCACAGGCATGGGAGTGGAAAAACTTTATTAACGGTTCTTATGGAGCAGTTAAAACGGAGAATAACCACATTTTACAATTTGCAAAAGCAGATGGTGTAGATGATGAAGGTAAGCCTGTATATCATCAAATAGCATTAGCTGATTTTGTTCACGTTGATAGAAAGGATGAAAGAATTCAACATAATCGCGAAAACGGATTATGGTTTGAGAAAGAAGAAACTATATCTGAATATTCAGTAGCACAAATTCAAGAAGCTTTTAAAGCGGATCCTACTTTGTTGATTCGAACTGAAAAGTTGAATCCTGAAACAAAACAAAAAATAGTTTTATCAAGAAAGGAAAGTTTAGCACAATTAGCGTTAGCAAATCAAGTGGTTGAAGGAGCTAACTTACATGTTAACGAATATGGGAATCCAATATTTGCAGATTTCTTTTTCTTTATTACTGGATTTCACGGGTTTCACGTATTTTCAGGAATCATTATTAATATTATAGTTTTCTTTAACGTTGTATTAGGTACATACGAACGTAGAGGGCACTATGAAATGGTTGAAAAAGTAGGTTTATATTGGCACTTTGTAGATTTAGTTTGGGTATTTGTATTTACCTTTTTCTACTTAGTATAATTAAAAAACGATATTAAAAATGGGTCACGCACACGAATCAAATAAAAAAAGAATTTGGATTGTTTTAGCAATCTTAACAATTATAACAACTGTTGAAGTAGGTTTAGGTATTGTTAAACCAGATTCATTACACTTACATGGATTAGGAACTAGTTGGTTAAACTGGATTTTCATTATCCTAACAATAGCAAAAGCATATTATATTGCTTGGGCATTTATGCACTTAGAAGGTGAAAAAACATGGTTTAGACGTTCGATAGTTTGGACTGCAGTTTTCTTGATATCTTATCTTTTATTTATCATTTTAATAGAAGGAGATTATTTATACGATACATTAGCACCATTGGTAAAATGGTAATCAAATAAAAATTTAAAAGGTGGTCTTAACCACCTTTTTTTTTCTTTAATTATAACTAAAAATGGGGAAAGCGAAAAAATTTATTGTACTGTTTGCACTTTTTATTGTACCGTTGTTATTTTACATATTATTACAACTAGGTACGCACAATTTCGGAAAACTACCAATAATATCTAAAAATGTTATCGATGTTTCTTTAATTGATAAAAAATTTACATTTGATAAAAGAGTTACCGTAGTTACTTTTTTAGGAAATGATATTAACTTGGTAAAAGGTGAAGTGTATAATTTAAAAGAAAAAATTTACACCAAATTTTCTAATTATGTAAGTTTTCAGATGATTTCTCTTGTTGACGAGAGTCAGAAGGAAACGGTAGAAGACTTAAAAAAAATGCTAAGTGTTAATGCAGATTTGGCAAGATGGGATTTTATTTTCGCTTCAGCAGATGAAATAAAAGCATTGCATGAAAGTTTTAAGACATCAAAGCCTTTAGATGAAAATATACATTCGCCAAAAGCATATATTATTGATAAAGAACTTAATTTAAGAAGAGGTAAGTCAACCATTAATGGGCTTTCAGATCAAAAACTATTTGGCTATTCAATGAGTTCTGTGGCTGAACTTAAAAATGATATGATTGATGATATTAGTGTTGTTTTGGTTGAATATAAAATGGCATTGAAGAAAAATAATAGAAGCGAAGACAGAAGAACAAATACACTATCAAATGAAAAAAAGTAATTATTCATACGTTGGTATTTCATTTATAATTTTATTATTTGGTATTTATGCCGTACCAAAAATTATAAAGCAGTTTCAAACTGCTGATTTACATAGATTTAATAAAGTACCAGCTTTTGAATTTATAAATCAAGATGGAAAAAGCATTAATAATAGTGATTTTAAAGACAAAGTATACGTTGTAGAATTTTTCTTTGCTACCTGTCCGACTATTTGTCCTTTAATGAATGCCGAAATGATCACCATTCAAAACGAGTTTATGGGAAATCCTAATTTCGGAATTGCATCCTTCTCTATTACACCTGATATAGACACGCCACAACAATTAAAGGCATACGCTCTTAAAAATGGAATCAATCACAAAAATTGGCATTTACTATCGGGTAAATCTGAAGATGTTGTGTATAATTTATCAAACGAAGGATTTAAATTGTTTGCAGGAAAAGGTGAAGTATCTCATGGGGGATTTGAACATTCTGGTTTATTTGCCTTAGTTGATAAAGATGGATACATCCGTTCACGTTATGATGAACACGGAAATCCAATAATGTATTACAGAGCATTGGATGAACATGGTTTTGGAAATCAGATTACCGAACTAAAACAAGATATTAAGTTACTTTTGAAAGAATAATATGAGTACTGAAGAAAAAAAATATAAAAAACTAATAACAATTGTTTCTATTGTTATTCCGTTGGCAGTAGCAGCATTGTTTGGAATTAAAATTCCGAATGTTGAACCATTGTCATTTCTACCACCAATATATGCAAGTATTAATGGATTAACAGCAGTGTTATTAATAGCGTCGGTAGTTGCAATAAAAAAAGGGAATAAAAAATTACACGAGCAATTAAATACAACGGCTATTGTTTGTTCAGCATTATTTTTAGTAATGTATGTTGCCTACCATATGACTTCAGATTCTACAAAATTTGGAGGAGAGGGTGTGATAAAATATGTGTATTTATTTATATTAATAACACATATAATACTATCAATTGTAGTAATACCTTTTGTTTTGATAACTTTTATGAGAGCGCGTTTAGGAAATTTTTCTGATCACAAAAGAATAGCAAAAATTACCTTCCCATTATGGTTATATGTTGCTATAACAGGTGTAGTTGTATATTTAATGATATCTCCATATTATGTATAAAAAAGGATTAATAATTATTTTAGCAATGCTTAGTGTAAACGCATCGGCACAATGTGCTATGTGTAAGGCAGTTGTTGAAGGCGGAAATGAAACGATAGCTGAAGGTGTTAATAATGGAATTACTTATTTAATGGTGTTTCCTTATATATTGGTTGGTGTTTTATTTTATTTTATTTACCGCCATAAGAAAGCGTCTAAAAATTAAGTTTTAAATAAAAATATATTTTTTGTAACATATATAGTTTTTAGTCGTCATATAAAAAACTAAAAAATAGTTGTTCGATATTAGAACATTAATTGTTCAAAATCAAACACTTAATAAAAAATTAAATTTGGTAATTTGTTGTTTAACAGTAAAATACTATTTCTTAATTTATTGGAATATTAATTGACCAAGTTATAATGAACAAAAAAATATTAGTCTTGAAAACAAAATTTATAGTAGCAGCAACTTTACTTATTTCGTTAGCTAGTTTTTCTCAAAAACAATGGACACTTAAAGAATGTGTTGATCATGCTTTAGAAAATAACATAACTATTAAGCAAAATAAATTAAATATTGATATTGCCGAAACAGATTTAAAAAACGCTAAAGGAAATAAATTACCCACTTTAAACGGATCAACAGGAGGTAGTTTAAGATTTGGTTCAGGTTTTGACCCTGTTAGTAACGATAGAGTTTCAACCAGTAACTACGGAGGTTCTTTTGGTTTATCTACCGGAATAACTGTTTTTAATGGTTATAGAGTTTTAAACAGTTACAAGCAAGCAAAATTAGGTGTTGAAGGTAGCAAACTAGATTTAGAGGTAATTGAAAATGATATTGCTTTACGTGTTGTTAACTCGTATTTAAACGCACTATTTGCAAAAGAAAACTTATTAGTAGCAACTACGCAAGCAGCTATTAGTAAAAAGCAAATAGAACGCGTAAAAGCACAGTTTGATGCAGGTGCTGTTCCTAAAAGCGATTTATTAAATGCACAATCTACAGCATCAAACGACGCACAGAATGTAGTTACGCAAGAAAATGCATTAAGTTTAGCTTTACTTAATATATCTCAATTAATACAAGTACCATTTAATGGTTTTGATGTAGCCAAAATTGAAATTGATTCACCATCAGCAGCAATGCTTTATAGTACTTCAGAAGAAGTATATAAGAAAGCATTAACAAACAGACCAGAAATTGCTAGAGCAAAATTGAACATTAAAAACGCCGACTTATCTATTGCGATTGCTAGGTCAGCATACAAACCATCCGTAACAGCTTCAGGAAGTGTTAGTACCAATTATGGATATAATTTAGATTTACCTCCTGGTTTTTCTAATACTGATTTTTTTACACAGTTAGATAATAACTTAGGATATGGAGTAGGATTCAATGTAAGTATTCCAATTTTTAACGGTTTTAAAACTGATGCAAGCGTAGAACGCTCAAAAATTAGCAAGTTAATTACTGAAACTAGATTAGAAAACGAAAAATTACAGCTACAACAAACAATTGAACAAGCTTTTCAAGATGCAAAAGCAGCGGCGAAATCATTTGAAGCAGCTGAAATATCTTTAAAATCACAAAAAGAAGCTTTTAAAAATGCACAAGTTAGCTATGATTATGGCTCAATGACACAATTTGATTATGATCAAGTACGTAATCGATTAGTAAACTCAGAAGCAACCATGATAAGAGCAAAATATAATTATGTGTTTACCACCAAAGTATTAAAGTTTTATTACGGAGAGTCGATTTTAGACTAAAATAATAAGAATATTATAATTTAAAACCTCGTTAAGTAAAAACTTAACGAGGTTTTTTCTTTATCATGTATCTTTGCAAAAAAAATAAATTCAATTTGGCACTAATACTTAATATAGAAACCGCAACAAAAAACTGTTCGGTATGTTTAGCAGAAAATGGTGAGGTTATAGGAATTAGAGAATTAAACGATGGTAATTATTCTCATGCAGAAAAATTACATCCCTTTATTCAAGAGCTATTAATAGAATTAAATTTATCATCTAGAGCTATTGATGCAGTAGCGGTAAGCAAAGGGCCAGGTTCTTATACAGGACTTCGTATTGGGGTTTCGGCAGCAAAAGGAATTTGTTTTGCTATTGATAAACCTTTGATTGCTATTGAAACATTAGAGTCGTTAGCGCATGGTATATTTAATGATGATGGATTAATTGTACCAATGTTAGATGCACGTAGAATGGAAGTATATTCAGCAGTATATGATTCACAGCACAAAAAAATAAGAGAAATAAAAGCAGAAATAATTAATGAAAATTCTTTTTACGAGGAGTTATCAAGAGGGAAAGTTTATTTTTTAGGTGATGGAGCTAATAAGTGTAAAGAAGTAATTACGCATGAAAATGCAACTTTTATAGAAGATAAGTTTCCGTCAACTAAAGAAATGGCACTTTTAAGTTATAATAAATACAAAAAAAACGACATCGAAGATGTCGCTTATTTTGAACCTTTTTATTTAAAAGATTTTGTCGTAATTCCTGAAAAAAAGAAAGTTTAACCTTGTTTTTGAATTTCAACTTGATGAGGATACGGTATTTCAATTCCTGCTTTATCAAGTGCTAGTTTTACATTTTCGGTAGTTTCAAAATACACATCCCAATAATCAGCTGTATTCGCCCATGGCCTAACAGTAAAGTTAACTGAACTGTCAGCTAATTCAGATACGTTTACAGTAGGAGCAGGATCTTGTAATACTTTTTTGTTATCAGTTAAAACTTTTAATAAAACTTCTTTCGTCTGTTTTATGTCAGCATCATAACCTACTCCAAAAGTTAAATCTACCCTTAATTTACCCTCTGCAGTATAATTAGTGATATTACCGTTTGATAGGGTGCCATTAGGTATAATTACCAACTTATTGTCTGGTGACGTTAATTTAGTTGTAAAAATTTCAATTTCTTTAACAACTCCAATTTCACCTTGTGCTTTAATTAAGTCGCCAATTTTTATAGGTTTAAATATCATTATTAATACACCTCCAGCAAAGTTAGCTAAAGATCCTTGCAAAGCCATACCAATAGCAAGACCTGCAGCAGCTATAATTGCAGCAAACGATGTTGTTTCTACACCTAGTTTAGATAAAAGAACAATAATTAATAATATTTTAAGAGTCCAGTTGATAAGATTCAATAAAAATTTTTGCAAACTCTCATCATACTTTCCCTTCATCATAATGGTACTTGTTACTTTCATAACTTTCTTTATAATCCAAGAACCAATAATCCATATAAGAATAGCTGATAATATTTTTAATCCATATTCTGTAGCATATGTGGTAATACTGTTAATAATTTGTTTAGAATCCATTTTTAATTGTAAGTTTTTAATAGGGTTAAAATTAAAGCTATAATTGCGGGTATAGCCTGAACATAAAGTATACTTATCTTCTTTGTTGAATAAGACCCATAAAAACCTGCTAAAGTCACACAGGTTAGAAAAAATAGTGCAATATTGTTTCTGTAACTACTGTCAATTAACGACCATATTAACCCTGCAGCTAAAAAACCGTTATATAAACCTTGGTTTGCCGCTAAGACTTTTGTTTTTTCAGCAAAATCTTTACTTTTTAAACCAAACATTTTTATTCCTTTTGGTTTTGTCCATAAAACCATTTCTAAAAACATAATATATATGTGAATTAAAGCAACAATGCTTATTAATATGTATTGTATAGTTGTCATAATTGAAATAGTAAGTTGAAGGATAAATATATGGTTTTTCAGCGAATTTTATAAAAAAGCCTTCCAATGTTAAATTAATGTTATGTAAATGTTTCGTATTTGTAAAATTATATATATATTTGTAATGTAAGAGTTAAATATAAAAATTTTAGACATGAAAAAATTAATAATAGTAGTTTGTGTTTTATCAATATCATTGTTACAAGCTCAAGATATAGCACCCAAATTTGAAAAATCAGGAGATTTAGTAAAAGCAACTTACTTTTATAAAGACGGAAAAGTAAAAGAACAAGGTTTTTTTAAAAATAAAAAATTATCAGGAACTTGGACTTCTTTTGATGCTAAAGGAAATAAAAAAACAATAGCACATTATAAAGAAGGTAAAAAAGTAGGAAAGTGGTTTATGTGGAAAGAAGATGGGTTGAAAGAAATAGATTACACAAATAATGTTGTCGCTAGTGTTCAAACTTGGACAGAAGAAACAAAAATGGCAGCTAAATAAAGAGTTTTATTAAGTTATTAGTATGAAAAACCAAGTATTTTTACTTGGTTTTTTTATTTTCTACCAAAATCAGCAGGAATTTCTCCCCAAGCTTTTGTTTCCCATTTTAATATTGGATTTTTAAACGAGTTTTCTTTTAGCCATTTTTCGGCACGTTTTATCAAATCTAAAATTTCTTTATTACTATTATCAAAAGTAACATTAGTTCTACACTGTTTCTTTTTCACCCAACTCATGGCAATTTTAGAATCTGAATATATCGGGTAAGTATCCATGTTTTTATTTTTTAAAAGTGCAATTCCATGAACTAAAGCTAAAAATTCACCAATATTATTGGTGCCTTTTTTATAAGGTCCCATTTTAAATATTTCTTTTTTGTTTTTTGTTAAAACACCGCGATACTCCATCAACCCAGGGTTTCCTGCACAAGCAGCATCAACAGCAATGGATTCTAAATTAGGTGTTCCATAGGTTGCCTTTTCTTTGGCAGATAAAATAACCCTTTTAGTATCTTTACCAATATAGTCGTTGTAGTTTTTTGTAAAAGCAATTTCAGCTGCTTTTTTATCTATAAAAGCTTTGTATTGTGCCCCATCAAAGCCAGTAATTTGTTTTTTACAAACATCCCACGAAGTGAAAACTCCAGTTTTTTTACCTTTCCAAACAACGTAATATTTTTTCTTTTTAGCCATTTTTTACTATTACATCTTCAATAACTTTAGGAAAATGTTCTTGTTCTAATACATGAATTTTTGTTGCAATATCTTCGGGAGAATCTGAAGAGGATATTTCGGTTTTCGCTTGAAAAATAATAGCCCCTTCATCATAGTTTTCATTTACATAATGGATGGTAATACCAGTTTCTGACTCGTTATTTTCTTTTACCGCTTTGTGAACATTCATACCATACATCCCTTTTCCTCCATATTTTGGAAGTAAAGCAGGATGAATATTTATAATCTTGTTTGGAAAAGCAGCTACTATTTTAGCAGGAATACGCCATAAAAAACCAGCAAGTATAATTAGATCAGCCTCAGCATGTAAAAAATTTAAGACTGTATCGTCTTTTATAAAACTCTCTTTATCAAACAATGATGCATCAATGTTTAAAAGCTCACACCTGTCAAAAACTTTGGCACGTTCGTTGTTAGAAAGCACGTGAGTAACGGTAGCTATTTTGCTTGATTGAAAGTATTTAATGATGTTTTCAGCATTACTACCAGAGCCAGAAGCTAAAATTATGATACGTTTCATAGTAAAATGTGTTATTTTTGTTACTACAAAAAAAAGAATAATTATTAACAACGGTGGTGTTTGTAGCAAAAGATTCAATATTTTTTTTATATTTAAACCACACATTTTTGAGCAAAAGTTAGAATTAATAGTTAAGATTTGTATTTTTGCCTCGATTTTAAATTTTAAAACAAACAAATTATGTCAGACATAGCATCAAGAGTAAAAGCAATTATCGTAGACAAATTAGGAGTAGACGATAACGAAGTAACTAACGAAGCAAGCTTCACAAACGATTTAGGAGCAGATTCTTTAGATACAGTAGAATTAATTATGGAATTCGAAAAAGAATTTGATATCCAAATTCCAGATGATCAAGCAGAAAATATTGGTACAGTAGGACAGGCAGTAAGCTATATCGAAGAAGCAAAAAAATAATACTTATATGCAATTAAAACGAGTTGTAGTAACTGGACTTGGCGCATTAACGCCAATAGGAAACAATAAAGAAGAATATTGGGAAAGCTTGGTTAACGGAGTTAGCGGAGCTGCGCCTATAACGTATTTCGATGCTGCCAAGTTCAAGACTCGTTTTGCATGTGAATTAAAAAATTTCAACGCGACAGATTTTATTAATAGAAAAGATGCGCGTAAAATGGATAGATTTACTCAATACGCAATGGTAGCTTCTGATGAAGCAATTGCAGATTCGAAATTAAATCTTGATGAAATTAACAAATTAAGAGTAGGAGTAATTTGGGGAGCTGGTATTGGAGGTTTAGAAACTTTTCAAAATGAAGCTATGAATTTTGGAGCCGGAGATGGTACTCCTAGATTTAACCCATTTTTTATTCCTAAAATGATTGCTGATATCGCACCAGGTCATATATCTATTAAAAATGGATTTATGGGACCTAATTACACAACGGTATCTGCATGTGCATCATCAGCTAACGCGATGATAGATGCGTTAAATTACATACGACTAGGTCATTGCGATGTTATTGTAACCGGTGGTAGTGAAGCCGCAATTACGTACGCAGGAGTTGGTGGTTTTAATGCAATGCATGCACTGTCTACAAATAATGAAAACCATAAGTCAGCATCAAGGCCTTTTGATGGTGAACGTGATGGTTTTGTTTTAGGAGAAGGAGCTGGAGCAATTGTTTTAGAAGAATATGAACACGCGAAGGCGCGTGGAGCAAAAATTTATGCAGAAGTTATTGGTGGAGGTATGTCATCTGACGCGCACCACATGACAGCACCACATCCTGACGGAATCGGTGTTATTGCTGTAATGAAAAATTGCCTTGAAAATGCAGGGTTAAAACCTGAAGAGGTTGATCATATTAATACCCACGGTACTTCTACACCATTAGGTGATGTTGCTGAGTTAAAAGCGATTTCTGAAGTTTTTGGAGCACATGCTAAAAATATCAATATTAATTCAACAAAATCTATGACAGGTCATTTACTTGGGGCTGCAGGAGCTGTAGAATCTATTGCCTCTATATTGGCAATGGAGCACGGAATTATTCCTCCAACGATTAACCATGTAAATGTTGATGAAAACATTAATCCAGAATTAAATTTAACGTTAAACAAACCTCAAAAAAGAGAGGTTAAAGTTGCCATGAGTAATACGTTTGGTTTTGGAGGTCATAATGCTTGTGTAGTATTTAGAAAATTAGATTAATTTTTTATGAATTTTCTTCGTAGAATAGTTAAGCCCCAAAATAAAGAGGACGAAAATTTTTACTACGAATTAAAAGAACTGCTTAATTTTAAACCTATAAAACTTTCACATTATAAGAAAGCTTTTACCCACAGGTCTTTAAAATTAGTAGATGAAAAAGGTAATCCAATTAATTACGAACGACTAGAGTTTTTGGGTGATGCAATATTAGGATCTGTAATGGCTTCTTATTTGTATAAAAAAGTTCCAGAAGGAGACGAAGGTTATTTAACTCAAATGCGATCGAAAGTAGTAAGTAGGGAGCATTTAAATACATTAGGTAAAGACCTAGAGCTAATTAGATTTGTAAAAAGTAATATTTCTCAAGAGCATATTAGTAATAATATTTATGGTAATATTTTTGAAGCTTTAATAGGAGCTATTTATTTAGACAGAGGTTATAATTATTGCCATCAATTTATATACGAACAAGTAGTGTTACCCTATGTTGATATTGAAAGGTTAGAAGGTAAAATATCTAGTTATAAGGGGTTTGTGATAGAATGGTGCCAAAAAAACAAACGGAAATATAAGTTCGAGTCTTACGAAGATTCTGGAAATCAATCTAAAAAACATTTTAGCGTACGTGTTAGTATCGATGGAAATGTTATTGGTAAAGGAAGAGCTACTTCAAAGAAAAAAGCAGAAGAAATTGCTGCAAAAAGAGTGTATTTTGCAATGCAAAGTCAAATGGAAAACTCTTAACATTGTCGCGAAAAGCTTTTCGTAAATTTCACATTATATTTTAGATACATTCAGTAATTTAGCTAAAAGCAAATAATTGTTTTTATGGCTACTTATACGTTGAATATTAATGAATTTTCTACGAATGATTACGTATTAATAGGTATTCATACAACGCTTAATGAATATAAAATAGCGTATTTATTAAATAAGTACTTACATACAAAATTTTGTAAAGCAAACTATAGCTTAGATTTTACCAATAAAAATAATCAATCTTTTTATTCGGTATTTGAATATAGTAATACAACTTTAGATTATGAATGGTTTTTAATAAACAATGTATACAAGTCAACAAGTAAAACAAATTCAACGAGTCTTTTTAATGAGAGTGCTTCAGTAACGCGACTTGTTCCAGAAAAAAAGAAAGTTGATTATTTTTTAAAAATAACAGGAGATTTTGATTTTGAACAAGTTGTAAAAACGATTGAAAAAATTAATAAAATTCCTGAAATAATTACCTCTTATCAAGTAGAGGTAGAATCTTTAAAGTCAAAAGATTTTTTAATATTTTAAATTATGCCACACAACAAAAAAACAAAAATTGTAGCCACTTTAGGACCTGCAACAAATACAAAGGAAGTTTTAGCTGAAATGGCAGCTAATGGAGTAAACGTTTTTAGAATTAATTTTTCACATGCGGATTATAATGATGTAAAAGAACGTGTGCAGCAAATACGAGAAATTAATCAAGAAAAAGGATATAACGTAGCAATTTTAGCAGACTTACAAGGGCCTAAACTTAGGGTTGGTGTAATGAGCGAAGGTGTTGAGTTAAAAGCAGGTGATACTTTTACCTTTACGACAGAAGAATGTAAAGGAACAAAAGAAAAAGCCTTTATGACCTATCAACGTTTTCCGAAAGATGTAAAAGCTGGTGAGCAAATTTTAGTAGACGACGGTAAATTATTATTTGAAGTCGTTTCAACAGATAAAAACGAAGAAGTAATAACAAAAGTAATCGTAGGTGGTCCTTTAAAATCTAAAAAGGGGGTTAATTTACCAAACACCAATATATCACTACCTGCATTAACAGAAAAAGACAAAAAAGATGCCATTTTTGCGTTAGAACAAGAGGTGGATTGGATTGCATTATCATTTGTTAGAAATCCTGAGGATTTAAGAATGCTACGTGATTTAATCAAACAAAAATCAAGATATAGAGTTCCGGTAATAGCTAAAATAGAAAAGCCAGAAGCGGTTGAAAATATTGATGCTTTAATTCCATATTGTGACGGATTAATGGTAGCACGTGGAGATTTAGGTGTTGAAGTACCTATGCAAGACGTTCCGTTAATTCAAAAAATGTTGGTAAGAAGAGCTAAACAAGCAAGAATTCCTGTAATTATTGCTACGCAGATGATGGAAACTATGATTGAAAATGCCGTGCCAACAAGAGCAGAAGTAAATGATGTTGCAAATTCAATTATGGACGGTGCAGATGCTGTGATGCTTTCTGGAGAAACATCTGTAGGAAAACACCCCATACGTGTTATTAAAAAGATGACAGAAATTATTGGAAGTGTTGAGTTTTCTGATTTGATAAAAGTACCTCAAGAAGCGCCTCATATTCGTACCAATCGTTTCATTACAAAATCGGTTTGTCATCATGCAGCTTTAATGGCAGATGATATTAATGCGGCAGCTATTACTACTTTAACAAATAGTGGTTATACTGCTTTTCAAGTTTCTGCTTGGAGACCAAAATCACACGTATTAGCCTTTTCATCAGAAAAAAGAATATTAGGTAAATTGAATCTTTTATGGGGAGTTAGGGCGTATTATTATGATCGCGATTTGAGTACTGATGATACATTAGAAGATATTAATGAAATTTGTAAAGAAAAAGGATTTGTAAAAACAGGAGATTTTATGATTAATTTATCATCAATGCCTGTAAAAGCAAAAGGAATGGTAAATACCTTGCGTGTTTCACATATAGATTAGTATTGTTTTTAGAGTAAAAAAAGCGTTTTAACTAGTAACTAGTTAAAACGCTTTTTTTTATAATTTAATTTTTCTTGAACAAATAATAGCATCGTTTACGACAAAAGGCATTGGCATCATAATTTCACTTCGTGGTTTTAAAGCAAACTTTTTGTTGGATAACAAATCGTATGATATTTCATTTAAGGTAATATTTGGTTTTATGTTTTTATCGATCGTAAATGATAAAGTAAGTTTTTTGTCAGAATTTGCCATTTGGTAAATTAATAGTGTTCCGATATCAGCAGTAAATTCTTTTCCATTATCATAAAAAGCACCGTTTACGTTTAAGTTTTTTAACTTCAGTTTTTCATTGTTGTTAAATTCATACCTCTCTATTTTTCGTGTTGGTATAATGGTTAAATTTAAGAGCCTTTCATTATTAATAATGGTATCTTTATTTATGATGATGTTTGAAGTGCTAAAATTTCTATTTTCAGCTTTTTTATGATAACTAAACGTAGTATTGTATTTACTTTTCCCTTCAGTATACGGAATGCTTCCATTAACATAATCGTCTTCAAAAACTTGTTTGGTAAAACCATCGAAGGTTTTATTATAGGTTGCCCAATATGAGGTGTTAGTATCTGAATTTTGGATAAAAACAATACTATTAGGTTTTTTCTTATCGATTGAAAATCCGCTATTAAAGGTAGCAAATCCGAAGAAGAAAATGGTAGCTAAACCAGTAATAGTTTGCCATTTGTTTTTCTTTTGTTGTTGATGAAAAATAGGTAATATGAATCCGAAAACCAAAACTAATAAGAAAGCAGAAACAAATAATATTTTTAACCCTAACGCTACAGGAAACAATCGTATCATAGGAACAATGATGTAAATTGTTGGAATAGAAATTATAGCAAATAACGTAGCTTTTGAGGTTGCTTTAACATTCATAAATATCAAAATAGCTAAAATGAATAAAGAAGCATAAATAGGGATGATAAAAAAGCCAGCACCAGGTAAATATTGAGTAATTAAAAAGTTTAAAACAAGTCCGACAAAAATTGGCGCAATAAAAAGATCGGTGGTTTTTTCAGCATTAAATTTATTGTAAATTTTAAATAAAATCCAACAATTTAATAAGATGAATGCGATGATATATTGATATCCATTATAGGTAAACCCATGTAGTATATCGGTGTATTCAGGATGTACTAACAAAATTATTTGCCATAAAATATAGGATACACCGGTACAAATAACCAACGCTGCTAGGAATGGTACAAACCCTTTTAATACTGAGTGAACAGCTATTTTTCCTTTTCTTAATCCGAAAAAAACAAGTGTGATGAAAATAAATAAAGCTATTATGAACATTGGTAAAACCCACGAAAAAGGGTAGTTTAAAAGCTTCATAAACGGAAAATTGACATAAATATAATCAACCTCACTATGAGTATTTGTTAAATCAGAATTTGAAAAATAATTAATAGAAGTAGTAAAGTATTCTGCTTGATGTTGCAATGTTTCTCTATTTAATCTTTCAAAAGAATCTTGGGCGGTATGATAATCAAAATGATCATCAATAAAAGCAAAGTTGAATCCGTTAATATTGCCTTTTTCTCTAAAAACAGTTAAATCGGTATCGTTGGGTAATTTTTTATAGATGCTGTACATTAATGAATTTGCAGCGGGATAATTAGGATTAGAATTTAAAAATTCGGTCAATATTTTTTTATTTTTCGCGTTGGTTTCCATCAACATATAACTAGCGCCACCGCTACCTCTAGCTTCAAAATTTAATACCAATCCAATGTTTTTTGCAAAAGGATGATTTTCAACAAAAGCCTGTGCACCAAGCAATCCTAACTCTTCAGCATCTGAAAAAAGAATAATAATATCATTTTTAGGTTGTTGCTTTTTAGCTAAAAATGCACGTAGCCCTTCTAAAATGGTAACAACACCCGATCCTGCATCACTGGCACCTAATGAAGAGTGTGGATTTGAATCGTAATGCGTTAAAAGTAATAGTGATTTTCCGTTTCCACTACCTTTAATTTTTGCAATAATATTTTGAGTCGAGGTACTGGCCCTCCATTTTTTATTGATGACTGTTTGTTGCTGTATTTCAGGATTTAAACCTAATTCTTTTAATTCGTTAACAAGATAATCTTGTACAACTTTATGTTCTGCTGAACCTGTATGGTGTGCTCTTTTTGAGATATTTCTTAAATGAAATAAGGCATTACTGATAGAAAAATCGGTTATTTTAGCCTCTTTGTTTGCTTTTGGCAGTGTAGGAGTTATATCGCTAGAAGCCCAATAAACTGTTAAAATTATGATGATAACAGCTAAGAAATTATTTAATGATTTCATATTGAATTTTATAATATTATAAAAGTAGGTAAATTAATCTTGTTTAACTAACAGAAAAAGTTCGTTTTCTAGCTCTAAATATCCTTGATCATACACATAGTAATATGTATTTCTTGTTTTTGTTATGTATATTGAAGTAATAAATTTAAAATCGAAACCTTTGTCGAATAATTTACGCCTGCTAACCTTCGTTTTTCCGGTAATATTTAAATCGGTAAGAATTTTATAGTTTTTTCGTAAGCGGTTATTGGTATTTCTAATAAGGTTTTTACTGTCTTTATTTACTTTGTTATTATAAGAATTTCGACAATAATCTGAACAGAATTTTTTATCAATTCGTCCTATAACTTTATCTCCACATTCTAAACATTTCTTACCTATCATAAGTCGATTTTTTAAGTTCGTACCAATTTACTTTTACATCTTTGTAATTAAATTCATTTACAAACTGCAAACCTATTTTTTGTAAAATTTTATTAGAACCTATATTTTCTATATCAGCGGCTCCGTAAATAGTATCGTATTTCATTTCTTTAAATCCAAATTCTAAACAAGTAAAAGCGGCTTCTGAAGCATAACCTTTGTCCCAAAACTCAGGAATCAATCGATAACCGATATCTATAAAATTTTGATGATTGTTTAATTTTTCTTTTTCGCCAGTGTTTAATTTTAATCCAGCCCAACCAATAAATTTATCGGTATCTTTTTCAATACACGCAAAACGACCAATACCAAGTTTTTTATATTGTTGTTGAATAAATTGAATGTTTTCTAATGCTTGTTGTTTTGTCTTTATCGGATTTTTACCTAAATATTGATGTACTTTTTCATTAGAATCTAACTCGAAAATTCCGTTAACATCCGTTGTTTGTATTTCTCTTAAAATTAATCGGTTAGTCTCTAAATAAAACTTCATGGTGTAAGTGATTGAAAACAAATATATTAAATTTAATTAAACATTTACATTCATTTACAAACGAAAACAAATGATTACGAACCGATTTTAATTTGTATTGTATTTCATCTTTGCAGTGTCAAAACGAATTGGCAAATAATAATCATTTAAAACTTATCTTATGAGTACGTTAAGAAACAAAGTACAGCTAATAGGAAACTTAGGAAACGATCCAGAAATTATTACGTTAGAAAGTGGTAAAAAATTAGCAAAATTATCAATAGCTACTAACGAAAGTTATAAAAACGCACAAGGCGAAAAAATTACCGATACACAATGGCATAATGTAGTTGCTTGGAATAAAACAGCTGAAATAATAGAAAAATACCTTAAAAAAGGAAATGAAATTGCTATTGAAGGGAAATTAACCTCACGTTCGTATGAAACGGCTGAGGGGGAAAAAAAATATATAACTGAAGTAATTTGTAATGAATTATTAATGTTAGGAAGTAAATAAGATAAAAATAATTGATTTTTTACAATTTTTAAAAAACTCAGAATTATACAAAATTCTGAGTTTTATTATAATTAAAAACAAAACAAGCAATCAAGAGTTTTTAAATTTAAAAGTATTTTTGCAACATAAAATTGTAACTAATGAAAGAAGGAAGATTGAAAGTTGAAATTAAAAATTATTTATTTATTCTTTGTGGAAGTTTAATTTTAGCAATAGGAATTGTTGGATTTTTAGCACCTAACAAAATAGCAACGGGTGGTACCTCTGGATTATCAATTATATTAAATTATATATCTAACATTCCGATAGGAATGTTGTTGTTATTTATAAACATTCCATTACTTCTAATAAGTGTAAAATATATAGGAAAACGATTTGCGTTTAGAACCACAATTTCAATTGTTTCACTAGCCTTACTTATCGATTTATTTAGAGAAGTAATACACTTTCCTGTTTTAAGTGATAATACGTTACTTTCAACAATTTACGGCGGGTTATGTGTAGGGTTAGGTATCGGAATTATTTTTAAAGGAGATGCCTCTGCAGGTGGCGGGGCTATTATTGCCCGTATTATAAAAGATAAGTACGATATTAAACCTGGTACCGTAATTTTAACGTTAGATGTTTTCGTTGTGCTTTTATCGGCAATTGTTTTTAAAAATTTAGAACTTGCTTTATGGGCAATGCTAAGTATTTTTGTAGCAAGTAAATTTATTGATTTGGTGCTTACTGGGCGAAAGCAGAATAAAATAGTTCATATAGCTTCAGAAGATTTGCACACGCTTAAAGATATAATTGCTACAAAAATGGGTGTTTCTGGAACTTTAATTGAAGGGAATGATTTATCCAAAACAAACCAACGAAATATTATATTTTTATCAATAAATAAAAACAGAATAGTAGCGCTTAAGAATCTTGTTGAAAAACATGATTCGAAAGCGTATATGATTGTTTTAGAGGCAACAGAATTGTTAGGCTCTTCAAGAAGAGTTATAACTTAATTATAATTCATAGAAAGCTGAATACGTTTTCTGGTTATATCAACTTCTAATACTTTAACCTGAACTTGCTGATGTAAATTTACATGCTCAGCAACATCCTTAACAAAAGTATTTGACAGGTTAGAAACATGCACTAAACCACTTTCTTTAACACCAATATCAACAAAGCAGCCAAAATTGGTAATGTTATTTACGATTCCTGGAAGTATCATGCCTGTTCTTATATCATCAATTGTTTTAATATGCTCATTAAAACTAAAGGCTTTGGCTTTTTCACGAGGGTCTAATCCTGGTTTTTCTAATTCCTTTACAATATCTTGTAATGTAGGTAATCCGAAAGAATCAGTAACATATTGTTGCAATTTTAATTGTTTTAAAACAGCAGTATTTCCTATTAAATCAATTATTTTACTACCAGAATCTTTCGCCATTTGTTTGACTAAAGTATAACGCTCTGGGTGAACAGCAGAATCATCTAGTGGATTATTACCGTTTTTAATACGTAAAAAACCAGCAGATTGTTCAAAAGCCTTTCCTCCTAATCGAGGTACTTTTTTTATAGCAGTTCTATTAATAAAGGCACCGTTTTCATTTCGGTAATTCACAATTTTCTCAGCTAATTTGGGTCCAATACCAGAAACATAACTTAACAAAGAAGCACTTGCGGTATTAATATTAACACCTACCTTATTAACGCAATGTTCAACAACGGTATCTAATGATTTATTTAGTTTTGATTGTTCTACATCATGCTGATATTGTCCTACACCAATTGATTTAGCATCAATTTTAACCAATTCTGCAAGTGGATCAGCTAATCTTCGCCCGATAGAAATTGCCCCACGAACAGTAACATCATGATCAGGAAATTCATCTCTTGCAATTTTTGAAGCTGAATAAATAGAGGCACCAGCTTCACTTATCACAAATATTTTAACATTATTTTTAAACGGAATACGTTTTATTAATTGTTCGGTTTCTCTTGATGCAGTTCCGTTACCAATTGCAATTGCTTCTATTTGATGCTTATTAACTAATGAATTAATTTTATTTTTAGCTTCTGATGATTGATGTTGAGGTGCATGCGGATAAATATTTTCGTTGTGTAATAAATCACCTTGTTCATTTAAACAAACCACTTTACAACCCGATCTAAAGCCAGGGTCAATAGCTAAAATTCGTTTTTCACCTAATGGCGCTCCTAATAAAAGTTGCTGTAAATTTTTAGCAAATACAGTTATGGCACCTTCATCGGCTTTGTCTTTAGCAATTGATACAGCTTCGTTTGTTAATGAAGGAAGTAATAATCGTTTATAAGAGTCAGCAATTGCTAGTTCAATTTGATGTGCACATTCATTTTGAGAATTAATAATTCTGTTTTCTATTTTTTGAAGCGTACGCTCATTATCAATTTCAATTTTTACACGAATAAAACCTTCTTTTTCGGCACGAAGAATGGCTAATAATCGGTGTGAAGGAATACGGCTTAAGTTCTCTTCCCAATCAAAATAATCTTTAAATTTTTGAGCACTTTCGTCTTCTTTTTTTGTTTTTATAACTTTGGTTGCAATACGAGCATAACGCGCTAATTGATGACGAATGTTATTACGAACATCAGTACGTTCATTTACCCATTCAGCAATAATATGTCGTGCTCCTTCTAAAACCTTCTCATCTGTATCAACGGCATCATTTATGTATTTAGCAGCTGTAAACTCTAAATCATTTATTCGCTGACTCATAATCATTTTAGCTAAAGGCTCCAGTCCATTTTTACGAGCAGTCTCAGCTTTTGTTTTTCGTTTCTTTTTATATGGAAGATAAATATCTTCTAGAACGGTAAGGTCGTAGGTTTTGTTAATTTTAGTCTTTAAATCATCTGTTAAACAAGCTTGTTCTTCTAATGCTTTAAGAATGGTTGATTTTCTCTTTTCAATAGTATCAAACTGTTCTTTTAACTGCACTATTTTACCAATTTCAACTTCATCTAAGTTTCCTGTTATTTCTTTTCGATAACGCGCAATAAACGGAACGGTACAATCTTCATTTAATAATTCAACAGTGTTTTGAATTGATTTTTGAGATATTTGAGTTCGAGAAGTTATATAATTGAGGAGTTGCATACAGTAAATTTTAAAATAAAAAACCTCGCGTTAAAAGCGAGGTTCAAATATAACAAATGTTGTTTTTTTATTTAAGATTTAATGCTCTTTCTATTTTTTCCCAATCGACTATTTTAAAATTTTGAGCTAAACTATCCTTGGCTGTGTTATTAGTTCCGTCTTGTGCTAAAAAGAAACCTTTAGGGTATTTATCTCCGAATGAAACGCTAGTAACATCAATGCCATCGGTATCATTAGTACCATCAACAATACCATCTTTTAATGAAAAACTTCCTAAATATTGATTACTTACTCTATCAAAAACTGCATAACTATTATTTCCTTGTGATGATAATAAAATATATCCCTTTCCTTTTCCAGAGTCATATAAGGTTACTCCTTCAAAATCGGCTTTCATATTTAAGTCTCTTGTTCCTATAATTTTAACTTTGGTGTTTGATAAATTTGGTTCTGCCTCATACCTCCATAACGCTTTGTCTTCTTGACCGATATAAACTTTTCCATGAAAATCATCAGCAACAATTCCTTCTCCTTGTCCGCCTAAAATGATATTTCTAACAATTTTAGCATCTATTTTTCCGTTCTTTTCAAAGAGTTCCCATTGTTCTACTCCTCCTCGTTTACCAACAATAAAAACATAAAAGGTGTTTGTTTTAGTGCTTTTATACATACCTAAACCATATACTTCTTTCAGTGTTGATTTAATAGTACGTGCGGCAATATCTTGTAATTCTCCATTCTCTTTTACTATTAAAATAGAAAGTGTATTATAAGTTCTATTACTTCCAGTAACTACAGAAACAGTTTTTCCGTTTAAAATAAAACCATTACGAATATCAACATTATTAATGCGTCCTATTTTGTAGGTTGCTAAACGTTTACCATCTAAATTATAGGTTTCTAAACCTTCTTTTTTATTGGTTCCTATAATTATTGATTGCATTACGTTATTTGGGTTTACCCAAATACAAGGGTCATCAGCAGCATCATCAAAAGAAGTAACAGGTGTAGTTTCTGCATCGGCAGTTATTGCCACCACTGGCTTTAAGTGTGGCGTGTTATGTAGTATTTTTTTTACTTTACAGCTGCCTAAAATAATACATGCTATACTAAGGGTTAAAATTTTTCTCATGATTTAGAAATTATATTTTATACCAGCATTCCAGTTAAAATTATAGAATTCTGATTGCATAGTTTGATTTTTGGTTCCTTGATAAAAACGTAATTCTTGATTTGTTAAGTTTTTAGCTTCAGCAAAAACACGTAAATTTTTGGTAATAGCGTAGCTAGTATTTAAATCAACAAAAAATTGAGAATCATAAAAGCGATCTTTAAAAGCTTCATCTCCATATTCGTCTATATAGTCTCCTGCATAATTTAAAGATGCTCGTAAAGTGAACTTATTTGTTTCATAAGCTAAAGAGCCATTAATCATATTTTTTACAGCACCAGCTAATGCTAAACCATCTTCTCTTTCTTGAATTCCGGTAGTTTCTGAATTTGTAAAAGTATAGTTTCCGTAAATTGTTATATTTCTTAAAAAGCTAGGTAAAAAGTTTAATTTACGTTGTATTGATGCTTCAAACCCATATATTTGGGCAACACCACCATTTAAAGGACGGGTTACTTCGTAGGTATCGGTAGCGCCACTAATTGTTAAATCTTCATCTTTAGTAATTTTATAAATGAAATTGTCTAAATCTTTATAAAAAGCTCCAATAGAAAAGATACCAACATTTGCAAAGTAATGTTCAAACATTAAATCAAAATTCATAGACTCGGTAGGTTTTAAATCTGGGTTACCAAACTCTGCTTCTTGATCGTCACTATTTAAATTACGATAAGGCACTAAATCAAAATAATTAGGTCGTGCTATGCTATTTGTCCATGCTACTCTTGCAATAGTATTGTCTGTAAAGTTGTATTTTACTTGTAGGTTAGGCAGCCAATTACTGTAATCTTTAGTTTGTGTTATAGTTGTTACATCATTTAAGTTAGATGCTGTTTCAACATCAATAGCATATCCTGTGTATTCTGTACTTGTTTTTTCTACACGTAAACCTGCTGATATTCTTAATTTATTACCTAAGCGTTGTTTCCACAAAGCATAAGCAGCAAAAATATTTTCATTTGCATTATAGTTTTCTGGTACAAATTCTTCTAAAACTATTTCTCCATCTTTTAAATTTAAATTTCCTAAAAACTCTCTGCTGGCAAATATGCCTGATTTATACTGATTTCCTGGTAAAAACCCTTTTAAAGTATAATCTGCATTTGGTGTGGTTGCTAGTGTTTGGTATGAGCTGAAGTTATCAGTATCAAACTCATAAAAAATATTGTCTCTTAATTTTTCTTTGTATTTATTTTTTGCACCAAATTTCAAAGAGTTTTTATAGTCGCTTGAGTTGTTAAAAGGTATTTTTATATCAATGTTTGAACTATATTTTTTTTCTTCGGTGTATTTGTTTTCTTCAGAAATCTCATCTATTTCAAATTCATCAGGGTTGTTATCAAACCCAGAAGCAGAAGTAAAATAAGGAAAACGGGTATTTAATCCTTCTTGAGAAATATCAATATCTGAATCTTTTTGTTTAGCCTCATAGGTTATATAGCGTTCATTTGGTCTTTCTTCTTTTGCTTTTGATAAGCCAGTTTTCCATTTTAATTTTATATTATCAAATATAATATGGGCTCCACCTAAAGAAAATTTATAAACACTTTGTTTTTCTAAACGAGTATTGTCATTTTCGCTATTATTAATACCCCCTTTAGTTTGCCTTGAAATCTTATATTCATCACCTTTATTTTTGTAGCGCAAACGATATCGATTTTCATAATCATTTCGTTTGGTATAGATTGATTTAAGATATAAGGTGTTATTTGGGTTTATTGAATAATCTAAATTTGCAGCTACACTCATTCGATTACGTTTAACATCGTAACGTCGAATATCATGTTCTTTTATTTCAGTAGGAGAATCCCATTCAAACTCAACATTATCTGACCCATATTCGTTAGAATTATAAGTGGTATTAATTACGTACCCCAATTTTTTGTTAGCAACTCTATTAGCAACTAAAGCAGAAAAATTATAGTTAGGAGTGTTTCGAATAGGGTTTTGTCCGTAAGCACCAGTTAGGTATGCTCTAAAGTTTTGAGGAGCAGAACGTGTAACAAGATTTACCGAACCTCCAATTGCATCTCCTTCCATATCAGCAGTAATAGCTTTGTTTACTTCTATTAACTGAATCATTTCGGTTGGAATTAAATCCATTTGTACACGACGATTATCACCTTCAGCAGAAGGAATTTTATCACCATTTAATGTAACTGAGTTTAATTGTGGGGCTAAACCTCTAATAATTATGTCACGAGCTTCTCCTTGATCATTTTGCATTGTAATACCAGGAACTCTTTTTAAAGCATCACCTATATTTGCGTCTGGAAATTTTCCAATTTGATCAGCTGCAATAATGTTAGTGATATTGTCTTTACTTTTTTGTTGATTTAAAGCTTTCGCTTGGCCACGAGTAATACTTCCTTTAATAATAACTTCTTCTAAGTTGTTTGTTTTTGGTTTTAAAAAAAAGTTTTCTAAATGTATCGTATTAGTTATTGTAATTGTTTTATTTAAGGTTTGATATCCGATAAACGAAACCTTAAGGTTATAAGTACCTTTTGTTAAGTTTAAAATTTCGTAATAACCATTAAAATCCGCATAGTTTCCATGGTTTCCAGAGTTAACAATAATAGTTGCACCTGTTAAAGGCATGTTGTTTTCATCTAAGACTCTACCTTTTATTCCTGTTTTTTTTTGAGAGAAAATAAGGGAAGTAGTCAATATTGTAAATAATAGTAGAATTTTATTCATTGGGTAAATTTTTGTTGTCGACAAAATTATTTTCATTTACCGTGAGTAAAGTTTTATTAAGGTTAGTAAAAAGTTACAAATGTGTTTTTTAAACCTTATAGTAATGTTAAGAAGGTTATGAGTAAGTAATGAGAATTTAAATTTATGAAAAAGTATTAGTTTTTAACATAAAAAACCACGTATTAAATACGTGGTTTTTTATGTTAAATGTTGTTTTTATTTAAGAAATAAACTCTCCGTTAGTTACCTTTTCAGAAGGCTGAACGAAGGCTAGTTTGCCATCAGGAGTATCAGTCATTAAAATCATACCTTGGCTTTCGATACCTTTTAATTTACGTGGTGCTAAATTACAAACTACACTTACTTGTTGCCCAATAATATCGGCAGGTTTAAAGCTTTCGGCAATACCAGAAACAATAGTTCTTTTATCTAAACCAACATCAACGGTAAGTTTTAAAAGCTTTTTAGTTTTGGCTACTTTTTCAGCTTCGATAATTGTACCGATGCGGATATCAATTTTTGTAAAATCATCAAATTCGATGGTTTCTTTTTGAGGCTCTAAAACTCTGTTTTCAGCCTCGTTTGCTTTTTTGGTAGCTTCTAATTTATCTAACTGCGCCTGAATTTCAGCATCTTCAATTTTAGCGAATAATAATTCGGCTTTATTTATTTGATGATTATCAGCAATTAAAATATTTTTTTCAGCAACGTTTTCCCAAGATAAATTAGCATCAATATTTAAAATTGATTTCAATTTAGTAGAAGTAAACGGTAAAAAAGGTTCTGATAAAATAGCTAATCCTGCAGCAATTTGTAAAGCAACATTCATAATTGTTTTAGTACGTTCTTCATCAACCTTAATCATTTTCCAAGGCTCTTCATCAGCTAAGTATTTATTACCTAAACGCGCTAAATTCATTAATTCTTGTGATGCTTCTCTAAAGCGGTAACGTTCAATAGATTTTGCAATGATATTCGGAAATTCTTTTAAAGCAGCTAAAGTATCTTCATCAATTTCTGATAATTCATTAGCCGCAGGAACTTGCCCATCGTAGTATTTATTAGTTAAAACTACCACACGGTTTATAAAGTTACCGAATATAGCCACTAACTCATTGTTGTTTTTTGCCTGAAAATCTTTCCAAGTAAAATCATTGTCTTTACTTTCTGGTGCGTTTGCTGTTAAGGTATAACGTAACACATCTTGCTGATTTGGAAAATCTTCTAAATATTCGTGTAACCAAACTGCCCAGTTTTTAGAAGTTGATAATTTATTACCCTCTAAATTTAAAAACTCGTTTGCAGGTACATTTTCTGGTAAAATAAAATCGCCATGTGCTTTTAACATTGATGGAAAAATTAGACAGTGAAATACAATATTATCTTTACCAATAAAGTGTACTAATTTAGTATCGTCTTTTTTCCAATAATCTTCCCAGTTCTTACCTTCGCGAGCAGCCCATTCTTTAGTTGCAGAAATATATCCGATAGGTGCATCAAACCAAACATATAATACTTTTCCGTCAGCTCCTTCAATAGGTACCGGAATTCCCCAATCTAAATCACGCGTTACTGCTCTTGGTCGTAAACCGTCATCAATCCACGATTTACATTGTCCTAAAACATTTGGTTTCCAATCATCTTTGTGTCCTTCTACAATCCATTCACGTAAAAAAGCTTCATGTTTATCTAATGGTAAAAACCAGTGTTTTGTTTCTTTTAAAGTAGGAACATTTCCAGTAATTGCCGATTTTGGATTGATTAAATCGGTAGCATTATGACTGGTACCACATTTTTCACATTGGTCTCCGTAGCTTTCCTCATTTCCACATTTAGGGCAAGTACCAATTACAAAACGATCGGCTAAATATTGGTTTGCTTCGGCATCGTATAACTGTTCGGTAACCTCTTCAATAAACTCACCATCGTTGTATAATTTTGTAAAAAAATCAGAAGCTGTTTTATGATGGATTTCAGATGAGGTACGTGAATAATTGTCAAATGAAATTCCGAAATCAACAAAAGATTTTTTTATAATTCCGTGATACTTATCAATAATATCTTGTGGAGTAACACCTTCTTTTTTTGCTCGCATTGGTATGGCAACACCGTGTTCATCTGAACCACAAATGTAAGCCACGTCTTTTCCCTTTTGACGAAGAAAACGTGCGTAAATATCTCCAGGAAC
Source organism: Tenacibaculum soleae (assembly GCF_030549005.1). Classification (NCBI taxonomy): domain Bacteria; kingdom Pseudomonadati; phylum Bacteroidota; class Flavobacteriia; order Flavobacteriales; family Flavobacteriaceae; genus Tenacibaculum; species Tenacibaculum soleae. The sequence continues at coordinate 28,163 of NZ_JAUOSW010000004.1, forward strand.
ATACACACCCGCTAAATGCCCAATATGAATTGGTCCGTTTGTATAAGGTAATGCTGCTGTAATTGTATATCTTTTTGGTGTACTCATTTTTTTATCCTAAAAATTAAAGCGCAAAAGTACGAAAAAGCAATTTTTTAAACTGTTATAAAATGGGTACATTTGATAGATTCTATGATTTAAAAAGTAAAAAGTAATATTTAGTTATGAGAAAAGTAATATTTTCATTGTTTTTCACACTGATATTTTCATCAGTTTTTTCACAAACAGCCCTTATGAAATTAAAAACGCCAGCTTATTTACAAAAAGGAGATACGATTGCAATAGTTGCTCCGGCAGGAATTTTAAAAAACAGGAAATATATCATTGATAAAGCAAAGAAGTTAGCTGAAACTTGGGGGTTGAAAGTAGTTTATGGAAAATACATGTTTTCTCAAAACAATCATTTTGCAGGAACTGATGATGAACGTTGTGAGGATTTTCAACAAGCTTTAGATAATCCGAATATAAAAGCAATTTGGGCGGCTCGTGGTGGTTATGGTTCGGTTAGAATTTTAGATAAACTAGATTTTACGAAGTTTAAAGAAAGTCCGAAATGGGTAATCGGTTATTCAGATATTACCGCGTTTCATAACCATATTCATAATTTAGGAGTAGAAACGATTCATGGAATGATGGGAACAAGCATGCAAGACAACCCACAAGATATTCCTGAAACGATTGAAACTTTGCGAAAGGCATTGTTTGGAGAAACGTTGCGTTATGAAATTTCATCTTCTAAAAGGAGTAGAAAAGGAATGGTTTCTGGAGAATTAGTAGGAGGAAATATCGCTATTTTAGCATCGATGTTAGGTTCTGATAGTCAGATTTCTACTGAAGGTAAAATTTTATTTATTGAAGAAATTGGAGAGTATAAATATTCGATAGATCGTATGCTGCAAAGTTTAAAGCGCGCCGGATATTTTACCAAAGTAAAAGCAGTAATTGTTGGTGATATGACTAAGGTTAAAAAAAACACAACACCATGGGGAAGCTCGATAGAGCAACTAATTTTAGAGGTTATTCCTAAAAATGTTCCGATTCTATTTAATTTTCCTGCGGGTCATGAGCCTGATAACAGAGCTTTAATTATGGGAAGAAATATTGAATTAAATATTAAAGAAACAACAACAGTAAGTTTTAAATAGTGGCAGAACATAATGATCTTGGTAGGAAAGGGGAGGAATTAGCTATTGAATATTTAGAAAAAAAAGGATATTTAATAGTAGAGAAGAATTACCGATACAAAAAAGCTGAGGTTGATATTATTGCGCGAAAAGAAGCTGTTTTAGTAGTGATAGAGGTTAAAACGCGATCTTCTAACTATTTTGGAAACCCGCAAGATTTTGTGAATCCGAAGAAAATAAAATTACTTGTTATGGCAATTGATAATTATGTAATAGAAAAGGATTTAGATGTAGAAATTCGATTTGATATAATTGCCGTATTGAATAACAAAGAGAGTTATACGATACAGCATATTAAAGATGCTTTTTTATATTTTTAAAACAAGAAACCCTACAAATTTGTAGGGTTTCTTGTTTTATTAAAAAATGTTATTTAATTGTTTTCAAAAAACTTTTGAACATCTTCCATATGGTCAGGCATCGCAATAATTTTCTTATTACTGTCAAGTACAAAATAAGAAGGCGTTGCTAATAATTGATACATTTTTACGGTTTCATTATCCCATTTCCATGTTGGGTGTGTTCCTATAGCGTTGTGCCAATTAGGTAAGGTTTTAACAAACTCTGTCCATTTTACATTATCATTTTCAATACCAAATGAAATAATAGAAACATCGTTACGGTTTTTCATAGATTCATGTAAAACAGGTATTTCTTTAACACAGTGAGGGCAACCAGTACTCCAAAATATTAGTAAATATTTTTCACCATCGTTTAATGTAGATAGTTTTAATTCTTCTCCATTTTCTTGCCATGAAAAATCAGGTGCAGTTCTACCAATAGTAGCTCTTAATAATGTTAATTTTTCTTCTTTAAATTCAGCATCAAATTGATCTGAAGGTAATTTGTCATAGTATTCAGCTAATACCCAATCTACAGCTTCACCATTACGCTTATCTGCCAAAGAAGTAATTAAAAATTCTAAAGTAGTTTTTTTAAGTTTTCCTTTGGGAATTTGTTTCATTACTGTAACGATAGCTTTTCTAAGAAGCTTTTGCTGAACCTGTTTGTCTTCTGAAGAGTTTAAGTAAAAAACGTAATCGTTAATACGGTCCATTAAAAAAGATGAATTGTACAATACATCACTATCAAAATCGATATATTTAAAAAAGTTATCTATCGTTGACTCCATATAATCTTCCATATTGTCGATAGGACTAGAAGGGTTGTAACGTTGGGTAGCTTTGATAAAGTGGTTTACCAACATTCCTTCCGATTTGTTTTCATACATGTCTTGCACATCTTCAAGCTCTTTTATTGCTTTTTTGTATGTTTTTTTCGCTTCTTTATCTTCTTCTGTAATATAAGTACCTTGACTTTTATCAATTTTATTTTGTATTTTTATATAAGCCTCTAAATATTCATTATATAATTTATTTTCTCTTGACGATGTAAATACAACAGATTCATCTGGGTATTTAGGATTAAAAATAAACTCTACATTTTCTTTATTAAAATAAAAATCTACAAACCCAGCGCCTTTGTTTCTGTAGGTAGCTCTGTAAGCTCCTGGTTTAGTATCTTTAGGCAAGTCAAGTTGAAATTTACCTAATACTTGTTGTTCTCCACCAACAAGAATGGTGTCAAATTTTATGGTAGAATTTAGAACAAATTTTTGCTTTGCCCCTTCTATTTTATACAGAATAACCCAATCGGTTTTTTCAGGAGGGGTCATCGTTCCTTTAACGGTATATTGAGCGTTAACTATTGAAGTGGCGAATATTAATAGTGCCAGTAATTTTTTCATCATTATATTTTAAAGGGTTATTAATAAGTTTTAAAACTAGTCATTTGTTAACTTCTATCCAAGAAGTGTACCGTTTTTATTTTTTCTTGCTTATTTTAGAGAAGTTTTACAAATAAAATAAAGAAATGAGTTTGAAAAATAAAGTGTTTTGGATTACTGGAGCTTCCTCTGGTATCGGTAAATCATTGGCAATTGAACTGTCAAAGTATGAGGTAAACTTAATTTTATCATCAAGAAATAAAAATACTTTAGACGAAGTTGGAAATGTGTGTAAAAATCCTTCAAAAGTAAAAATTGTTCCACTTGATTTAGAAAACTATGAAAACATGAAATCTAAAGTTGAAGCTGCATTGTTGTGTTTTGGAAAGATTGATGTTTTGGTAAATAATGGAGGTGTTAGTCAACGCTCATTAATAAAAGACACTGATATTTCGGTAGATAAACGTTTGATGGATATAAATTATTTAGGCACGGTAGCATTGACCAAGGCGTTGTTGCCTCATTTTATTAAAAATAAATCTGGTCATTTAGTGGTAACTACTAGTATTGTGGGTAAAATTGGTACTCCACTACGGTCATCTTATGCAGCCACGAAACATGCATTACATGGTTTTTTTGATAGTTTGCGCGCCGAACATTACAACGATAATATTTCGGTAACTTTAGTTTGCCCGGGTTTTGTAACTACCAATGTTTCTAAAAACGCTTTAACGGGTGATGGTTCTCCACAAAATAAAATGGATAGTGCTACGGCAAATGGAATTAACCCAGGCCGTTTTGCTAAACTTATGCTAAAGGCAATAAAAAATAAACGAGAGGAAGTGTATATTGCTGGTGTAAAAGAAAAGTTAGGCGTATATGCAAAACGTTTTTTTCCTAAGTTTTTATCAAAAATGATTCGAAAATTAAGTGTTACTTAAATATAAGATACTGCCAAGAAAATAAACCAATCTTTTCAATTCAGAGAAAGATTATTTCGTTATTCTTCCTCGTAATGAATAGCTTATAAAAACTATTTAAAAAAATTAATCAATTCAAAGTAATTGATAATTGCTTCTTTTATTAAAACAGATTGTTCACCAGGTTTTAAGTTTGGTAATTCTGTTAAGGTTTTATAATGAGGCCAACCATCATTATCAAAAAAATCAAATTCGTAATATCCGTAAGGTTCTAAAAGTTTACAAATAGCAATATGCATAAGATTTACTTTTTCGTCCTTTTTAAATTTACGTTGCCCTTGTCCTAACTCTTGCACGCCAATTAAATAAATAACGGCATCAACATTTAACTCATCACCATCGGCAAATTGATCTGATAAATTTTTTACCAAAAAATCCCATTTTTCCTTTAAGTTAACTTCTTTCTCCATCTGTGTTTTTTGAGTTAGCAAAGATACAAATGAGTTGTGTATATTTGATGCAGAATCTGCACACATAATTATTTAGTGCGTATATTTTAATTAAAATGCCATTATTTTACATTTATGAATACATTTGATATTATTATAGCAGCTTTACTTCTTTTTGGTTTTATAAGAGGATTGATGAAAGGTTTGTTTGTTGAGGTTGCTTCTTTGGTAGCTTTGGTAGCTGGAGTTTATGGCGCAATACATTTTTCGTATTTTATTGCCGATTGGTTAAAGGATAGTGTTACTTGGGATGAAAAGTATATTTCATTAGCGGCATTTGCGGGAACATTTGTTGTAATAATAATTACAATTTCTTTACTAGGTAAAGCATTGACAAAAATAGCTGATTTTGCCTCATTAGGCGCTTTAAATAAAATATTAGGAGGTGTTTTTGGCGCTTTAAAAATCGGATTAATTTTAAGTGTTATTTTTATTTTCTTCGGAAAAATGAATGATACGATTCCGTTTGTAAACAAAGAAAACTTAGAGGAATCTATTTTATATGCTCCGGTTAAAAAGATAGCGCCAACAATTTTTCCATCAATAATTAAAGATGATGGTGAAGTAACAATTCCTGAGATTGAAGAGAATTTAAAAAAAGAGGTATAAAAAAATCCGAAGTTATTAACTTCGGATTTTTTGTTTAAAATCTGTATTTTAATTTTAGTAACGCAAACCTTGGTAAAAGCCTGTATTCTGTAGTTGATGTTCCGATATCACTAATTGAAAAACTTTTAAATGTTTTAGTATTTAATAAGTTTTTACCCGTTAGGAAAAGTGTTAATTTATTATCTATAAGGTTGTAGGTAACGCTAACATCTACAAAATTATAAGTAGCATCTTTTTCTAAATTTCCGAAATAATAACGTTCAGATTGTATATCAGCATTGAATTTCTTGCTAAAAACAAAAGATAAATCTAAGAAACTTTTATTATTTGTAAATGAATTCTTAAAACTTGATTGTTGTATTTTAGAAGTGTTCCATTTTGTACCAAAGTGATAATTAAAAAAACCTCTAAATCCAGATCGTAGGTTTACACCATAATTATAATTGTTAGAAGTTACTTTTCTTAAACCAGTATTATTTACACTATTTTTAAACTCACTTTTAGTATAGCCTACATCTAATTTAAGGTTAGAAGATATCGATTTAAAATAATAATCTATTTTAGAGTTTATGCTTACATATTCTCTATCTTTAATTATAATTTTTTCAGCTTGATTATAGTTTTGTTGTATTAAACTATTGCTCGAAAAGAAATCGTAATTTTTAGTATACATTAAACTAAAATAAGCAAAAAATCGATCGCTATAATTACCTAAAGAGTAGTTTAAATTTGCAGTTGATGCGTTTAGTTGATTAAAATTACCGGTACCTTTAGTAAAAGACCGGAAACTTGTTAATGCAAAATTGTTATAAACATCTACTATTTTAGCGTTTGTAGTATTGTATGAAACAGATGAGGTTATTTTATTTTTATCATTTATTTTCCAATCAATACCAATACTTGGATTTATATAAAAATAGTTTTCACTTTTATTAAGAGTATTGTCATTTAAATTGTTAGTAAGGTTATGAAAGTTTAACTTACCAATAAGACGCAAATCTTTTATTTTTAAATGATATTTAGTTTTTAAATACGCATCATTAACTTTGTACTCAGTTGTATTTTTATAATCAGTTGGCGAGTTTATAATAGTGTTGTTTTCTAATAAAGTAAGTTGTGTGTTTAATTTATCGGCTCTATATTCATTTCCTAATTGCAACTCTAATAAATCACCATTTTCTTTTTTGGTCAGTAAATGCGTATTAAAACCAGCAAATGTCATTTCGTTATTGCTTAATTGTTTTATATTATTCGCATTGGCAGAGTTTGGAAATAAATCTTGAAATAAAAATTGATTTGTTTGATAGTTTTGAGGCGATTTTTCATTGATAAAACGCCCTGTTGTTACATAGACTTTCTTATTATTGAGGCGATTTGTAAAAATTATCTTTTGATCGAAAATATTATTTTGATGTTTTAAATTTTCGGTAGTACTATTACCATTAAAAGTTAAATTAGAGGAGTCGTTAAAGTTGCCATATTTATATTTGGTAGTCGCTGCCAGCATTTTATTTTTGTCGATGTTATAAATTATATCAACTTTACCAAAAGCAATCTTTTTATCATTATTTAATTCAGAGTTTTCAGTATTTGAAAAATTGGTATTGCCAGTATTTATATTATCAATACTTGTTTTGGCGTCACTATTTTCATCCCAATTTAAAAAACTTAAGGCTTTTATTTTTAGTTTTTTTGATGGATTAAAAATGGCATTTAAAGAAGTTAATTCGGTATTGTTAAAATTGGTTCTTTCCTTATCAAAAAATGAATTATAGATAGCTAAGTTTAATAAATTTCTGGTAGATTTATTATCTCCAATGCTTCCAGGTTCGTTATAACTAGTAGGGTTTATTAATTGATTTATACTACCCGTAACATCTATACCAGTATTGTTAAGGCTGGTTAAAAAAAAGTATTTATTCTTTTTTCCGAAATTCATTAAGTTAGCTTTTGTTTCATACCTGTTTTCAGAAAACAAGCCATATCCTAAACTGATGTTACCAAACCAAATACGTTTCGATTTTTCGTTGAGCTTTAAATTTAAAGCTACTTTATCACTATTTTCGATACCTTTTAAAAGATGGTTGTTTGAGTATTTTTTTAACACTTCTACCTCTTCAATTGGGTGTGCAGGCATGTTTTTAGATAATACTTTATAGCCCTTTTCAAAAAAATCATCGCCATCAATCATTAATTTTTCTATTTCTTGGTTACCTACTTTTATTCTCCCTTCGCTATCAATATTTAAACCAGGTATTTTTTTTAGTAAATCTTCCACCGTTTGTTCGGTACCGTTGGTAAATGCTTTTGTTCTAAAACGAATGGTATCTTTTTCTGTAAAAACCGATTTTTCTGCTTTAATAACAACTTCATCTAAACTTATAGCATCTTCTTGTAAAACTACATTAACAGTAATTTCAGCTTGGTTTTTATGAACTACTATTGGTGTTGTTTTAGGTTTAAAACCTAATGAAGAAAATACTAAATTAAAGTTTCCTGTTTTATTTGTTTTAAGTTGGTAATACCCTTTTTTGTTTGCATAGGTGTAAGAAATATAATTTTTAAGTAAACTGTCTTTTAAAATTACATTTCCTGTTATTATGTTATTTTTATTATCTTTTAAAGTACCTGAAATTATAGTTTGCGAAAAACTATAAGTACATATTAAGAAAAAAAACAAACTAAAAAATAAGGTATTTACTTTTGTTTTTCTTCCCATTCGTATATTATCTCTTTTTGAGAATTTCTATCTGTAGACGATGTTATTACAGTGGTGTTTCTATCACTGTTTTGTGCATTCATTTTTGAAGTTAATTCTTTCATTCTATTAGGAAGAATAACCTCAATATACTTTTTTAAAGGTATTGCCTTTTCTTCATCAGGAAAGTTGTTAATAGTTATAGTATCTTTAAAAGTTACTTTAGTAACTCTAAAATATATTTCTTTTTTAGCATCTTTTACTTCAATTATTAAACCTGGTAATCCTTGTAGTTTCCAAGGTCCAAAAGGTATTGGTATTTGTTGTGTAAACCAACAGTTGTATGTTCTGCCTCTAAAGTAGCCAGTTGCTTTTTGGCATTTATATTCACCTATATCTTTAAACTCATCTGTTATTTTCCAATTAATTTTAGGTAATTGTTCTTTAAGCATCTTCATTTTATTACGTCCAGATAATAATAAATTCTTATTAATATCAGTAAATACTTGTGGTCTTTTATCAGATTCAGGTAGGGTAATATGCAGGTTTCCATTTATCCATTTTTCAGTCTTTGTTTTTAATCCATTTTTTGATTTTAATACTATATAATGCGATTTATTATTACTTATTTTTAAAACTCCAGTAGTTTTATATAATTGACTAATATTTGTAATAGCATCATATTGTACTTCTAATGAGTTTTGCCCCATAACAGTTGCTGTTATTAAAAATAAAAATAGGTGTAGAATTGTTTTTTTCATTCTTTTTATATCAAAAAATATTGTTTAAGTGTTTCAGAAGAACAGTGCCACATTGTGGAACTGTTTATTTTATTAATTATTTAATCCAATCTTCTGCCATTTTCAGTGCTACTGCATCTGCAAGATGTTGAGCTTTACCACAATCACCTCTATTGTTTGATGCGGTAGCGCTATGTCTTACTCCATCAGATGTTGTATAAGTAACTGTTATAGTACAAATATCTGCTTCAATAACCGTTTTTGTAATTGCGCTTAAACCATTAAAAACATAACTTTTAACAAATTCAGTTTTTGTGTTGTCAATAATTGGGTTTTCTGTGGAAGCATTTGCATACGTTCCTATTAGTATAAAAGCTAAAATAAAAATTACTTTTTTCATAATATTTAAAAAATTAATACTCCATTATGGTCTAGAGTGATTCGTTTGCAACCAAGTAATAACCTAATTTTTTAGCATTTTAACTTTTAGATTAATCACTAACTAGTATTGTTGATAAAAAATAAAAATTTTTAATGCTATTAATTGTTTATGATTATTACTGTTACAAACTTATAAATCAAACTTATAAATCAAACTTATAAATCAAACTTATAAATCAAACTTATAATTCACAATACCCAATACCCCTAATTGTTTGTTAGGGTTATCCCTAATTCAAATAGGGTTAACCCTATTTTTGTTAACGTTTCTTTAACGTTTATATTTGATCATACCTATTAACATTAAGTTGAGGTATAAAAAAATCCGAAGTTATTAACTTCGGATTTTTGGTTTTATAAAGTAGAAAATATTATAACATGGTAACTTTACCAGTTTGTAAAGAATATACTCCACCAACTATTTTAATTTCACCATTGTCTTCCATTTCTTGTAAAATTTTACTTTTTTCACGGATACGCTCAATGGTCATTTTTACATTATTTTCAACGGTTTTTGCTACAAACGCACTGTTTGATGAGTTTGCTTCACCATCAATTTGTTCTGAAGATAATTTGGCAGCAGGTACAATATTATCTAACATAGCAGTGATATTACCAAGCTCTACACCATCGCAAGCAGCTTTTACGGCTCCACAACTTTCGTGACCTAAAACAAAAACTAATTTACTTCCTGCAACTGCACAAGAATATTCCATCGACCCTAAAATATCAACGTTTTCAAAGTTACCCGCTACACGAGCTACGAAAACATCACCAATAGTTTGGTCGAAAGCTAATTCTACTGGTACACGAGAATCGATACAAGATAAAATTACTGCTTTAGGATTTTGTCCGTCAGTAGTTTGTTTTACTAATTCAGTAACATTTGATGCTGTTAAATTATTAGCTACATAGCGATTGTTACCTTCTAATAAATCTTGTAATACTCCGTTTGGAGTTAATGTGTTTTGTACTTCTTTTGTTATTGCTGTATTTCTCATTTTTTTAATTTTTATTTGATACATTTAATTTTACCCATGAAAGGCAATCGTCAAAGGTGCCGAAGATATGTTCTTCAGAAATTAGGTCAGGAATAATATCAATACGTTCCATCATATAACGAGGTTGTTTTAATACATCTACTAATAAAACGGTTACGCCACTTTTTTCTAAATCAACTAACATATCCTCTAAAGCATATAAACCCGACTGATCTATATACTGCATTCTTCCCATTCGAATAATTACGTTTGATGCCGTGGCAGGAATTTGTTTTGCTAATGCTTGAAAATCACTTGTTGATCCAAAAAATAAAGGTCCTTTAACATGTTTGATAAAAACTTCTTCTTTTAATTCTTTCGGAAAGTCTTTTTCATCAGCCCAAGCTTCTTCATTTAATGATTTTACATCAGAACGTTCGGCAGTTAAATCACCGATTTTTTTCATAAACATTAACGAGGCAATTACTAAACCAATACCTACGGCGTATACTAAATTCCAAAAAGTTGATAATAATAACACCACGATCATAATAATCACTTCAGAACTTACTTTAAAAGGTCCAATTTTAGCATCACGAGGTAAGTTAGGTATTGCTTTTAAGCCTTTGTAATCCATTACTCCAATACCCACGGTAATTAAAATACCGGCTAATACGGCAGCAGGAATTTTAGAAGCAATAGGGCCTAAGCCTAATAAAATTACCAATAACATAACTCCAGCAACCATACCTGATAATTTGGTTTTACCACCAGAGTTTATATTTACCACAGTACGAATAGTAGCACCAGCACCAGGAATACCTCCAAAAATAGCAGCGATACTATTTCCTATTCCTTGTCCAACAAGTTCTTTATTAGGTTTGTGCTTTGTTTTGGTCATATTATCAGCAACTACTGATGTTAATAACGAATCAATGGCACCTAATAACGATAAAGTTAATGCTGTAAAAATATATGGTGTAATACCAGATAAGCTAAAATTTGTGAAAATACGCATATTTGGTATAGGGAATCCTCCAGGGATTTCTTCAATAGGACGATAGTTTAAGCCGAAGCCTAAAGCAACTCCTGTCATTACAACTAAAGCAACAAGGGTACTTGGTACAGCTGTTGTAATTCGTTTAAAGCCGTAAATAATTATAATAGTTCCAAGTGCTAATAATAATTCTAACCAATTAATATTTGATAAAGCCCTAGGTAAAACTTTTAAGGCACCTAAAGCGCCTGAAGCTTCCTTGCCAGCTAACGTTTTACTTTCCTTTAAAATATCAGCTTGTGTAGTAGCTTCAGATCTTTTAATAGTTTCTCTAAAATCTTCTAGAACTAAAATACCTTCACCAGCTTCTTCTTTTAAGATGTTTTCTAAAATTAATTCTTCCGCTTGCGGTTTAAATTGTTGTACAAATTCAACATCTTCTTTGGCATAATAACCTACCGATGGTAAGATTTGAGTTATAAGAATTATTAAACCAATGGCAGTCATAAACCCTGATACTACAGGGTAAGGAATGTATCGGATGTATTTTCCTAAGCCTAAAATACCTAGTAAAATTTGAAATAATCCTGCTAGTAAAAATACGGTTAAAATAGCTGGTAAAGCTTTATTAATATCACCATCGTTGGTAGCAAGTATTCCTGCAACGACAACCATACTTACGGCTGTCATTGGAGCTGTCGGTCCAGATATTTGTGTATCTGTACCTCCAAAAAGAGCAGCGAAGAAAGCAATAAAAATTGCACCATACAAACCAGCACTTGGTCCTAACCCTGAAGATACCCCAAAAGCTAAGGCTAAGGGAAGTGCAACAATACCGGCAGTGATACCACCAAATAAATCTCCTTTGAAATTTGAGAATAATTTTTTCATAAATTAAATGTAATAATAAATTTTAACCTTCCTGTAATGAAAAGGTTATGAAATGTGTTTTGCAATTTTATATAAATAAATTACGAGTAATAAAAAGTGTATTATGCTAAAGTAACTCGGGAGGTGGAGTTAATATTTTTGAGAATTCAGATATGTAGTTTTTGGATTTAAAACGTACATTTTTCTTTTTTTGAATATTTTTAAAAAATATAGAAGTATTGTATTCGTTAACTTGTGTTTTTAGAGCAAAAATTTTTATTGCCTTTTGTCCTTTATTCTCTTCTTCTTCATTCAACTCAAAAAAAATAGTAATATCTTGATTTTTATCAATCAAAGACACTACTGTAGGGGTAATAATTATACCTACAAATAAAATAGTGAAAAAAAGAGCTATTTTAGGTTTCAAATGGAAATCAGTTTTTAAAGAAAAACAAAAATAATTAATTTTACAGACTTTAAATGTTATAATGGCTTTAAATTTTTAGATAACATCCACCCTGTTTTTCCATCTACTAGCTTTATTTTATTCCAATCATCAACAGTGTCTAGTATATTAACTTTGGTACCTTCATGTAATGTGAAAATTTCATCAGCATCATTTGTAGGTGCGTTTTTAATTTCTATTTCTTCAGAAAAAATAATAGCTTCAATGTTTTTTATTGATTGATTGTATTGTGAATAAGTGATTATAAGGCTAATTATTACTAATAAAAAAGATAAAATACTTGTAGTGAAAAATAATCTTTTTTTACCTGGTGCATATGAAAAATAGTAAGCTAAAAATAAAAAAGAAGCTAAAAAAGAAAGTAATATTACAATAATAGCCCATGTGTTATAGGTTAATTTTTGTAAAAAATTTTCATTTATTTTTTGTAAAACAGTTTTTGGAAGCTCTTCTATTCTGTCTAAAGTTAAGCGTTTTGCAATGATTAGGTTGTTTTGAGCATCTTCATTTAAAGGGTTTAATTGGAGTGCTTTTTCATAATTATAAATAGCCGGTGCGACTTTGTTTAACTTATAATAGGTGTTTGCTAAGTTGTAATATAATTCAGAAGAAACATTTTTTGTGGTTATAATTTCTTCATACAATTTAACAGCATCAACATATTTGCCATCTTTGTATAATGAATTTGCATTAACAAATAATTCATCAGTAGCTTGTGCTACAATAATGCTTGATATAAAAAACAATAATAGTGCAATAACTTGTTTCATTATAATTGTTTATCTAATTGAGTTATAACTTGTTTAGCTTTTTCGTACTCTTCTTTCATTTGTACATCGGTAATAGGCGTATATCTGGCAAAATCACAATCATTTAAAACAGCAATAAAATTTGTAGTACTTGTGTTGTCAACCTGTTTTTTTTGCAATAATTCCGTGATTTTTTCACTACTTATCTCTGCTGTTTCTACGCCTAATTTTGCTCTTAAATAATTATGTAATGCTCTTTCTAAAGCCTCATAAAAAGCTTCTTTATTTCCTAATTCTTTCTGTGCTTCTGATAAATATTTTTTGGCAAGTCTATCAGCTTTTCTTTGTTTATTACCAGCGATATCGCCATCACGTTCTTCTTTTTTCTTGTTGATAAAAATTACAACAGGAATTGTAATTATTGGCAAAAATAATAGCAAGTAAAAAAAGGTGGATTTAAAAAAGTTTGAAGTGCTTACAGAATTTAAAGAAGTTGAGGTTTGAATGTATCTAAAATCATCTCCCGTAATTTTTACAGCTTGTTTTACATTTGAATTTTGTTGCGTAGTAATTGGTAATTCTTTACCTTCTAAAACATCAACGTATAAATCTTCAGTTGTAATGGTTTGGTATACTTTTTCTTTTGGATTAAAATACGAAAAGCTAGTTTTAGGGATCTTATATTTTCCTTTAAATTCGGGTACCACAGTATAATTGTCAGTAACAGATCCTCTTAATCCGTTAGCGGTAACACTTACTTTTTCTTTTCTTTCAGGTTGATAAACTTCTAGTTCTTTTGGTGTTTCAATAGTAGGAAGTTCAAATAATTTTAAATTACCATTACCTTTTACAGCTATACTTATTGTTGATGATTCATTAGCTTTTAAAGTATTTTTACTTAATGCAACATCAAAAGAAAATTGCCCTACTGCACCTGTAAAATTAACAGGTTTATTTTCAGTTGGTAACGCTTTTGCGCGCACTATTTTTTTAGCAGAAGAAAATTCTTTTCGAACCTGTTTTGTGATTACGTTTCCAAAAAAATCAGCACGTCCAGTAGGTACAGCAACAATAATGTCCATTTTCATTGGATCTATCGTCAAACGTCCATCCTTTGTAGGTATTAAAAGTGCTTTGTGTAAAACAGCATAACGGTAGCGTTCTCCATTGTACATACCTGTTTTTACAGGAGTTCCATTTCTTTTAATCTCTTGATTCCAAAAGCCATTATACTGTGGTGCTTCTGTGATAGCATTATCATAAATACCTACGTTTTCACTAAAATATAATCGATATTCAACATAAATACCTTCGCCTACATAAGGTTGCGATTTAGAAAGCTCTGCAACTAAATGAATATTTTGTTGTGCAATATAATTAGGGTCATTTGGGTCTTTAGGAATTTCAACAGCATTTAAAACAATAATTTTTACAGAATTCGATTTTATTGTTTCTCCATCAATATCAATACTTGCTGAAGGAATTGTAAATTCACCTTTTCGTTTAGGTTGTATAATGTAAGTATAGGATTGACTAAAAGTAGCCTTACCGTTTATCCAAGATTGACTTACCGATTGGCTTGGCCCACCAACAACTTTAAAGTTTTTAAAGTTTGGGGGTGTAAAGTTATCAGCACCTTGTTTGTTAATAGAAAACTCAACACGCAAACGCTGGTTAACGCCTAGCTTGTTTTTACTAACGCTTGTTTTTAATGCAGATTCTTGCGCATTAATTGTTAGTGTTATAAAACAGATTAGTAATGAGATGTATGTTTTAAATTTCATATTAGTTTTTCGAAAAATGTAAAAATAATTAAGATTTTAATAATTGAAAAATTACCAATCTTTTTCTTGTTTTACTTTTCTTCCTTTCGATTTTTTAACATTCATTTTCTTTTGTGTCTTCTTCTCTTCGTTGTTTAAACTTTCTAACAACTGCTTCATTTGCTCAGGAGACATTTTAGCTTGTTTAGGTTGAGGCTTTTTGTCTTTCTTATCCTTTTTATTAGGTTTGTTTTGATCTTTTTTCTCCTGATTTTTCTTGTCGTCCTTTTTATCTTTGTCGTCGCCTTTTTTGTCTTTATTTTTATCGTTTTTCTGATCCTTTTTGTCCTTCTGATCTTTCTTATCCTTGTCTTTTTTATCTTTATTCTTGTCCTTGTTTTTATCCTTTTTGTCTTTTTCTTGCTGCTTTTTTAAATCTTTTTGAGCAGCCGCTAAGTTGTAACGCGTTTCATCGTCGTTAGGATTGTTTCGTAAGGCATTTTTAAAGGCGTCAACAGCAGGTTGATATTGTTTTTGTTCCATCATTGCATTACCAATATTATGGTATGCTTCTGCTTTTTCAATTTTATTTTTTGCTGTTTTTGCAGTTACTTCAAACTGCGCAACGGCTTCTTTATATTTTTTTTCTTGATATAATGTATTCCCAAAATTATAACTAGCCTTTTCATATTGACTGTCTTTTCCTAATGCTTTTCTGTAAGCAATTGCGGCATCGCCAAATTTCTGTTTGTTATATAATTTATTTCCTTCGCGTAATAAACTTCTTGCTTCACGTTGTAGTTTTAACGTGTCTAACTGTGCCGATACCGTTATGGTAATTAGCATTAAAAATAAGCACAGTATATTTTGTAATTGTTTCATTCTTTATAAAATAAAATCTACGAATCTTTTTCGTTAAATAAATCAGCTTTTTTAACCCATTTTGTTTTCTTTTCAAAGAAAAATAAATCGATAATTAAAAATAATAATCCAATACCTAAAAACCATTGAAATTGATCTTTGTAATCAGAGAATTGCTTGGTTTCAAATTCACTTTTTTGTGCATTTGCAATAATATTCTGAATTGTTTCTACAGGATTGTCTGTTTTGTTACCATCCATATATTTACCATTTGATGCTTCTGCAATATCTTGTAAAACAGGAGACATTCTTTTGGTAATTACAGTTTCACCTTTTCTATCTTTTTTATAACCAATAAGCGCGCCATTTAATTTAATCGGAATTGGTCCTCCTTTTTCAGAACCCACACCAACGGTATACACTTTTACACCTTCGTTTGCTATATTTTGCGCAATTTGTTTGGTTTCTTCTTGATGATCTTCACCATCAGAAATAATAATTAAAAAACGATTGGTTTGTTCATCATTATTATAATAGGTTTTAGCTAAGTTTAAGGCTTCATTAATAGCGGTTCCTTGGCTCGAAACCATATCTGGATTAGCATTTTGCAAAAACATTTTAGCCGCTGCATGATCGGTGGTAATTGGTAACAATGGATATGCGTTACCTGCGTAAATTATAATTCCGACTCTGTCACTACCAAGTTTATCGATTATTTTAGAAATGATTTGTTTTGATTTTTCCAATCGATTTGGTGCAATATCTTCGGCTAACATACTTTTAGAAACATCCAAGGCAAAAACTACATCAACACCTTCGCGTTTTACTGTTTTTAGTTTGGTTCCCATTTTAGGGTTTACCAATGAAATGATTAAAAATGATATTCCGATTAAAAAGAAAATCATTTTTAAAACTGCTTTAAAAGTTGATGCATTCGGCGCAATTTTTGCTAATAATACTGCGTTTGCAAATTTTTTCTGGGTACGTTTTTTCCACCATAAAGTCAGTAAAAATATAACAACTAATACAGGAATAATTGCAAATAATATAAAATATGTTGGTTCTTCTATTCTGTACATTTTTTATATAAAACTTTTAAATAAGGTGTTTTTTAATGTGAATTCTAATAATAAAAAGATACCTGCTAAAAAGACTAACAGTCTATATTTTTCGGTATAATTATAGTATTTAAATTCTTCTATTTTTGTTTTTTCAAGCTTGTCAATTTCATCATAAATAGCTTTTAATTTAGAGTTATCAGTAGCTCTAAAGTATTTTCCGGCTGTTTCATTAGCGATAAATTTTAACAATTCTTCATCAATTTCTACTTGCTGATTTTTAAAAGATATTTTACCAGTACGCGGGTCTTTTGCCCAAGGAAAAGGAGCCATTCCGTTCGTTCCAATCCCGATAGTATATACCTTTATGTTGTTTCCTTTGGCTAAATCGGTCGCTGTTTTTGGATCTACAAACCCTGCATTATTTACACCGTCGGTAAGTAAAATAATAACTTTACTTTTAGCCTTACTTTCTTTTAGCCTGTTTACTGCCGATCCCAATCCCATACCAATAGCAGTACCGCCTTCTAACTGGCCCCATTTAATTTCTGAAATGGTTCTTTTTACAATCGATTTATCGCTAGTAATAGGTGTTTGTGTAAAACTTTCACCAGCATAAACTACAATTCCAATTCGATCGTTTGGTCGACGATTTACAAAATCGCCTGCAACTCTTTTTAAGGCTTCTAGTCTGTTTGGCTTTAAATCTTTAGCTAACATACTTGCTGATACATCAATTGCCATTACAATATCAATACCTCGGTTAGATTTTGTTTTTTTACTTACAGCAACATTTCTTGGTCTAGCCAAGGCTATAATTAAACAAGTTAAAGCTGCTAAGCGTAAAAAGTAGAGTAACGGTTTTAGTTTTGATAAAATATTACCTTGTACTTTAAAACCTTTAACACTAGAAATGGTTAAATGTGCGCTGTCTTTTTTTCGAGAATAGAAATTCCAGCATGCTAATAACGGAATTAATATCAGTAACCATAAAAACTCCGGACTATGAAACTCAAAATTATTCCACTTCATCTTCTATTGCTTCTTTTTTAGGTTTTAAATTATCAATTATAAGTTTGGCATCTTTACGATCAGCTTCAATTTGATGCGCCATTGGTTTCGATTTTGCAAACTTTACTAAGTCAGACTCTTGTAATAATTTTCGTAATTTATAAATGGTTTCTTTATCAGTTTCAATCGATTTTACTTCGTTAAAATCATTCAAAATATCAACTAACTCATCAGTAGTAACCTCTAAAGCTGGAATGTTTAATTCTCTTTCAATATAGGCTCTTACAATTTCAGTTAACTCACTGTAATACTTTTTAATTTTATTGTTTTGCCACAATAATTTTTTATCTAATTCTTGTAGTTTTTCAATAGCTTCTTCATAAGGTGGTAATAACGGAACAATAACTTTTTCGACAGTTTCTTCTTTCTTTTTGAAAACAAAGAAATACAATAGTAAACCAATTATGATAAGTATAGCTAATGCCCACCAAAAGTAATTTTTAAAATCGTCAAATTGATAGGGTTCTCCTTTAATGCCTTTAATAGGAAATTTTTTGATCTTTGAAGTATCAATGGCAACAGTTGCTACGTTAATTAGCAAACTATCTGTTAAATAGGCTTGATTTTTTATAAAGACTTGTTGTTGTGGAATGTAAAACGCACCGCTATCAAAACCAGTTAAAACATATTTTTGGATTAATTTATTTTTAAGGGTATCAACTTTTAAAGTGTCTACAACTTCTAAACCTTGTAAGTTTTCTAGTTTTGGCAGAATAACATTTTCGGTTTCATTTACCGAAATTTTATATTGAAATTGCTCACCAATACGAATATTAGTGGTGTCAACTTCAATTTTTATTTTGTCAGATTGCGAAAATCCAACGTTATAAATTAGTAAGAATAGATAGAATAATTTAGCTTTCATTTGTTATTCAGTCAATTAAAATATATCGTTATTACTTTCGTTTAAAATAACCTAATAATTTTTTCACATAGCTTTCATCAACGCGTGTATTGATGGTTCCTGCACCGCTTTTCTTAAAAGTAGTTTCAAAATAATCAACCAATCGCAAAGCACTTGTTTTGTATTGTTTTCTTACAGATGAAGCACTGGTGTTTACCAAATGTGTTTCGCCTGTTTCAGCATCGGTCATAGGTACCATTCCTAAATTCGGAATTTCCTCATCGTGTTTATCATACACTCTAATACCGGTAACATCATGTTTATTACCTACAAGTTTTAGTGTACGCTCGTAATTGTCATCCATAAAATCAGAAAGCATAAAAACAATGGCTTTCTTTTTTATGATATTAGATAAAAACTTTAAGGCTTCACTAATATTTGTTTGCTTACTTTTTGGTTGAAATTCAATTAACTCTCTAATAATTCGTAGTACATGACTTTTTCCTTTTTTAGGAGGAATAAAAAGTTCTACTTGATCAGAAAATAAAATTAAACCAACTTTATCATTATTTTGAATGGCAGAAAACGCTAATGTTGCTGCAATTTCAGTAACCGTATCTTTTTTAAATTGATTTGACGTACCAAACGATTCAGAACCAGAAATATCTACCACAAGCATCATCGTAAGCTCGCGTTCTTCTTCAAAAACTTTTATATAAGGTTCGTTATAGCGTGCAGTTACATTCCAATCAATAGCTCTTATGTCATCTCCATATTGGTATTGACGAACTTCAGAAAAAGTCATACCGCGCCCTTTAAAGGTTGAGTGGTATTCTCCTCCAAAAATATGATTAGACAAACGACGTGTCTTAATTTCTATTTTACGAACTTTTTTTAGTAACTCTTTTGTATCCATTGTTCTTCAATTGTCAGTTAACAGTTTTTAAATCAGCTTAATTTTTATACTGATACTTGTTTTTTTGATAATTGATTTACGGTACTTGTACTTCGTTAATTATTGAGTTTATAATATCTAAAGAAGTAATGTTTTCTGCTTCAGCTTCATAAGTAATTCCGATTCTGTGACGTAATACATCGTTTACCACAGCTCGAACATCTTCTGGTATTACATACCCTCTTCTTTTAATAAAAGCATAACATTTAGCTGCTTTTGCTAAGTTGATACTTCCACGAGGCGAGGCTCCAAAATTAATTAAAGGTTGTAATTTTTCTAAATTATATCTTTCAGGGTAACGGGTTGCGAAAATAATGTCAAGAATATATTTTTCAATCTTCTCATCCATATATACTTCGTTAACAGCTTTACGAGCGTTTATAATTTGATCAATAGAAACTACAGGATTTACTTTACCAAAACTTCCGTTTAAATTAGCACGCATAATTGTTTGCTCGTCTTCTAACTTCGGATAATCGATAACAGTTTTTAACATAAAACGGTCAACCTGCGCTTCAGGTAAAGGGTAGGTTCCTTCTTGCTCAACCGGATTTTGAGTTGCCATCACCAAGAAAGGTTCTTGTAACTTAAAAGTTTCATCGCCAATAGTAATTTGACGTTCTTGCATTGCTTCTAATAGAGCCGATTGTACTTTTGCAGGGGCACGGTTAATTTCATCTGCTAAAACAAAGTTTGCAAAAATTGGCCCTTTTTTAATCATGAAATCATTTTCTTTCATGTTATAAATCATGGTACCAACAATATCGGCAGGTAATAAATCAGGTGTAAACTGCACACGACTAAAACTACCTTGTACTGCTTTAGATAAGGTATTAATGGCTAGAGTTTTTGCTAGTCCAGGTACACCTTCTAATAAAATATGTCCGTTACCAAGAAGTCCGATAAGTAATCGTTCGATCATATATTTTTGACCAACAATAACTTTATTCATTTCGTTTGTTAATAAATCAACAAAAGCACTTTCTCTTTCAATTTTCTCATTAATGGCTCTTACATCTACATCCATAGTAATTAAAATCTGTTTTATTTTATGAAACAAAGCTACAATAATAAGAAAATAACTGATGTTAAAGTATGGTTAAAGCTAAAAAGCACATCATTTTAATTATTGTATGTGTTTTTATTTTGTGATTATTTTAACATTTTGTTTGTTGTGTTATCTAAATATTAGTATGTTTATAGAAAATTAACTATTTCAATATGGATAAAACAATTAAAATTAAAAGTCATGCTGTAAAGCAAAAGACCTTTCTTTTTATTAGTGCCTTATTATTGTCTTTTACAACAATGTTTGGTCAAACAATTAAAGGAAAGGTAATTGATGAGAGCGGAGAGCCGCTTCCTTTTGTGAATGTTTTGAAAAAAAACACGGTAAGTGGAGTTAGTACCAACGAAAACGGAGAGTTTTCTCTTGATGTAAAAAAATTACCTGTGACCTTAGTGTTTTCATCAGTTGGGTTTACATCAATAGAACAAACTGTTTTTGAAAATTACTATGTAAACGTTGTCTTAAAAGAGGGGAATGTTTTAAATGAGGTGGTATTAACAGGTAACCGTTCGAAGCCTAGAACAATTTTAGATTCGGCAGTTCCTATTGACAATGTGAGTTTAAAAGAATTGCAGGCTACCGGACAAACTGATATAGCTAAAATGTTAACTTATGCAATTCCTTCTTACAATTCAACAAGTCAATCAATTTCTGATGGTACAGCTCACTTTGATCCAGCTGATTTAAGAGGTTTAGGGCCAAGCAGAACACTTGTGTTGGTAAATGGAAAACGTAAAAATCAAAGTGCTTTAGTGTATGTAAACGATACTCCAGGTAAAGGAGAGGTTGGAGTAGATATGAAAAGTATTCCTACAGCAGCAATTGAAAGAATTGAAGTTTTACGTGATGGTGCCTCTGCACAATATGGATCTGATGCGGTTGCTGGAGTTATCAATATTATTTTAAAGAAAAATATTGACTTTACACAGGTAAATGTTAATGCAGGAGTTACCAAAGAAGGTGATGGATTTAATGCCGAAGCTGATGTTAACCATACTTTTACGTTTGGTGATGGTGGGTATGTAAATGCTACGCTTGGTATGAGTTATCAAGATAAAACAAACCGAGCAGGAGAGCCTGGTAAAGACGGATTGTTTGGGGTTGATAATCAGTGGACAAGAGATAACCCGGATTTAGGAATGAATATTGGGCAGCCAGAAATGAAAAAAGGAGATTTATTTGTAAATGCTGAATATCCTTTAAATGATAATACAAAAGTATATGCTTTTGGAGGGTTTAATATTAGACAGGGAAAAAGTTTTGCTCTTTATAGAACTCCGTATTGGGTTCAAGATCCTCATAATTTATTACACGATGCAGGAACAGAATACCAAGGTTTTCAACCGACCTTTGAAACAGATATTAAAGACTTCTTATTTACAGCAGGAACAAAGTTTAAGTTAGGCGAATTTGATGCAGATGCGAGTGCAAGTTATGGTAGGAACTCTGTAGGGTATACGATTGGTAACACATTAAATCCAAGCTTAGGAGCTAGTAGCCCTACATCTTTTGATGCAGGAGCATATGCTTTTAGTAACATTATAGGTAATTTTGATGTGAGTCGTTCTTTTGGAGAAGTGAGTGTTGGATTAGGTTTTGAGGGGCGTCAAGAAAAATTTGATGTTACCGCTGGGCAAGAAGAGTCTTATATTGATGGAGGGGCACAGTCTTTTCCAGGATTACAACCAGGAAACGCTTTAAACGAAACAAGAACAAACATCGGAGGATACGCAACATTGGATTGGGATGTGTCTGAAAAATTTTTAATTGGAGGTGCAGTTCGTTATGAAAATTATTCTGATTTTGGAGGAAACACTTCTTGGAAATTAAATTCAAGATATAAATTAGGTGAAGCTGGAGTATTACGTGCATCATACGGTACTGGTTTTAGAGCTCCTTCAT
The DNA here is from genome assembly GCF_030549005.1 of Tenacibaculum soleae. Taxonomy (NCBI): domain Bacteria; kingdom Pseudomonadati; phylum Bacteroidota; class Flavobacteriia; order Flavobacteriales; family Flavobacteriaceae; genus Tenacibaculum; species Tenacibaculum soleae. The sequence continues at coordinate 50,614 of NZ_JAUOSW010000004.1, forward strand.
TACATCAAGTATATTTAAGCAATGTACAAACATTACTTTCTGGTGGTACAATTTCTAACCAAGGTACATTTAATAACGTAAGTCCAGTAATTAAAGATTTAGGTGTGGAATCATTATTTGCAGAAACTTCTAAAAGTATTTCGGCAGGTTTAACAGTAAAGGCATCTAATAATTTTACGATTTCATTAGATTATTATAATGTAAGAATTGAGGATAGAGTTTTATTTTCTGGTGAAATTACTGGAACTGATGATAACGGAAATCCTAATGCAGCAGTGCAACAAATTTTAGATGATAATAAGGTTACAAGTATTAAGTTTTTTATAAATGCAGCAGATACTAAGACAGAAGGTATTGATTATACAATGCGTTATAAAAATATTGATTTCGCATCAGGAAAATTAGGAATAAATTTAGCTTTAAACCTTAACCGTACAAAATTAGAAGGAGAGGTGAAAACACCTTCAAAATTATCGGGTTATAAGAATGCAATTTTTAATAGAAAAGAACAATCAAGAATTATTAGTGCTAGACCGAGTAGTAAGTTTTTATTCGGAGCAGATTATAAAATCAATAAGTTTAGTGCTGGTTTAAATAACACCTATTTTGGTGAAGTAACATGGCAACATGCAACTGATCCAAATAAAGATCAAACTTTTAGTGGTAAAGTAATTACGGATTTATCTTTCGGATATGAATTTTCTGAGGTAGTTTCTTTTACAGCGCAGGTAAATAATTTATTTGATATTTACCCAGATGAGGTTGAAGCAAAAGGAGATGTTACTACTGATTTAGGAGGACGTTTTAAATATCCTTGGGAAGTAAATCAATTTGGATTTAGTGGAACAATGTTTAAAGCAGGGTTTACATTTAAATTTTAAAAAGAAACATTTATTTTATATAGAAAGCACCTGAAAAGGTGCTTTTTTTATGAATTATATTTTTTTAAAGATAGTTTTTTATCTTCAAAAACTCCGTAGGTAAAATATTGAACCCAATCACCAGTGTTTATGTACTCGCTATTTTGATTAAGTTTAATTTCTAAAGGAAGATGACGATGTCCAAAAACAAAATAATCATACTGTTTTGTTTCTAGTTTTCGTTTGCAATATTGTACTAGCCATTCATTTTCTTCGCCTAAAAACTTAGCGTCTTCATCGCCAGAAATCATTTTGTTTTTAACAGACATGTATTGTCCTAAACGAACTCCTAAGTCGGGGTGTAACCAACGGAATAGCCATTTAAAAGGCTTAAAAGTAAATACCTTTTTCATGCGTTTGTAACCTTTGTCGTGAGGTCCTAAACCATCTCCGTGCCCAATTAACAAAGTTTTTCCGTTTATGGTAAACTCTTGTGGTTTATGAAAAACAGGAATATTTAGCTCTTTTTCAAAATAATCATGCATCCATAAATCATGGTTTCCAACAAAAAAATAAATTGGGATTCCGCTATCTTTAATTTCGGCTAATTTACCTAAAACACGTACAAATCCTCTAGGGACAACGGTTTTATATTCAAACCAAAAATCAAACAAATCTCCAAGTAAAAATATAGCTTCAGCATCTTTTTTAACTTCGTTTAACCAAGCAACAAATTTTTGTTCTCGCGGGTAACTAGCTTCTAAAGTTGGCGCTCCTAAATGTTGATCGGAAGCAAAATATACTTTTTTATTTTCGGAAGTGGTAATGGAAATCAAATTGTAATTTTTGGTAAAAATAACTAATTTGAGCTACTTTTGTTAAAAACACTAAGAATACCATGGAAATAAACCCGTTTGACGATACTTATTTTATGAAAAAAGCGTTGCAAGAGGCAGAAATGGCTTTTGATAAAGGTGAGGTTCCTGTGGGTGCTGTAATTGTTTTTAAAGATAAAATAATTGCTAGAGCGCATAATTTAACAGAAATGTTAAACGATGTTACTGCGCATGCCGAGATGCAAGCTTTTACTGCTGCTGCTGATTTTTTAGGCGGAAAGTATTTAAAAGATTGTGTGTTATATGTTACACTTGAGCCTTGCCAAATGTGTGCAGGGGCAAGTTATTGGACACAGGTAGGTAAAATAGTATATGGTGCAAGTGAACCTAAATTAGGTTTTTCTGTTTTAGGAACAAAGTTACATCCGAAAACAAAAATAGTGTCGGGAGTTTTGGCTGAAGAGTGTAGTTTTTTATTAAAGAAATTCTTTGCTGAAAAACGTAATTTGAATTAGTTGTTTTTTAAAAGTATAACTAAATTGTGGGATGAACTTTATTTTTGGTAATTAAGCTTAGCCCCGATTGTAGCATTTGTTTGAGCTCCTCGCAGAGAGCGAGTGCGAAAAGCGGGAAATAGCTTCAAGTATTAATATTTAAAACAATGTTTGTTGTTTACAACCACTTTCGTGTTCTAATAGCCATTTTTTTCGCCAAATACCGCCTGCATATCCTGTAAGTGAGCCATTTGAACCTATAATTCGGTGGCAGGGAATAATTATCCAAATAGGGTTTTTACCGTTGGCAGATGCTACGGCTCTAATTGCCTTTGGGTCGCCTAATTGCTTGGCTTGTTGTAAATAACTTCGGGTTTTATTAAAAGGAATGTTTTGTAATTCGTTCCAAACGGATTGTTGAAATTTAGTGCCTTGTGGATTTAATTTTAAATGAAAGGTTGTTCGTGTGCCTGCAAAATATTCGTCTAATTGTGTAATACATTTTAGCAAAGAAGGTGGAATATTTTTGTTTTTTGTCATTTCGAGCGGAGTAGAGAAATCATCATCTAACACAGAAACTGATTGAATTCCGTTTTCATTTCCAACAATTTTTGCTGTGCCAATTGGTGTTTTGTAATAAGTTGTTTCTGTTTTCAAAACATCATTTTAAGTTAGCTCTTCTTTTTCTTTTAAAACCTTGAATATTTTTTTATCAACTTCTGAAATATTATTTAAATCGTTAAAATTTAACCATTTTATTTCTGCTATTTCATTGCTTGGCTTGGGGGTTCCTATATACGTAGCTTTATAGCAAGTCATTTTTACAAGAACACCTGTTTTGTCTCCGTCAGATTGTGCTATAAAGGTGCCGAAATAAGTAATTGATTTAGGGGCAATATCTACCTGTAACTCCTCTTTAATTTCTCGAATTAAGGTTTCTTGGTCGGTTTCGTAGCTTTCTCTTTTTCCTCCAGGAATGTAAAATTTCTTTTTTCCTTTAGAGCGTGTACTTAGTATTTTTCCGTTTGTAATTTTAATTAAAGCAATTTTGTCAATCTCTTTCATTCGCTTACACTTTAAAAATGTCTTTAGAGTTTTGGGTAGTGATTTTTGCAATTTCATCAAAAGAAACACCGTAAATATCTACTAATTTATCTACCACGTTGGTAATATATGCGGTTTCATTACGTTTACCTCTGTATGGTGTTGGTGCTAAATACGGCGAATCGGTTTCTAAAACAATGTGTTTAAGATTGATCTGATTTAAAAATTTATCTATTTTTCCGTTTTTAAAAGTAGCAACGCCTCCAATACCTAATTTCATGTTATATGAAATTGCTTTTTTTGCTTGTTCTAATGTTCCTGTAAAACAATGAAAAATACCGAATAAATCATCTCCTTTTTCACTTTCTAACACTTCAAAAATTTCATCAAAGGCATCGCGACAGTGAATTACGATGGGTAGTTTTTTTTCTTTTGCCCATTGAATCTGTGTTTTAAAAGCTTCTTGTTGTTGAGGTAAAAATGTTTTGTCCCAATATAAATCAATTCCAATTTCGCCAATTGCATAAAAGTTACGTTTATCAATCCACTCTCTTACATGTGCCAGTTCTTCTTTGTAATTTTCTTTAACAGATGTAGGGTGTAGTCCCATCATTAAAAAAACATCATTCGGATAATTTTTTTCTAAATCAAACATTCTTTCAGTGTAAGAACTGTCTATTGCTGGAATAAAGAAACGTGAAACTCCTGCATCTTTTGCACGCTGCATTATTTCATTTCTATCATCATCAAACTGGTCTGAGTATAAATGGGTGTGTGTATCGGTAATCATTTATTGCTGTATATTTACAGGACAAAAGTACGAGAAATGGCAAGTTTGAAAAAAGTATTAAAGAAAAAGAAGTATATAAAAATTAAACTCAAAAAAATTGTTACCAATCATTTAGAGTTAAAAGCTGAAATTAATGGTGTTAAAGGGACGTTTATTTTGGATACAGGTGCTTCAAATTCATGTGTTGGATTAGATTTAATAGAACATTTTAAATTAATATCTGAAGAGAGTGAGGTGAAGGCTGCTGGAGCTGGAGCTACGGATATGGAAACGAAAAAATCAGAAAATAATTGGTTAAAAATTGGTAAATGGCAAACCAATCAATGTAATTTAGTGTTGTTTGACTTGAGTCATGTAAATACGGCTTTAACACAGCATAAGGCTGATAAAGTAAATGGAATTATTGGTGCTGATGTTTTAGAGAGCGGAAAAGCATTTATAGATTACGATAAAAAAGTATTGTATTTGAAAAAATTAAAAAAGAGAAAACGTAAAAAGTTGGTAAAAGTTCCGTTTTAATTCTAAGACTTTTTTATTAAAAAGAAGCACTTATTAAGTTGAGGTAATTTATAAGTTCTAAAATTATAAGACCAAAGTTAATAAAGGTTACATAGTAGGATATGGTTTCTAGTTTGTATCGTTTACTTTTTTCTGTAGGTATTATTTTAGATAAAAAGAATAGTACAAAAAGGAAGAAACCTCCAATCATTGGTATATAGTACACAATGGTTTGTCCTTCTCCAAAAAATAGTGAAAAGGTAAGTGGGGTGCCAAATAAATAAGTAATAACCCAATTAATACTAAAAAACATAAACTGTAGTATTAGACTGCTTAAAAGAGGTGTAATAAAATCATCTTTTTCTCTTTTCTCATGTTCTTTAGAATTAAGAAAAACTATAATGTAAAAAGGGCAAAAGGAATGTATAAGTAGTCTAAGCCAGAAATTTATTTTTAGTATAGGTAGGTTTGATGTTAGTAATTTTGGGTAAGATAATATATCAAAAAAGCTAAATATGGTTAAGGTTAATATTGATAGTATAAGTAAGGGGAAAAATATAAAGCCCATAATATTACCTTCCATTCCTTTTAAATAAGCGCGTAAAGTAATAGCTGTTATTAGCCAAGTAATTGATGAAATATATAAATTTTTAGGAATAAAAACTTCCCAGAAATTAAAATCATTGTAAAAACTAAAAAGATAGGTTACACAGAGTATAGTGGTTAGATAAATTGAGTAGAAGAGTAAATAGGGTACTAATTTCAGTTTCATAACATTTGTACCCTCTTTAGTAAAGAAATACGAATCTTTTTTAAATGAAAATGATATAAAAATTAAAAAAGAAAAAGGGTTAAAAAGTATATTAGTAATAGCAAGTAATATGTTCATTTGATGTTCAATAAAAACTTTTGAATGTTTGGTCTTCTCTAAGTTAGAGTCTTGTAAAAATATCTTAAAAGAAATAAAAAAGGGTAGTAATTTTAAAATTACTACCCTTTTTATATATAAAACGTATAAAGATTAACTTAATACTTCTTTAATTCTCTTAATAGCTTCACGTAATTGTAATTCTGACGCCGCGTAAGACATACGAATACAATCAGGAGCACCAAAGGCTTCACCTGTAACGGTTGCTACGTTGGCTTCTTCTAACAATAACATAGAAAAATCGCTTGCATTTTTAATTTCTTTGCCTTTAAAGGTTTTTCCGAAGAAAGCAGAAATATCAGGGAAAACATAAAAAGCACCTTCAGGTACGTTTAGTTTAAATCCGTCTATTTCACCTAATAGCTCTAAAACCATATTTCTACGCGTTTTAAATTCATCAACCATGTATTGTACTTTAGTTGGTTCGGCTAAAACAGCAGTAATTGCAGCGCGCTGTGCAATACAGTTTGTACCCGATGTTATTTGCCCTTGCATTTTAGTACAAGCTTTAGCAATCCATTGGGGAGCGCCAATGAAACCTATTCTCCAACCAGTCATAGCAAATGCTTTAGCTAATCCGTTTACGGTAATAGTACGATCGAACATGTTTTCGATAGCAGCAAAACTAAACGGTTTTGTTCCGTAATTAATATGCTCGTAAATTTCGTCTGATAGTATGTATATCTGCGGATGTTTTTCTAATACTTTAGCCAATGCTCTGTATTCACTCTCCGAATAAATTGTTCCGCTTGGATTGTTGGGAGAGTTAAAGAAAATCATCTTTGTTTTTGGCGTAATCGCTGCTTCTAATTGTGCTGGAGTAATTTTAAAATCACTATCGATAGATGATGGAATTTCAACAAATTTAGCTTCGCATAAAGTTGCAATTGCAGAATAACTTACCCAATAAGGTGCAGGTAATAAAACTTCGTCACCAGGGTTTAATAAAACTTGTGCAATGTTTGCAATTGATTGTTTTGCCCCTGTTGATACAACAATTTGATTTGGTGTATAAGTTAAATCATTATCACGTTTAAATTTTTCGCAAATAGCTTCTTTTAATTCTACATATCCATCAACAGGAGTGTATGAATTATAATCTTGATTAATTGCTTCGATAGCAGCATCTTTAATAAAATCAGGAGTGTTAAAATCAGGCTCTCCTAAACTTAAGCTAATAATATCTTTACCAGCGGCTTTTAATTCTCTTGCTTTAGCAGCCATTGCTAAGGTTTGCGATACAGGTAAACTGTTAATTCTGTTTGATAATGGATTTGACATTGTATTGTTTAGTTGTGTGTTATTTATGCTAATTGAGGTTCTTTTCCTAAAGAGCCTAGTTGTTTAAAGTGCTCAATAAGTGCTCTTGTCATTGTTTTGTATTCGTTGTAAGGTAAATTAAACTCCTCAGCAGTTTCACGCACTATTTTTGCTAATTTATTATAATGAATGTGCGAGATGTTAGGAAAAATATGGTGTTCTACTTGATGATTTAATCCACCAGTATAAAAATTAATTAACCAGTTTTTAGGCGCAAAGTTAGAAGTGGTGTATAGTTGATGTACCGCCCATGTATGTTCTAAATTACCTTCTTTATCTGGTAAAGGCATTTTAGTATTTGGCACTACATGTGCTAATTGAAACACTACACTTAAAATCATACCAGCGGTATAATGCATAATAAAAAAGCCTACTAAAACTTTCCACCAAGCAATGTTTAAAACAAGTAATGGTAATAAAATCCATAAAGAATAATAGATAACTTTAGAGATTACTAATTTTGTCCATTCTATTTTAGGGTTTGGAAATTTACCGTAGGATAATTTACGTTTTAAATAATTACTCATTTGCTTAAAATCGGTTGTTATAGCCCAGTTAATGGTTAATAGTCCGTATAAAAATATTGAGTAAAACTTTTGAAATTTATGTATTGGTAACCATTTTGAGTGTTTAGAAAAACGAATAATTCTACCTGCATCAATATCTTCATCATGCCCTTTTATATTGGTAAACGTATGATGCAAAACATTATGTTGTACTTTCCAATTATACACATTACCAGCCAAAATATAAATACTGCTCCCCATTAATTTATTTAGCCAATTTTTGCTTGAAAAAGATTCATGATTAGCATCATGCATTACATTCATGCCCACGCCAGCCATACCAACACCAGTAATTACAATAAGTAGCGCCATTAACCATTGCGGCATGTTTACTGTTAATATTAATATAAATGGCACTAAAAAAGCAGCAAACATAACAATAGCCTTGGAGTATAGTTTCCAGTTACCAGTACGTTTTATATTGTTTTCTTTAAAATAAGAATTAACTCGTTTGTTTAGAGTTCGAAAGAACTTTGCATTATTCGTTCTTGAGAAGTTTATTGTCTTCATGTATTGTGTATTACAAACCGCAAAAATAAACGTTTTTACTAGATGGTTATTGTGTAAATTAATTTTTTAACAAGAAATATATCTTTTGTTAGATAAATAACGATTACGGAATTAGTTTTTTATTTTTGCAGCGAAAAAATTATTTAATGGAACTTATAAAAAAATACTTCAGTAATTTAACTGAAACACAGTTAGACCAGTTTTCTAAATTACAAGAGTTATATGAAGATTGGAATTTAAAAATTAATGTTGTTTCTCGTAAAGATATTGATGAATTGTATTTACGTCACGTATTGCATTCTCTAGGAATAGCAAAAGTAATGCAGTTTAAACCGGGGTCTAAAGTAATGGATGTTGGTACTGGTGGCGGTTTTCCAGGAATTCCATTGGCTATTTTATTTCCAGAAACTCAATTTCATTTGGTTGATTCAATCGGGAAAAAAATAAAAGTTGTAAACGAGGTTGCTGAAGGTTTGGGGCTACAAAATGTAAAAACAACTAACGGACGTGTTGAAGAGGTTAAAGATACATACGATTTTATTGTTAGTAGAGCTGTTGCACAAATGGAAACTTTTGTTGGTTGGACAAAAGGGAAAATATCAAAAAAGCAAAACCATGATTTAAAAAACGGAATTTTATACTTAAAAGGTGGTGATTTATCGGTAGAGCTAGAAAAATATACATCAGCAACCATTTATAATTTACCTGATTTTTTTGAAGAAGATTTTTTTGAAACTAAAAAAGTGGTGCATTTAGGGATGAAGTTTAAAGCCTAACTACCATATTTTAAACGATGATTTAAAAACTGCCTAAAACCGAATCTTGTATACTTAATGATTCAATTTTAGACAGTTTTTATTTTTTAGCAGCATCCTGAGTTTGGGGCACAAGCATTTTGTTGTTGTAATTCTGAAAATTTTAATTTTGGTTTTTCTTGAGGAATTCCACAATTATCCTTTGCTAAACAATCTGTTTTTGTAGAGGTTAGTAAGAAATTTGTACCGTCAAAATCTAATCCATATTTACCAATAGTATTTCCCTGGTATTCTACTTCGATATTTAAATCAGGAATATTTAATACTTTTTCTGAAAGTTCAATAATATGTGTTAACTTTTCTGGGTGTAACCTGTGATCGTAATCATCAGCTTCCCATAATTGAAAGTTTACTACTTCTTCGTTTCTTACGGTTCCGCCACAATCAATAAAGTTTTTGGTGATTTTTCCAACTTCCGATACATGAAAATGGTTGGGTACTAATTGACCATTTGGTAATTGAAAAGCGATGGTTTTTAAAGAAGCTAGATGATTTTTAATTTCTGATAATTTCATGTCTTTTTTATTTTAATTGCAATATTGCGATTAATGATTGTAAATTTTTTTAACAGCAAGTATTTGGGTTGCTGTCAAGGTTTAAAAAACTATTTAATAAGGTTTTTATGTTTGTCCAATTTTCTTGATCTATACAATAACAAACACTGGTTCCTTCAATGTTTCCTTTGATAAGATTCAGATTTTTTAATTCTTTTAAGTGTTGGGATATTGTTGGTTGCGCCAAGCCTATTTCATTCACTAAATCGCCACATACACACGAATTTATTTTAAATAGGTATTGTAAAATAGCAATACGTGCTGGATGCCCTAGTACTTTTGCTATTTTAGCAAGGTCATTTTGTTGTGGTGTAAATATTTCTGATTTGGTAAGCCCCATTAAGATAATTATTATATTGCAATATTACGATTAATATTTGATTTAGCAAAATATACCGTTTTTAGAAGGGTTTTTATTGCTTAAAAGATTTGTGAGCGTTGTTTATCGATTTGCAAAAACTTTGTAAGTTAGCTTAGCCCCGATTGCAGCATTTGTTTGAGCTCCTCGCAGAGAGCGAGTGCGTAAAGCGGGTAATAGCTTCAACTTATTTTAGTTAAAAATTTAAAAACCCCTTCGGTAGATTTGAAGAGGTTTTGAGAGTTTTACTTTTTAATACCAGCGTTTTTTCTTCTTTTTTGAAGCTTCAGATTTTCGCCCTTTTTTGTTTTTACTAATGGTATTTGGTTGCTTTTTATGTTTTGGTTTTACTAAAAGAAACGGATGATCTTCAATGATTTTTATTGGTCTCTTTAAAAATTCTTGAATTGCTTTTATGTAGCTAGTTTCATCGGCACTACAAAGTGAAAAGGCAATTCCAGATTTTCCTGCTCTACCTGTTCTACCAATTCTATGTACATAGGTTTCGGGTACATTGGGGATGTCTACATTAATAACGGCATCAATTTTATGAATGTCTATACCGCGTGCAGCAACATCGGTAGCAATTAAAATGTTTGCTTTGTTGTTTTTAAAATCTTCAATGGCTTGGTTGCGTAAAATTTGTGTTTTATCACCGTGTACACTGGTTACTTTATAGCCATTTTTTATAAGTGTTTGCTCTAATTTATCAACGCCAAATTTGGTACGCCTAAAAATAATTATGCGTCCTTGAATAGTATTACGTAGTAAGTGTAAACATAAATCTACTTTGTTTTTTTTGGGAGTGTAATATAATAATTGCCCAATTTTATTAACCGAATTGTCGGTAGGAATAACATTAACAGTTTCTGGTTTGTAAAGCATCGATTTTGCTAAATCGTTTACTTTTTCGGGCATGGTAGCCGAAAATAGGAGTGTTTGTTTTTTACGAGGACAAAGCTCTTCAATTTTTCTTACATCTTGAATAAAACCCATGTCTAACATTAAATCGGCTTCATCTAAAACAAAAGTTTTTAATAAGCGTAAATCAATGCTTCCTTGTTTGTGTAAATCAATAAAACGCCCTGGTGTTGCAATTAAAATATCAACGCCTTTTGCTAAAACATCTTTTTGAGGTTTTGTTGAAATACCTCCATACACAGCAGTTGTTCGTAAATTAGTATACTTGCTATAGATGATGAAATTCTCCTGAATTTGTATGGCTAATTCTCTCGTAGGACTTATGATTAAAGCTTTTATTTTCTTTTCGCCCTTTTCTGAGTCTTGTTCTTTAGATAATTCGTTTATAATAGGCAAAGCAAAAGCGGCGGTTTTTCCTGAGCCGGTTTGCGAACCAACAATTACATCTTTTCCACTTAACGCAAGTGGAATTACTTTTTGCTGCACTAATGTAGCTTTGTGATACCTTTCTTCGTTTAATGCTTTTAAAATAGCTTTGTTAAGATGTAAATCTGAAAATTGCATTGCTTCTTTATTTTTTGCAAAGATACTGTAAATGAAACGATATAGGTTGTTTAAAATATACTTTACAGGGTGGTAAAAATCTATATATAAGTTAATATGAAACCAAAAATAGATCCTCCTAAAACAATAAAAGCACTGTTTAGTTTTTTAAATCCAAATACAGTAATTAAACTAATAATGGCAATAACAATGGTTCGCCAGTCGGTTAGCGTATCTTTAGCCATGTTAAGGCAAACTGCAATAATCAATGCCACGGCAGCCACGTTAACGGCATCTAAAACTGCACGGATGATATTAGATTTTCTAATTTTTGGCATTAAAGGATTTAGAATTAAAACGAAAATAAAAGAAGGTAAAAAGATTCCGATTGTAGCAACTAATGCTCCTGTTATTCCGTTTAGCTGCCACCCGATAAAAGTAGCGGTTGATAAAACGGGGCCAGGCGTAATTTGTCCGACTGCAACGGCATCAATCAATGCTTGCCTGGTTAACCAACCGTTTGCAACGAGTTCGGTATCTAAAAAAGCAAATAAAACATAGCCACTACCATATAAAATGGTTCCTATTTTTAAAAAAGTAAGTCCAATTTTTAAGTTGCTTAAGTTTAACTGTTCATTAGATTGAAATAGTAAAAATGGAATAAAGCTGTGTAGCGTATTCTTTTTTTGTTGAAAAAGATAAAAAACAAACCCAAATAAACCACAACTTAATAGCGTGATGATTTCGTTGATGCCTGATAAACATAAAATTAGCGCGATTAAACCTAGAATTGCTAATTGCACATTTTTAATAGCTTTTTTACCTAGTCGGTAAGCTGCCATAATGATTACGGCAATTACAGCTGGTTTTATGCCATAAATAAAAGGCTCAACTTTTGGTAGTTGTCCATATTCTTGATATAACCATGCAAAAATTGAAGTAATAATAACAGCAGGAAAAACAAATGAAAATCCTGCAACAATTAAGCCTTTCCAACCTGCTTTTTCATGACCGCAATGCATCGTCATTTCGGTTGAGTTTGGACCGGGAATTAAATTGGTAGCTCCGATAAGGTCTAAAAAATGATCTTGCGTCATCCATTTTCTTTTCTTTACTACTTCATCTTCCATCATTGCAATATGAGCTGCAGGCCCACCAAAAGCGATGCTTCCTAGTTTAAAAAATAGTTTGGCAATTTCTTTTAAGTCGTTTTTTTGAGACATCAACCTTTGTTGTTAGTAATAGCGAATTTATTAAAAAGTAGCTAGAGTTCTCTTTAAAGCAAAAAAAAACCGAGCTGTGAGGCTCGGTTTTTCATTATTGTAATGAGTTATATTATAATCCAGCTGATTTCCAAGGCCAAGTAGAAACATCTACTTTTGTACCTGTTTTATAGTCAGCAGTTGTAGAAGCGTCAGCTCCATCTATTTTAATATTTGATAAATCACCATCATCTTTCATGTCGATGTTTGTATCATACCCTTCTAACCAGATATTAGTAATAGTTGCACCTGATTGTTTTTTAAACTGTAATCCTGTACCACCGGTAGTTGAAATAGCAGTTAAGTTTTCAAATTGAGGATTACCATTTACTTTATCTCCTTCAAAAGCAGTTGAAAAATTATCAATAGTATGAGAAATGTAAGTGTTAGTTACTTTACCGTTCCATCCTTCAGTCCAATCTACTGAGTCATCTTCGTTATTTACTAAGTATAAATTTTTAGCAGAAACTGTTCCTCCAAAAAATTCAACACCATCATCAGCACCGTTAATAACAGCAATGTTTTCAACAGTTGTACCAGAACCTACTGAGTAAAAAGAAACTCCGTTGTATTGAGAATTAATATTAATTTGAGCACCAGTTCCTTTAATAACTAAATATTTAACAGATCCAGAGTTGTCTGCATCGTCATTACCTCCATAGTTGAATCCACCAACTTCAGCAGTAACATCAGTTCCTGCAGAGGTAGTTGCTTTACCACAGATGGTTAATCCACCCCAATCTCCAGGTTGACCGTTAGCAGAACTCATTACAACAGGAGCATCAGCAGTACCGTTAATGTTAATTTTACCACCTTGTAAAACTGCTATGTATACATCCGTTCCTTTAGCATCAACAATGATTTTTGTTCCTGCTTCAATATTTAAAATACCTCCATCTTTAACGATGTAAGAACCTGTTAAATTGTATGTTTTATCAGCTGTTAATGTGATGTTTCCGGTAACTTCACCTACCAAAGGAGTGATTTCAACAATTTCTCCGTTAATGAATGACCAGCTAGAGATGTCTACTTTAGTACCATCCATATAGTCTTTATCAGTTTGAGCTGCACTACCGTCAATAATAACATTAGATAAAGCACCGTCATCTTTCATATCGATGTTTTTATCATATCCATCTATATGTAAATTTGTAATTGTAGCACCAGAATTCTTTTTAAATTGTAAAGCTGTACCTCCTACGATCGATTTAGCTGTAAGGTTAACTAATTTAGGGTTTCCGTTATCTTTGTCAGCCTCTACAACTGTTGAGAAATCAATTTTAGTATTAACAACATAAGAGTTTTCAATAGTACCATTCCATCCTTCTGTCCAATCAATAGCATCGTCTTCTAAATTTTCTAAGTAGATGTTCTTAGCAGAAACCGTACCTCCAAAAAACTCTACACCATCATCAGCACCATCAAAAACAGCAATATTTTCAACAGTTGTACCTGAACCTACTGAGTAAAAAGAAACTCCATTGTATTGAGCATCTATAGTTATTTGTGCTCCTGTACCTTTAATTACTAGATTTTTTATAACTCCAGAATTATCAGCGTCATCATTACCACCATAAATAAATCCACCAACTTCAGCAGTAACATCTGTTCCTGCAGTGGTAGTTGCTTTACCGCATATGGTTAAACCACCCCAATCTCCAGGTTTACCTTCAGCAGAACTCATAACAACCGGGTTGTTATTGGTTCCGTTAATGTTGATTTTACCACCTTGTAATACTGCTAAGTAGATGTCAGTTCCGCTAGCATCAGCAACAATACTTGTACCAGCAGGTATTGTTAAAGTAGCACCTTCTTTAATAATAAAAGCACTTGTTAATGCGTATGATGGGCTAGTTAATGTGTAATCTTCGGTAAGTTCACCACTCATAATACCACTCTTTAATTTTTCTACAACATTAGAAGTATCTGGAGGTAAAATTGCTGGATCATCACTACTACAATTTGTAAATGTTAAAGCAGCGATTGATAAAGCAGCAATACTTAATAATTTAAATGGTCTTTTCATTTTTATTTGTTTTGTTTAATTTCGTTATGCAAATTAAAAGCCTTCGTTTTTTGTTTCTTTTAACTAAATATTAACTGATTGTTATATAAAAAGTTAAATGTTAAATTAAGGTTTTGTGTTTGTTAGAAATTGTAGTTTAAGCTTAATGAAAGCTGTCTCCCTTTTTTATAAGACAACACAGTTTCGTTTGTTTCAATTAAAGTATTTAAATTACGAACTAGTTGTGTTTGTTTGATAGCTGGGTTTAATAGGTTTTTACCTACAAGTTTAGCTGTAAATCCTTTAAATAATTGTTTACTTATAACTAAATCAAGAGTTACAAACCCTTTTTCAATAATTTCATCATTATAAAGAGTAGCGCTGTTAGTAAAATCTTCAGGAGCTCCTAATGCGTAAATTTTATCAGATGAATAGTTACCTGTTAGTGTAGCAGAAAATTCATTTTCTTTATTATTTGAGTATCCGATAGAACCGTTAACAATAAAGTCAGAAGCGCCTTGTAACTCAGATTCGCTTTTACCTTTAAATTGGTATTTAGCATCTAAATCTTGATTGAACCACATTTTTGTTAAGTTAGCAGTAGCGTTTAAAACAGTTTCGTCTTCATCGTTTTTTAATAAATCAAATCTACCTTCAAGCTCTAAACCTATAATATCTGCTTGATCTCCGGTATTAAAAAATTTAAAGTAACCTGATGAACCTTGATCTTGAGTTAGGTTAATCGGATTGTTGATTTGCTTGTAAAAGGCAGTAGCTGAAAGTAATTCGCTTCTGCTAGGAAAAAACTCCCATTTTAAATCAAGATTATATACGTCTGATTTTTCTAAGTTTTCATTACCTCCAATAACACGACCTGTTGGAGATACATATTCGAAAGGAGATAATTCTTTAAATTCTGGTAATGTTTGTGTTACACTTGAAGCAAAACGAATAAAGTTTCTGTCGTTTAATTCGTATTTTAAGTTAACACTTGGGTATAAACTTTCGTATACTTTGTTAGTTGTTCCGTATCTCCCAGGACGATTTGATACATCCCAAGACATATCTATTTCATCTCTTTCAAAACGTAAACCAATGTTACCAGATAGTTTGTTGTCAAATTTAAAATCAAAATTAGTATATGCAGCTAAAACTAATAATTCACCTTGGTAAAAGTCAGGTTGCTGTTCTCTTAAAGTTAATCCTGAATTTGTTCCTAATTGTAAAACTTCTGAGATTTGATCGATAGAAGGGGCGGTAAAGCCTTTTGCTCTAAAACCTAAAAACAATGAGTTAAAACTTCTTTCTTTTTTACGAAAATTTAAACCGTAGTTTAATTTATAAGGTTTGGCATCATATTCGTCAGCTACTTGCCCTAAAGACCATTGGTTTTCAATGTAAGCGTTGTATTCAATATCTTCAATTTTTTGAGAAGATTTTCTTTGCTGATAATCTCCTACGTGAGCAAATTGAATTAATGGGCTTGTGGTTGGGTTTAAAATATTTACTTCATTTCTGATACGATTAGGTTCTTCGGCTAAAACGTAATTATAACCAGTAGCCCAATTTAATTGGTTGTTTTTATTCCACTTATGTTCCCCCATTAATTGGTTTATAAACATGGTGGTTTGTTTAAAGTTTTGATCTCTTACAAAAGCTCCATCTTCTTGCGGGTCTTGGTCAAACACATAGCCTTCGCCGTTTCTACCTTGTTCATACAAACCATCTTCTCCTTTGTTTACAAATAAGGTGTTGTACTTTATTTTATTGTTGTCATTTAACTTAACATCTGCTCTTATGTACCCCGTACTATTTGTTTTTGAGATAAAATTTTCAACATCAGTAAATGAGTTGTTTAATACATTTGATCTGTATGATTTAAATAATCCACTTCTGTATTCAGCAGATTTTGAGTGTGAAATAGATGTTAAAACTTTCCATTGTTTGTTAAGAAAGTTGAATTTCTTAGCGCCTGATAATGAAATTCCATAATTGATAGGAGTTGCTACGTTTTTAGTGTCCCATCCTTGTAATGTCATTAAGTTTTGTAAAGCATACTTTTTTTTATGAAATCCAAAAGTTACATCATCACTAATAGTACTTTGTTTAAAATTGTCAACATCTAAAGCGTTTGAGTTTCCTCCACCGCTAATGCTAATCGAGAAAATATCTTTAGTATATTCTTTTGATGAAACATCTACATTACCTGATGCTTGGTCTGAATAACTAGAAGTAGCATACGTTTTACTAATACCAACATTTTGTATAACATTGGTGTTAAATAAACCTAAATCAACATTTTTGTTACTTACATCATCAGAAGGAATAGGGAGTCCGTTCATTGTTGTAGATAAATATCTATCGCCTAAACCACGAATATATATATTACCTGAACCTTCACTTTTATTAACTCCAGCAATTTTTGTAGTTGCTGTTGCTGCATCTGAAACACCTTTTTTAGCTAATTCTTGAGCACCAATACTTTCTTTAATTATAACAGCTTTCTTTTGCTCTAATAATAAAGCACTTGATTTTTCTTTACTAACTGTTGCGTTAATTTGAACTTCATCTAATGCAACACCTTCGTTTGCGCCAATTGCTTGATTAACAATTACTC
Organism: Tenacibaculum soleae; assembly: GCF_030549005.1. Lineage (NCBI taxonomy): Bacteria > Pseudomonadati > Bacteroidota > Flavobacteriia > Flavobacteriales > Flavobacteriaceae > Tenacibaculum > Tenacibaculum soleae. The sequence goes on from NZ_JAUOSW010000004.1 coordinate 67,535, forward strand.
CTTGGTTTGCCTTAATAACAATATTTTTTTCTATGGTCTGATAACCAACAAAACTGAAAACAATCGTTTGATTTCCTTCAGGTGCGCTAAGGCTATATTTACCATCTATATCTGTAGTTGCTCCTATTGAGGTTCCTTTGATAAAAACATTTGCAAAAGGTAGTGCTTCATTGTTCATTTCTTTGTCTGTAACCACACCAGAAACAGTACCTTTGCTTTGAGAAAAGGCTAAATTACATAAGCTTAAAAAAGCTACGAATAGTATTTTTTTCATTACTAAATTGAATTCTATATTATTTAAGGGCAAAATTCAATCTAAGAAGTAAAAGTAATGTTAACTAGAAATTAATGTTGCATTATCAGAATGTTTGTTTAGTGTTATGAGGTAAGGGTAATTGTTACCATATTGTTAACGGTTAAAATATTTTAATTCCTAAAGTGTAGGTTCTAGGAGTTGCAGGCCCGTATATAAAGTTGCTGTCTCGCTCGTTTCCTATATCAAATTTTGATTGATAACTATCAAAAATGTTTTTAACCCCTACTGTAAACTCAATATTTGTTTGTAGTTTTTCTAATTCGAATTTATAGCTTGAATTAATACCTACATTAAAAAATGATGGAGAAGTAAAATATTCATCCTGTATTAAGTTTTGATTAGATGCTAAATGCAAAACATTCATCTTGCCGGTATATACTAAATTTAAAGCTGTTTTAAACTTTTGATTAGGGGTATAGGTTGCAGTTGCGTAACCATAAGTATTTGGTGTACGTAAAAATTCTCTTTTTGTTTCTAATACATTAGAATTGGTTACTGCCGTATTGTATTTGCTCGACTGATAAGTAAAACCAGCATCAAACTGAAAGATACCATCGTAGTTTAAACGTGTTTCTAGTGTAATTCCTTTTACAACAGCGCCATCACCATTCCTTTTTTCAAAAACCTCTCCAAAAGCATCCTCTCCTATAGCTTCTAAAAAGAAAGCATCTTGTAAATTGGTATAAAAACTTTCAACAGTAAATCCGTAAATATAATGTTCGGTTGGTTGATCGTAATTAAAAGAAACAGTGTAGCTATTTGAACGTTCTCTTTTTAAATCATCAGCAAGTTGCACTCTTGATATTCCTCCGCCGGCAAAAGCAATGTGTAAATCGGTGTCAAAAGCTTGTGGTGCTCTAAAACCTGTACCCCAAGTTGCTCTTAACTGCCCTTTTTCAAAAGGTTTAAATAATAAAGAAACTCGTGGGCTTGCTACATTGTTAATAAGTGTTTTTTTTGTGCCATCTTTTTTCAAGGCATTTAATTTATGGTGATCATAACGAACCCCTACAAGTAAATTCCACTTTTCGTTTATTTCCCAATCACTCTGAAAAAAGAACCCGTAATTTTGGGTAACCTGATCTACTTTATATTGATACGCATCAATTTCATCAAACACATCATCTTGTACAAACTCCGTTCCGATAGTTAATATATTATTCCCTTTTAAAAAATCATCTAATTTATGGTTAAACTGTAATCCTCCTTGAAAAGTAGTAGTTTCAGAATTACCATAAGGTGGATTTGCTAAATGTGCAGTGTCTTCAGTTGTTCCTGCTTCTGGGCGCACTCCAGTATAATGATCTCTATCGGTATACTGAGAAGAAAAATAGGTGATAATTGAACTATTATCATCGTTAAAATTAATTTGATAATCAATATTACCAGCATACACATCATGTGTTCTTTCTTCAGATTGCAATGCAAAATGCGGAGCTGTTTTAATCATTTCGCCACCATAACGATATTCGTTCATTTTACTAAAGTTAATTTCTATCTTCTGATTTTCGGTAGGTAAAAAAAATAAATTAGTACCAAATGAGTTGTTTTTTAATTGTGGAAGCTCAGAATAATTATCACCATTATGATCATAAATTTCTCGAGCTCTATTGTTTATAAAAAATGAAATCCCTGCGTTTTTTTCATCATTTACAACAGTAGCGTTACCCGTAATAATATGATCAGAAGTTCCTTTAATATTTTGGTATGTGTAACCAATGCTGTACTCATTTTTTTTAGGAATATTGGTGATAACGTTTACAGTACCACCAATAGCGCTAGAACCATAAAGTGCAGAGCCTCCACCGCGAACCACTTCGATACGATTTATCATATTTGTAGGAATTTGTTCTAAACCATACAAGCCTGTTAGTGGACTAAAAATTGGGCGTCCATTAATTAATATTTGCGAATATCCCCCGGTTAATCCGTTCATACGAAGTTGTGTATAGTTACATGTTTGGCAATCGGTTTCTACTCGTAAACCTGTTTGGAATTTTAACCCTTCAGATAAATTACATGCTTGAACGTCAGCTAAAGTTTCGCTATTAATTACATTTACAATTACCGGACTGTTGGTTTGTCGTTTATCAGTTCTTGTTCCTGTTATAGTTACTTGGTCTAAAATTTCAGCAGTTTCTTTTAGTATAAAATTAACTTTTTTTTCTTCGGATGATTTTAAATTGATGTTTTTTCGTTCTGATAAATACCCTAAAGAAGAAGCAACTAAAACAAATTTATTTTTTGATGTTTCAAGTGTGTAATTTCCATTTTTATCAGTAGTTGTGCCAATGTTTGTTCCTCTTATAAGAATATTAGCAAAAGGAATTGTTTCTCCTTTGGCGTTGGTTGTTTTTCCTGTGATTATTTGTGCTTTTACAAAGGTTGTTGTAAATAAAATGATTAGAAGAATAGAATTTTTCATTGCTGATTGTTTTAATTTTTACGCAAATGTAAATAAATTTTTAGACAAGGCTAAAAATTATTTTATGTAAATGAAAAATTATATATTTGTAAAGTCAAAAAAATACAATGTTTAGCCAGTCAGAAGAAAATTATATAAAAACCATTTATCATTTAGCAGTAATGTCTGATAAAGGAATTAGTACAAACGCTATTGCTAAAAGTTTAAAAACAAAGGCATCTTCGGTAACAGATATGATTAAAAAATTATCTGACAAAGAAGTTGTTGTTTATAAGAAATATCAAGGAGTTACGTTAACTGATCTCGGAAAAAAAACGGCAGCGAATATTATTCGAAAACATCGTTTGTGGGAAGTTTTTTTAGTAGAAAAACTTAATTTTTCTTGGGATGAAGTGCATGAAGTTGCTGAACAATTAGAACATATAAAATCACCTAAATTAATAGATGAATTAGATGCTTTATTAGATTTTCCTACACATGATCCACATGGTGATCCAATTCCTGATAAAGAAGGAAATCTACAAATTATTGAAAAAAGTTTACTATCAGTTTTAATAAAAGATGAAACAGGAGTTTTAGTTGGGGTAAATGATTCTTCCTCTGAGTTTTTACGTTTTTTAGACAAACAAGGTATTGCTTTAGGGCAGCAAATAACAATTATATACAAAGAACCTTTTGATGATTCTTTTCTAGTGAAAATCAATGGAAAAGAAATGACGATTTCAAATAAAGTGGCAAACAATATTTATATACAAAAAAATTAAGATGAAGAAAGTAGCATTAGTATTGGTAATCTTATTAGTAGTAAGTTGTGGTAAAAAAGCAAAAAACAAAAACGGTAAATTAAAAGTAGTTACAACCACTACGATGATTACCGATTTAGTGAAAAATATTGGAGGTGACAAATTAGAGGTTAAAGGTTTAATGGGTGCAGGAGTAGATCCGCATTTGTATAAAGCTAGCGAAGGTGATGTTTCAAAATTATTTAATGCTGATGTTGTTATCTATAACGGATTACATTTAGAAGGAAAATTAGAAGAAGTTTTTGAAAAGATGCAACATCAAAATAAAAAAACGATTATTGTTTCTGATGTAATTAATAAAAATGATTTAATAAGTTCTGAATTATTTGCGTCAAATTACGATCCTCATATTTGGTTTGATATTAATAACTGGAGGAAGATAACATTATACGTCGCAGAAAAATTAGCAGAAATAGATACTAAAAATGCTGCTTTTTATCAGCAAAACGCGAAAGAATATTTAGAAAAACTAGTAGCTTTAAATAAAGAGGTTGAAAGCAAAATAAACGAATTGCCAATAGAGAAAAGAATTTTGGTAACCGCACACGATGCGTTTAATTATTTTGGAAACCAACATCAATTTAAGGTGGTCGGTTTGCAAGGATTGTCAACAGCAACAGAAGCTGGTGTTCAAGATGTTCAAAAGTTAGCCAAGTTTATTATAGGTAATAACGTAAAAGCAATTTTTGTAGAAAGTTCAGTCCCAAAACGAACTATTGAAGCTTTACAAGAAGCTGTAAAATCTAAAAACCAAGAAGTGGTAATTGGTGGAACATTATATTCTGATGCTTTAGGAAATGCAGGAACAGAAGAAGGAACTTATATAGGTATGTACAAAGCAAATGTGAATACGATTGTTAACGCATTAAAATAATATGGAAACAAAATACGCAGTAACGGTTGATGATTTAACAGTTGCTTATAACTATAAACCTGTACTTTGGGATATTGACTTAGCCATTCCTGAAGGGGTTTTAATGGCTATTGTTGGTCCAAATGGAGCTGGTAAATCGACTTTAATAAAATCTATTTTAGGAATTATAAAACCCATTGCAGGAAGTGTTTCTATCTATGGAAAACAATACGATAAACAGCGAAAATTAGTTGCTTATGTTCCTCAAAAAGGAAGTGTAGATTGGGATTTTCCTACCACAGCCTTAGATGTTGTTATGATGGGAACATACGGTCGTTTGGGTTGGATAAAACGTCCAGGGAAATCACAAAAAAAAATAGCTTTAGAAGCGCTTGAAAAAGTAGGGATGTTGGCTTTTAAAAATCGACAAATATCGCAGCTTTCAGGTGGGCAACAACAACGTGTTTTTTTAGCCAGAGCATTAGCACAAGATGCGGCTATTTATTTTATGGACGAACCGTTTCAGGGAGTTGATGCAACTACAGAAATTACTATCATCAATATTTTAAAAGAATTACGAAAAGCAGGAAAAACAGTAGTTGTAGTACATCACGATTTGCAAACAGTTCCTGAATATTTCGATTGGGTAACTTTTTTAAATGTAAAAAAGATTGCAACGGGTCCTGTGAAAGAAATTTTTAATGATGATAATTTAACCAAAACTTACGGAATTAACTATAAAGTAAGTGTACAGCAGTAAGTTTTTTTAGATTTTAGTGAGTAGTGGTTAGAAAAGAAAAAAATCAATAAAAATGGGAAAAATAAAATTCAAGTTTGAAGATTTGAAAGTGTATCAAAAGGCACTTGAATTTGTCGACTTTTCTTATGAAATATCAAATAATTTTCCAGATATAGAGCGTTTTGGATTGAAGTCTCAATTCAATAGAGCTGCTGTTTCTATTGCATTAAACATTGCTGAAGGTTCTGCAGATACAGACAAACAGTTTAATAGATTTTTACAAATAGCACTAGGTTCTACAAATGAATGTGTAGTTTGTATTTCGGTTGCAAAAAGGCAAAAATTTATTTCTGAAAAGTCTGAAAATGAGATTCGTGAAAAACTAGAAGAACTTTCAAAGATGATTATAGGTTTGCAAAAAGATTTACGTAACAAAAATACTAACCTTTAAAAACTAACGACTATCGACTTTACTGAATATTTTAAACTCGTTTTTACAGATTATACACTTCGAACAATTACTATTGGTACTGCAATTTTAGGTGCAATTTGTGGTATGCTAGGTAGTTTTGCAGTGTTAAGAAAACAAAGTTTATTAGGGGATGCAATTTCACACGCATCACTTCCGGGAATTGCCATTGCGTTTCTGATTACAGGTACAAAAGACACCAATGTTTTATTATTGGGCGCATTGATAAGTGGATTAATCGGCGCTTTTTGGATACGCGGAATTGTAAAAAACACACATTTAAAAACAGATACTGCTTTAGGATTGATTCTTTCTGTTTTCTTCGGATTTGGAATGTTGTTGTTAACATTTATTCAAAAATTACCAAATGCAAATCAATCAGGTTTAGATAAGTTTTTATTTGGTCAGGCAGCAACACTTTTGATTAAAGACGTGTGGTTTATGGCAATAGTTACAGCTGTTTGTTTATTGGTGTTATTGCTTTTCTGGAAAGAATTTAAACTCTTGTTATTTGATGCAGATTATGCAAAAACCTTAGGTTTTAATACAAAATTTATTGATACATTAATTACAAGTTTTATTGTATTAGCAATTGTTTTAGGGTTGCAAACTGTAGGGGTTGTTTTAATGAGTGCCATGTTGTTAGCACCAGCAGCAGCAGCACGTCAATGGACAAATAGTTTAAGTACTATGGTTGTTTTAGCGGCTATTTTTGGTTTGCTTGCTGGAGTTATTGGTACGGGAATTAGTGCAAGTGAATCTAATTTATCTACAGGACCTGTAATTGTGTTAGTTGCCGCAGTATTTGTAGTGTTTTCGTTTGTGTTTTCACCCTCTAGAGGATTGCTTTTTCGTCAGATTCGTTTTTTAAAGAACAGACGTGATTTACAATTGCATAAAACCCTGTCTTTTATGTTTGATTTGGTAAAAACACACGAAGATAAATCGCATCCGCATGCGGTGAAAATATTAAACAACTTTCAAGGGTATACCAGAGGAACTTTAAAAGAATTAGAAGAAAAAAAATATATAAAAGTGCAAGGTAAAATGTGGTCGATGACGGAAGAAGGATATCAGTTTGCAGGTAATTTATATAATCAACATATAAAAAATGAGTAGTGCTCAGATAGAAATACAATTAATAGCAAGTTTAGTTGCAATTGCTTGTGCAATACCTGGTGTTTTTTTGGTATTGCGAAAAATGGCCTTAATTAGTGATGCTATTAGCCATTCGATTTTGCCAGGATTGGTAATAGGTTTTTTTATTACACATGATTTAAATTCTCCTTTATTAATTTTAATGGGAGCTTTATCAGGAATTTTAACCGTTGTTTTGGTAGAATATATTCAAAAAACAAAATTAGTAAAAGAAGATACAGCCATTGGTTTAGTATTTCCGGCATTGTTTAGTATTGGTGTACTTTTGATATCTAAAAATGCAAACGACGTTCATTTGGATGTTGATGCTGTTTTATTGGGTGAATTAGCTTTCGCGCCGTTTGATAGATTGATGATTAACGGAACAGATATTGGGCCTAAATCATTATGGGTTATAGGAACAATATTAGCAATTACCTTAAGTCTTTTAATTACTTTTTTTAAAGAGTTAAAAGTAAGTACATTCGATGCAGGTTTAGCAACCGCTTTAGGTTTTTCGCCAATTGTAATTCACTACGGGTTAATGAGTGTGGCTTCGGTAACAACTGTTGGAGCTTTTGATGCAGTCGGAGCAATATTAGTTGTCGCTCTAATGATTGCGCCAGCGGCCACCGCTTATTTATTAACGAATGATTTAAAGAAAATGTTAGTTTTTTCAGGCCTATTTGGTGTGTTTTCGGCCATTTTGGGTTATTGGGTAGCGCATTGGTTAGATGCTTCTATATCAGGATCGATGATAAGTATGCTTGGTTTGATTTTCTTTTTTGTGTATTTATTAGCACCAAAAAGAGGGTTGATTTCTGTGATTTACCGAAATAGGCAACAACAAAAAGAAGTACAATTGCTTACTTTTTTGTTGCATTTAAATAATCATACCGAAAAAAGAGAAAGACATATTAATCATTTAAATGAACATATAAATTGGCATAAAATTAAAGCAAAATCGGTAGTAGATTTAGCAGAGAAAAATAATATGATTCTTATTGAAAACCAAATTATATCACTTACCCAAAAAGGAAAAGCTTTTACAGAAAAAGCAATAGATTACATAATAACAAACGATGATTCTAAAATTGAATCGATGAAAAAAGATTTTTTCTTATTTAGAGGGTAAAATAATTTAAATATTATATTTATTAATAATAAAAAGAGCCTCCTATAATTAATATAGGAGGACGCTTTCTAATTTTTTGTAAGTAATAATGGTTTGCCAATTCTTTTATTGTCAATAGGTAACTTTAATATCTTAGCAATTGTTGCAGCAATTTGATTCGTGTAAAGTTGTTCTTTTTTAGAAAATTCACCTGTTGGAGTAATTTTATTTCCAAAAGCGATTAACCAAACTTCATCTGATCCTTCAATATTTTTTCCGTGACTTTTCCAATTGTCTAGAGGAAATGTACCTCGCCCATGATCTGTTGTAATAATAAAAGTTGTATTTCCTTTGTAAAAGTTATCGTTATTAATGAGAGTCCATAATTCTTTTATCATGGTATCAGTATTATTTGCAGATTTTAAATATTTTTCATAATCCCCATCGTGCGCATAATCATCTGTTTCACCATAAGATATGAATATGAAATTAGGGTGATCCTTTTTTATTTTTTCTAAAGCATAATAATGAGTAAAAGCATCAAAGCGAACATTTTTCCATTCTTTAGGAATAGATTTCTGCATACTATTTAATAGTTTTTCTCTTTCTGTCAAATTACCTCCCTTGGCAGGTCTATATCCTGCATTAACAGAAATACCACTTCTATTTTCGTTAATTATAAAAGGAAAAACATCCCAGCTACCAACTGCCAAAACTTTATTTTTATAAGCTTTGTTTTTGTTAGCTTTTTCTAAAATAGTAATGTTAGGGTTTGGTATTTTATCGTTACTTTTAATTTTAGCATCATCAGAGGATCCTGTTAATATTTCATTATATCCAGGGTAAGAAAACCAATGTTTATTAGTTAAGTTCATTTTACTTCCTAGAGTTCTATTTCCATGAATTTGACCTATTTGACTAATAGTACTCCATAGAAAAGGAAATAGTTTTTCTCTTCGTTCCTTTTCAGTTTCTTTCCAAAATTTATTTTTTAATTCTTTAATGTTAGAAACATATTTTTTGTTAGTAATTAATTTTTCATCAGCTCCTGAAAAAAGTTCCTGCCATCGAAGACCATCTAGTGTTATTAGAATAACTTTTTGTGTTACCTTTTTTTGTTGAGAATTAATTGTGCTGCTAAGTAATAATAATATTAATAATATATTAAAATTTGTTTTCATTTTTATTTTGTTTTAAAAGATGTAGTGTTAGACCAGTCGCTCCAGTTTAAGCTTTGATCTCTGTATCTGACTCTCCAATAGTATGTTGTGTTAGCTTTTAGACGATTTGTTTTTTCATCAGTTAAGTCGTCATTTTTTTGCCTATTTTCTTTATAATACCAATTCTCGTGTTGTTTCCAACTATCTAAAATTAACTCTGAAAAATCTTTTTTAGTTGAAACCTGCCAATTTGAAGCAGCGTGAAATGCATTATTAAAGTCGCTTTTAAAAGCTCCTGCTTTTAAAATGGCTCCTTTAATTGTAGTGTTTTTTGTAATAAGTCCCTTTGGAAAATGTGGTTTTCGTCTTTTTTTATAAATAACAATACTATCTCTAAGTTCATTGTTTCTGAAATTATCCTTGTTACCCCTACTTATTCTTTTAAGAGTAAATTTTGGGTTTTTTCTATTTCCATCAACCTCTACAACAACAAAACCATATTCATCTTGAGTTACAGTAAATTCCTCATAATCTCTTCCTTTAAATTCACCCCAATTATCTATTGCACCCCCTGCAGAAGCTACATTTACCCATAAGTGTTTATGGTTTTTTGATTGTCCCCTTGAGTATCCATGTGTGTGACCAAAAAAATGTACACTTGGTTTTCCTGTTTTTGTTGTAAATGATTCTAGTAATTTAACAACTTTTCGGCTAAAATCTTCTTCTCCTGGAATCCATAATTCTGATTTGTGTGGGTGATGTAATTGTGCAAAAACGAAATCAATATTGTCATCTTTTGCTGTTTTTTCTAAAGTAGTTTTTAACCATAGATATTGGTTTTTACTATCTCTATAACCATTATTAGAATCTAATCCCAAAATTCGAGTATTTCCATAATCTTTGTACCACCAATGTTCTGCGTATTCTGGGCTTCCATTTTTAGGTAAGCTAAAATATTTAAAATAATATTGTGAATTTTTTTCATGATTTCCTAATACAGGATATACAGGAACTCTTGAAAATATTTTTTTTGAAGGTTTAAAAAAATGATTTTCCCATTGTTTAAGTTTTGTTCCATTTTCTACTAAATCTCCAGGGATCATTACTAAGGCAAGGTTATCAGATAATTTGCCTTTAAGTTCGTTTTTTAGATATGAAATTACCCCTTCATTTACTATTTCTTTATATTTATCTGGTTGATTGTGGTCATATTGCATATCGCTCATTGCAACTATCTTAAAGCTTTTTTCATCTCTTGCAAATGGGGGTGTTTTAAATTGAAAAATATCTGAAATTGTTTTTCCTGTTTTAACCCTGTAATAGTAAGTTGTGAATCTTTTTAAGTCAGATAATTTAACCTTGTGAATTCGTTTGGCAGTAAAGTTAATGTCCTCTGATTTTGCTCTATTTTTATTTCCTAATTTTCTAGAAAGTCCCCATTCTACAAAACTTTTTTTGTTAGAGTTTGTTTGCCATTTTATGATAATCGAATTTGGAGTTGCATCCTGTAAAAAGGGTTGTACTTCAATTATTGTTTTTTGACTAAAGACTTGTAATTGAAAAAGAAAACATATAATTATCGAATTTTTCATATGAGTATATTTTTTAAGGTAAGGTCATAGATAAGTTGCCTATGACCTTAAAAATTAAAATTATTTTAACCACCAAGTTAACTCTCTTGTTTTGTCATTCCCTTCACCAAATTGGTTTATAACAGCAGCTTTAGTGTTTTTTGAATTTTCGGTGTATTCAGAGTTTGGATACATCCATCTTGTAGGAGGAGTTGCTGATGCATCAAAAGGTAATTTTGGGTAGCCTGTTCTTAAAAAATCAAAATACATTCTCCATCCAGTTTGTAAAAAAGAAGTAAAATATTTTTGAGTTAAAATAAATTCTAACTGTTGTTCTACTGTAGTAGCTGAATCGAAATTAACTTTTATTCCTTGTATGTAATTGTTTGCGGCATTAGCGTTTACGTAGTTTTCTAACCCTTTAGCTTGTTTGTTATAAAAATTAAAAGAAGCTCTAATACCATTGTTGTAATGTTCTTTTGCATCAGTTATAATCCAGCGTCTAATAGCGGCCTCTGCTAAAATAAATTCCATCTCCCAATAACCAAGTATATTATGAGCCTCGGTTGTTGGATCTGTACTATATCTTAAATTTACCTTAGATAATTCTCCTGCTGCAGCAAGAGTGTTTATTTCTCCATATGGTTTTAATGCATCAGCCCCATTATATGCATTAAAATCATTTATAGCTAAACCATTTTCTTTTGCATTTTTTGTTTGTGTGCAAAAAATAAATAATCTTGGATCATTTCTTTCTTTTAATAAATTTACAAAGGTTTTTGCCATGTACATACCTGACCCGTAACCACTAGAGTTAAATTCAGTATACCTTGCTCCGTCAGTGTCTATAAAAACTATTTGTGCATTTTCATCACTTGAGGAAATAATAGGTTCGTTTGCAAATATATTTGCAAAAGAGGATTTTATGTTTAGCTCAGAAGTTTCTTCTTGTTTGGATAAAGAAAGTAATATCTTTAACCTAAAAGAATTAATTAACTTTCTCCACTTATAAGTATTTCCTTTAAAAATAATATCTCCATCGATAATATTATTATTTGTTTTTAATATATTGTTGGCCTCAGCTAATTCGATTAAAATACCTTTAAAAACTTCTTTTTGTGTACTATAAGTTGGGAAATAAACTTTATTGAATTCTCCTTGTAGTGCTTCGCTATAAGGGATGTCTCCAAAAGTTAATGCCAAGTTATAAAAATAATAAGCTCTAAAAAATTTACCTAATGCGATATATTCAGGAGCTTTAATTCTAGTTGCTTCTTGAATCATTTTAGTAATTTCTCCTAAAGCACTATATTTATCAAAACTAGCGCTGTCCCAATTGTAATATTGTTCATTATTTTCGCTGTCTGATGAAACTAACATTCTTGATGCATATAAAGAAGATGTACCATTTACCTGAAATGCCTCAACCTCAATGTTAGTCAACAATAATTGAGGATGTGTTTCTTTTACATTATTAGGGTTTGTATTTATTTCTTCAAATTCACTACAAGAAGAAATTATTATAGTTATTAACGTTGTAAATATTAATTTAAGGTTTTTCATGTTATTTTGTTTTTGATTAAAATTTAACGTTTATTCCAAAACCAATATATCTTGTTGAAGGGTCTTGAAGGTTTTCATCATTTCCAAAATCAGGATCAATGATATCTGCTTTTTTCCATGCTAATAAATTATAACCACTAAGTGTAGCACTAATATTTTTTACTTTTTTTATATCAAACATTTCTGTAAAATCATATTTAATAGAAAGGGATCTTAATTTGAAAAAACTACGATCAAATACATTAGCGAATTTTTTGTTATCGGTATCTAAAATTGCTGCTCTATATGGGTATGTTTGTGACCAACTTTGCCAATTTACAGCAGTTGTATTTTTTTGATATACCCTAGTGTCAGAAGTTATATTTCCAAATACATCATGTGTCACAGAACCATTGATTACATTTACTCCGTTTGGTACATATACTGCCTTTCCTGCAGCATATTCTTTATCTCTATACTCTGTTGAATTTGGGTGTTTACCTCCCCACCACATTTTCTCTACAGTTCTAGATCTAATTAAGCCCCCCCATGCTCCATCAATACCTACACCAATAGTGAATTTATTGATTTTGAAATTATTTTGAAACCCAAGTCTCCATTTAGGATCTTTATGACCAATGTTGCTTTCAAAGCTGTTTCTAACTGGAAGACCTTTTGAATTGATAATTAATTCATTGTTTGCTGATTTTTGCCAGGTTTTTGTAATATGACTATCTACCCTGTCGTTTAGTTTTAAATATCCAAAATTTGGTTTGTTATCGTAAATAGAAGTTATTCTTTTTTCACTAGTACTCCAATTGACTAGCATGTCCCAAGAAAGTTTATCTGTTTTAATGGGAGATACATTTACTACAACTTCGTACCCTTTTCTTGTATATTCATTGCCATTAACAAACCTGTTTTCAAAGCCTGAAGCTAAAGAAACAGGAAGTTCAATAATTTGATTTGTAGATAATTCTTTATAATATGTAAAGTCTAAACCTAACTTGTTAGATAAGAGACTTGTTGTTAGTCCTACTTCAAAAGTCGATTTAGATTCGGGTTTAATATTTGGGTTAACTAATAAATTAGGGTAATTAAGTTTTGTTTTACCATCAAAATCTCCATTTTTATCATAGTAAGAAGAAATCTGATAAGGGTCTAAGGCTCCAGAAACTTTAGCCCAAGAAGCTTTAACTTTTAAATAGTCAACAGCTTCAGGCATTGTAAATAAATTAGAAACTAATGTGCTTATTGAAGCTGAGGGATAAAAGTAAGAGCTATTTTCTTTTGGTAGTGTAGATGACCAGTCATTTCTTCCGGTAACATTAAAAAAAACAGTATTGTACAAATCGATACCTAAAGTAGCGTACACACTGTTTGAAGCTTCTTTACTGAGGTAGGTATTAGCTTTAACATTTCCTTTTGTGTTATTTAAATTATAATTAAAAGGTATAATTAGCCCATCTGTTGCATTGTACTCTTGTTGGTGTTTTTTATAAAAACTTGATGCACCGATATTTAAATCAAGTGTGAGATTTTTAGATAAATCTTTTTTGTAATGTGCTAATAGATCAAAATTGTATGTTTGTGTTCTTTTATTCCATGTTTTATAATCTCCAGCTCTTGGATCTCCATAATTTAAATATGTTTTAGGGCTTTTTCTGTCTTCAAAAACATCTTTTATAACGCCAGATCCTCTAAACTGAATATCAAAATTATCTGTTGGGGTATATTTTAAACTCATTTGAGCATTAATCAAATTGGCATCATATTGTTGCTTTAATTCTTGCGCCGCGAAATATGGATTATTATACCAAGCATAATTATAATTTGCCTGTCTATAGCCCTCTTGGCCTGTAATATACATGTGATTTTTTAAGTCTTTTCCATTAACGTCGTCTCCCATCCATATGAGTATGGTATACATATGATTTTTTGGGCCATAACCATGTCTTGGGTAATTAGGAGAATATACTTTGTTGTAAGCTAGCTTTGTATCTAAGGCTAATTTTTTTGATAAAATAGTTGATGATTTAAATGTTAAACCACCAGTTTTAAGACTTGCGTTTGGAACTCTATCATCATGACTCTTATAATTTGCTGTTAACTTTAGCGATCCATTTTCTCCTTTTTGAGATATTGAAAAATTAGTGTTTGAAATAAAAGCAGTACCCATAAAATCTTTTAAGTTATTATGGTATTTCCAAGGAGTGGCAACTCTTGAGTATCTAGATTTATCATCATATTCTGTACCAGTAACATCACCCCACCAAGGTATTTCTTTTCCTGTTACGTTATCTAAAATAGGGCTATTCCATTGTTTTATTAATACTCCTGGTTCAAATTTAGGTCCCCAAATCATATCTCCATCTGAGATACCACCATCTTTACCATCCCAAAATTCATATTTTCCATTAGATCCATTACCGTATTCGGTTTGGGTTTCTGGAAAAATGGTAAAACCTGCTGAGATCATATTATTATGACTAAAACTAATTTCTATGCCTTCTTTTTTTACATTTTTAGTAGTAATTAAAATAGCACCATCCTTACCTTTAGACCCATATAAAGCAGCAGCTGTTTGTCCTTTTAGAACATTAATACCTGCAATATTATTAGGAGATAAATCATAAAAGTCGGTATCTACAATAATTCCATCAATTACTATTATTGGGCTACCTCCTCTTAATTTAATATTAGCCTTTTGAAACAATCCTGTTGGATTACTAACTGTTAACCCAGCTACTTGTCCTGTAAATAAATTTGCTGTGTTAGGAACAGGAACGTCTTCAATTGTATTTGTTTTCATTTTTTGTGTAGCGTACCCCAATTTTTTTTGTTGTTGTTTAATACCTAATGCAGTGATGACAACTTCGTTTAATGTGGTTTCATCTTCTTTTAAAACAATTGTGATATTTTTTTTTTCAGATACTTTTATCTCTTGGGTGTTGAAACCTAGATAAGAAACCACTATTGTAGCGTTATTTTTTACCTTAAAAGAAAAATCACCATCAAAATTTGTTAATGTGCCATTTGTAGTACCTTTTTCTATAATTGAAGCGTTTGGTAATGGTATGTTATTTTGATCAACAATTTTTCCTTTAATATGAGTTTGTGAAAAAATTAATGAGCAAAATAACAATGAGTAAATTAGTAATAGTCTTGTTTTGTAACTTTTTTTCATCTTAATATTTAATTAGTTTTTTTGATAAGCAAAAATTGACTTTGAATGTTATTAAGACGATTTCTTCTTGTTAACAAAAACGAAATAAAATGTTATTTTAATTCATCAATGTTAACTTAGTATGAATTTATTTTGGTGTTAATGCTTTTTTACACTTACAGTTTGTTTTGTCTTCGCTAAATTTTATCAAAACCATAACTTCTTAATAAGTTTGTTAATTTAAATATTACTTAAGTTAGATGTAACAATTAAAAAATAAAACAGATGAAATTATTCAAAGTTAATTGGGATAATTATGATTATTTTGCAATAAAATAATTCTGTGCAAAATTCATCTAGTTTTCAAGTTTATAACGCATCTGCTGGAAGTGGAAAAACGTTTACCTTAGTAAAGGAGTATCTAAAAGTATTACTGAATTCTGATGATATTTTTAAGTTTCAAAAAATTTTGGCAATTACGTTTACTAATAAAGCTGCCGGTGAAATGAAGGAACGAGTGTTAGAAAATTTACAAGAATTTTCTGATGGAAAGGAGAATGATTTATTTAAAATTATTGCAAGTGAAATAACTATTGACAAAGCAATAATAAAAGAAAGAAGTCAGCGAGTTCTAGATGCTGTTTTACAAAATTACTCTGCTTTTTCAATCACTACAATTGATAGTTTTACGCATAAAATAATTAAAAGTTTTGCCTATGATTTAGGGTTGCCTTTAAATTTTGAGGTAGAAATGGATGCAGTTTCTTTATTAAATGAAGCGGTGGATGTATTGATATCTAAAATAGGAACTGATAAAGATTTAACAAAGTTACTGATAGATTTTTCTTTAGATAAGGCTGATGATGATAAATCATGGGATATTTCGTTGGAGCTAAATGAGTTTTCAAGAATTTTATTAAATGAAGATGATACCAAACATTTTAGAAAACTAACTGATAAGAAATTGGCAGATTTTACCAATCTTAAAAACAAATTAGCTAAACATCAAAAGGAAATTAAAAACAAGTTTGTAAAACTTGGAAACAAAGGGTTACAAATTATAGCATCTGCTGAAATAGCACATAAAGATTTTTATAGATCGATGTTACCAAATCATTTTTTGGCTTTGTTTCAAAATCCAGAAAAAGCAAAGTTTTTTGAAGAATCTAAACTTCGTGAACGCGTTGAAGAAAATAATTTTTATGCAAAATCAAAATCAGACGATGTAAAAAATGCCATTGAAGGTGTTTTGCCAGAATTGTTGAACTTATACAGTCAATCAGAAGAATTGTATCAGCAATTTTTAATGAACAAATTGGCACTAAAAAGTATCATTCCATTAGCTGTTTTAAATTACGTTAATTTTGAACTAACACATATAAAGGAAGAAAATAATATTCGATTAAATGCAGAGTTTAATCAATTAATTTCTGATAATATAAAAGACCAGCCAGCACCATTTATTTACGAGCGTATTGGACAACGATTTATGCATTATTTTATTGATGAAATGCAAGATACATCGGTATTACAATGGCAAAATATAATTCCGTTAATAGATAATGCATTGGCGCAAGAAAACAGTAATTTATTGTTGGTTGGCGATGGTAAGCAAGCCATTTATCGTTGGCGAGGTGGAAAAGCAGAGCAATTTATTGCATTAGGGTCTGACATTGAAAACCCGTTTCATGTTCCGAAAGAAATAAAAACATTAGAAACCAATTATAGAAGTTTTACCGAGGTAATTGATTTTAACAATCAGTTTTTTCAACATACGGCTAATTTTTTTCAAAAAGAAGAGTATAAAAAATTATTTATTGAAGGAAATAAGCAATTAACAACTGCTAAAAAAGGAGGGTTTGTATCTTTATCCTTTTTAGAAAAGGAAGAAGAAAAAGAAGATGAGGTTTTAAAATATCCGAAGAAAATTTTAGGAAAAATAAAAAGCTTAGAAACTACCTTTTCTTTAAATGAAATTTGTGTATTAGTCCGCAAGAAAAAAGACGGAATTGCCGTTGCAAATTATTTATCTGAAAACGGAATTGATATTATATCATCTGAAACATTGTTGCTGCAAAATAGCTCAAAAGTTAATTTTATTATTGATGTATTGCAGTTAATTCAACACCCTAATGATAAAGAAACGGCATTAGAATTTTTATATTTTTTACATGATCATTTACAAATAATAACCGAAAAACATTCGTTTATATCAGCACTAATTCATGAATCGAATGAGGTTATTTTTAATCAGCTAACAAACTATCAGGTGCCTTTTAATTTAAAGGCTTTTCATCAAATGCCATTTTATGAAAAGATAGAAGAAATAATAAGAAGTTTTAAATTGATAAATTCTTCAGATGCGTATGTGCAGTTTTTTTTAGATGTGGTTTTAGAACAACAACGAAAAGGAACAAGTATTCAAGAGTTTTTAGATTTTTGGGAAGAAAAAAAAGGTAATTTAAGTATTGTGGCTCCCGAAAGCGGCAATGCAGTTCAGGTAATGACAATTCATAAATCGAAAGGGTTAGAGTTTCCTGTGGTTGTTTTTCCGTACGATTTAGATGTTTACCGACAAATAAATCCAAAAGTATGGTTAGATAAATTGCCAGAAGATTTTGAGAACTTTAAAGAATTATTAGTGCCATTTAATAAAGATTTAAAGTTAGTTAATGATCGTGGTTTAGAAATATTTAATCAACAACGTGAAGAATTAGAATTAGATAATTTTAATCTTTTATATGTTGCGTTAACAAGAGCTGTAGAGCAGTTGCATATAATTACCGAATATAAAATAACAGCAAAAGGTGAAGAAAATACCAATTTTTATTCGGGAATTTTCATCAATTATTTAAAAGAGAATAATATTTGGAATGATGGTGAATTAACGTATTTTTTTGGTGATGCTAATCGAGTTAGTAAAAAAGAAAAACAAGTTTCATTGGCAGAAAATCAACAAGAATTTATATCCACTTCTTGGCAAGCACAAAATATTCATATGTTAGCAAGTGCTTCAAAACTTTGGGATACTTTGCAAGGAGAAGCTATTGAGTTCGGAAATTTAATTCATGAAATGATGGCAAAGATTATAACTGGTAATGATGTTATAAAAGTTGTAGGTCAATACAAGCAGCAAGGAGTTGTTGATGCACAACAAGCAAAATCGATTCAAATTGATATTGATAAGATTGTAAATCATCCAACATTAAAAAAATATTATGTTAACGATGTAACTATATATAATGAGCGTGAAATTGTAGATGTTGATAATCAAATTTTAATTCCAGATAGATTGGTTTTTGATGCAGATAATAATGTAACAATAATTGATTATAAAACAGGTAAGCCATCTAAAAGTTATCATCAACAATTATTGCGCTATGAACGAGTTTTAAAATCGATGAATTTTAAGGTAGCAAAAAAACTACTCATATATATTAATGAAGAAATTTTGGTTGAAGAAGTTTAACAACTAACTTTGACTTTTTAAAAACAAACACTTTCAAACATAAAATTATGTACGGAAAAATAAAAGAACAATTACAAAAAGAAATTCAGGATATTAAAGATGCTGGACTATACAAGTCAGAACGTATCATTACATCATCACAAGATGCAGTAATTAAAGTATCAACAGGTGAAGAGGTAGTTAATTTTTGTGCAAATAATTATTTAGGGTTGTCAAATAATCCAGAAGTAATTCAAGCAGCAAAAGACACTATGGATACACATGGTTTTGGAATGTCATCTGTACGTTTTATTTGTGGAACACAAGATATTCATAAGAAGTTAGAACAAAAAATTGCTGATTTCTACACAACAGAAGATACAATATTATACGCAGCAGCTTTTGATGCCAATGGAGGTGTTTTTGAACCACTATTAACAAAAGAAGACGCTATTATTTCAGATAGTTTAAATCATGCGTCTATTATAGATGGTGTTCGTTTATGTAAGGCAGCTCGTTATCGTTATAATAATAATGACATGAGTTCTCTAGAAGAACAATTAATAGAAGCGAATAAACAAGGTCATCGTTTTAAAATTATTGTTACTGATGGGGTTTTCTCCATGGATGGAATTGTTGCAAAGCTTGATGAAATTTGTGATTTAGCTGATAAATATGATGCCATGGTAATGGTTGATGAATGTCACGCAACCGGGTTTATTGGTAAAACAGGTCGTGGTACAGTTGAACTTAAAAATGTAATGGATCGTGTTGATATTGTAACAGGTACTTTAGGTAAAGCACTCGGTGGAGCAATGGGAGGTTATACAACAGGTAAAAAAGAAGTAATTGAAATACTGCGTCAACGTTCACGTCCATATTTATTTTCAAATTCATTAGCGCCATCTTTAGTAGGAGGTGCGTTAAAAGTTTTTGATATTATTTCTAATGATACATCTTTAAGAGATAAGTTAGAATGGAACACCAATTACTTTAGAACAGAAATGGAAAAGGCAGGTTTTGACCTAGTAGGAGCCGATGCTGCAATTGTGCCGGTAATGTTGTACGATGCAAAACTTTCTCAAGATATGGCAGATAAGTTATTGGAGGAAGGTATTTATGTTATTGGATTTTTCTTTCCAGTAGTGCCAAAAGATCAGGCTAGGATACGTGTGCAGTTGTCAGCAGCACATGAAAAAGAGCATCTAGATAAAGCAATTAATGCCTTTGTAAAAGTGGGTAAAGAGCTAGCAGTGCTTTAAAAATAACTATACAAAAACTTACTTTCTTGTAATTTTTTGTAGAATTATTTTTGTAAATAAGTTTTAACAACTTACATTTGCTTAATATATAAACGAACTTTTAATTTAAATTTTTTATAATGAAACAAATCAAATTAGCTGTGATAGCTTTGTTTACGTTCGCAACTGTAGGAACGGCAAACGCACAGGATTCAGACAACCCGTGGGTGGTTGGGTTTGGAGTTAACGCTGTAGACGTTAGAATTCCAACTGAATTTGGAGATTATGCAAAAGATTATATCGGTACTAGTGACTGGAATGTTTTGCCATCAATTTCAAGAATATCTGTAGAGAAGTATTTAAACGATGGTTTTACATTACAATTAGCAGGGTCTTTAAATAAGATTAAAACTTTTGCTACTGAAAACGATATGGATGAACTATATTGGGCTATTGATGCAAATGTAAAATATGATTTAAATAATTTATTTGGAGAAACTTCTTGGTTTGATCCTTATGTATATTTAGGTGGTGGTTATACTTCATTAGCTGATCAAGGAGAAGGAATGTTAAACGCAGGTTTAGGATTCAACACTTGGTTTAATGATAATTTAGGTTTAAACTTCCAGTCAGGAGGAAAGAAAGAATTTGGAGATAAAGTACAAGATCATTTTCAACATTCTGTTGGTTTAGTATTTAAATTCGGAGGAACTGATACAGATGGTGATGGTGTTTTTGATAAGCACGATGCATGTCCAGAGGTTGCAGGTTTAGAAGAGTTTAATGGTTGTCCTGATACTGATGGTGACGGGATAAAAGATGCTGATGATGCATGTCCAGAAGTTGCTGGTTTAGCTGCTTTAAATGGATGTCCTGATACTGATGAAGATGGTATTGCTGATAAAGATGATGCATGTCCTACTGAAAAAGGAACTAAAGCTAACAACGGATGTCCTGATACTGACGGAGATGGTGTAGTTGATGGTAAAGATAAATGTCCTTCTGTGGCAGGTCCTGTTGCAAACGCAGGTTGTCCTTGGCCAGATACTGATGGAGATAGCGTTTTAGATAAAGACGATAAATGTCCTACTGTTGCAGGTGTTGTTTCTAACAACGGATGTCCTGAAGTATTAATTACTAAAGAGGCAGAAAAGAAATTAAATGATTTTGCTAGAGCTATTTACTTTAACTCAGGAAGAACTTCTTTCAGACCTGGAGTTTCTGGTAAATTAGATTTAATTGCTGCGATTATGAAAGAATACTCTAAAGCAAACTTTAGTATTCAAGGTCATACAGATAGTCAAGGTAGAGCTTCTACTAACAAAAGATTATCTGAAAAAAGAGCAAAAGCTGTTTTAGACTATTTAGTTTCTAAAGCTGGTGTTGCTGCTTCAAGATTATCATCTGCAGGATTTGGAGAAGACTATCCAATCGCTGATAACAAAACAAGAGCTGGTAGAGCTCAAAACAGACGTGTTGAAATTAAATTAGCTAAATAATTTAACTAAACATAAATAATATTAAAGGCTTCACATATGTGAAGCCTTTTTTTTTTGCTTATTTTTTTAGCAAAAATACTACGAAACCCTTTTTAAATTCCACTAAAAAAATTACCTTTGCACTTTGAAAAAAAGAGCTAAAGCTCACATAGCAAATTAAATAACTTTAATTACATATATAGTAATGTCTACAATAACAGGTAAAGTTTCTCAAATTATTGGTCCAGTTATCGATGTTGAGTTTGATACAAAAAGTGCTGAACTACCAAAAATTTACGATTCATTAGAAATTAAAAAAGCTGATGGTTCAGTTTTAGTATTAGAAGTTCAACAACATGTTGGTGAAGATACAGTGCGTACAATATCTATGGATGCAACTGATGGATTAAGTAGAGGTACAGAAGTGATCGCTACTGGTAGTCCAATTCAAATGCCAATAGGGAATGATATTTATGGTCGTTTATTTAACGTAACAGGTGAGGCTATCGATGGTTTAGGGGATTTACCTAAAACAGGAGATGCAGGTTTATCTATTCACCGTCAAGCACCTAAATTCGAAGACTTATCTGTATCAACAGAAGTTTTATTTACAGGAATTAAAGTAATCGATTTAATTGAGCCGTATGCAAAAGGAGGTAAAATTGGATTATTTGGTGGAGCAGGAGTTGGTAAAACCGTATTAATTCAAGAGTTAATTAACAACATCGCAAAAGGACACGGAGGTTTATCTGTATTTGCTGGTGTAGGAGAAAGAACTCGTGAAGGAAACGATTTATTAAGAGAGATGTTAGAGTCTGGAATTATCAAATATGGTGATGATTTTATGCACTCTATGGAAGAAGGAGGATGGGATTTATCTAAAGTAGATAAGCCTGGAATGAGAGACTCTAAAGCTACTTTCGTATTCGGACAAATGAACGAACCACCTGGAGCAAGAGCACGTGTTGCATTATCTGGTTTAACAATTGCAGAGTATTTCCGTGATGGAGCAGGAGAAGCACAAGGAAAAGACGTTCTTTTCTTCGTTGATAATATCTTCCGTTTTACACAAGCAGGTTCTGAGGTGTCAGCATTATTAGGTCGTATGCCATCGGCAGTAGGTTACCAGCCAACATTAGCAACAGAGATGGGAGCAATGCAAGAGCGTATTACTTCTACTAAAAAAGGTTCTATTACATCTGTACAAGCGGTTTATGTACCTGCAGATGATTTAACAGATCCAGCACCAGCAACAACGTTTGCCCATTTAGATGCAACAACAGTATTGTCTCGTAAAATTGCAGAATTAGGTATTTATCCAGCGGTAGATCCTTTAGATTCTACTTCAAGAATTTTATCTGCTGAAGTATTAGGTGATGAGCATTATAATACAGCACAAAGAGTAAAAGAAATTTTACAACGTTATAAAGAATTACAAGATATTATCGCAATTTTAGGTATGGAAGAATTATCTGAAGAAGATAAATTAGTAGTTCACAGAGCACGTCGTGTACAGCGTTTCTTATCTCAACCATTCCACGTAGCTGAGCAGTTTACTGGTATTCCAGGATGTTTAGTTGATATTAAAGATACTATTAAAGGATTTAATATGATTATGGACGGAGAGTTAGATAAATACCCTGAAGCAGCATTTAACTTAAGAGGTTCTATTCAAGAGGCTATTGATGCAGGTGAAAAAATGTTAGCTGAAGCATAATTCAATTAACAATTAACAATAATTAATTCTATTGAAATTATGTTTTTAGAAATTGTAACGCCAGAAGCTATTCTATTTTCATCAGAAGTAGATTCTGTAAATGTACCTGGTATTAATGGTGAGTTTCAGATTTTAAATAATCACGCACCAATAGTGTCTATCTTAAAAAAAGGAAGAGTTAAAATACATGTGCATACTCAAACTCATTTAGTTTTTGAAGATTTAAATGGAAGCATTGAAAGATTACCTGCAGATGATAAAGTTTTAACTTTAAATATTAAATCAGGAACCATTGAAATGAAAGATAATAAGGTTATTATTCTAGCAGATTAATTCCCTTATAACTAATAAATAAAAAAAAGTCAAACGTAAAGTTTGGCTTTTTTTATTTTATAAAGATTTTACTATTGATTTTAAGTATCTTTGTAGTAATGAATGTAGTATTTTTATTTATAGGAGGGCCAGAGATTTTTGTAATCATATTAATTGTTGTTATGTTATTTGGTGCAGATAAAATTCCTGAAATAGCAAGGGGATTAGGAAAAGGAATGCGTCAAATCAAAGATGCAACCAATGATATAAAGAAAGAAATTAATGATAGTGCTAAAAATCAAGGTATCGATACTAATTTTGTAAAAGATATTAATAAAGAAGTAAATAAAGTTAAAGATGATATTGATGACTTTACAGGACCAATAAAACGACAGTTTTAAATATTATATTACACGACTAATTGTTAATCCATCTCTTATTGGTAGTAAAACAGTTTCTAGGCGATCATCTTCGTTAAGCTTCTGATTATATTCTAAAAGAATTTTTGTGTCTATATCTTTAGGATTTAACTCTTCTACCACTTTACCACTCCAAAGCACGTTGTCAGATAATATTACTCCACCAGTGTTCATTTTCTCTATAATTAAATCAAAATAGTTTAGATAATTGGATTTATCGGCATCTATAAAAACTAAGTCAAATTTGGTGTCTATTGTCGGAATAATAT
The DNA here is from genome assembly GCF_030549005.1 of Tenacibaculum soleae. Taxonomy (NCBI): domain Bacteria; kingdom Pseudomonadati; phylum Bacteroidota; class Flavobacteriia; order Flavobacteriales; family Flavobacteriaceae; genus Tenacibaculum; species Tenacibaculum soleae. The sequence goes on from NZ_JAUOSW010000004.1 coordinate 91,714, forward strand.
CAATTGCATTTCCAATGTATTGCTTAATTTGATTTTTATAAGCTGATTTTTGAAAATAAGTAGCCTGTAACTCCTCTAATTCTTCATTTTTATCAATAGTATAAAGTTTTCCATCTTCAGATAAACCTTCGGCTAAACATAGGGCAGAATAACCGGTATACGTGCCAATTTCTAAAATTGATTTAGGTTGTACTAGCTTAGAAATCATTGATAAAACCCTTCCTTGAAAAGCACCACTTAACATTCTTGGGTTTAACACTTTTTGCCAAGTTTCTTTAGTTAGTTCTTGTAATATTTTAGGCTCTTGTTGTGAGTGATTAACAGCGTAATCATCTATTTTTTCAGGAAGAAAATACATACTTTTCAATTTTAGCTCAAAGGTATAAAAAAACGGAACTTATTTTATAATAAGTTCCGTTTCAATCTAACAAAAAATAAAAATTGATATATATAAACTAAACGATTAATTAAATTGACTTAATTGTTCCTTTAAAGCTTCTTTTTCTTTGTTTGATAAACACTTCGTTTCATTTTTGCAATTATTAGCTTTCATCTTAAAAATATCAGACATTTTTCGATTTTGCTTTGAGTACAAAGCACATATTTTACAAGTTAATAAGTGCCAATTAAGTTTTATTTTTTCGTAAAATGAAGCTTCATTGTATTGTGCTTTGTCACAAATTGAAGTTGCTTCATCACATGTTATTTTAAATCTTTTAAACATCTTCTTACTTATTAAACCAGTTCTTTTCCATACAATTTCTTAGCTGGGTTCTTGCTCTGTGAATAATTACCCATAAGTTTGACGGAGTGATATTTAATTCCTTACAAATTTCTTCTGTTTCAAATTCCTGAATTGTTTTCATTCTAAACACCATGGCGTATTTTTCAGGAAGATTATCAATGCAAATGTCTAATTGAGATTTCAACTCCTCATTTTCAATATTTTTTTCAGATTCATTCTCCCATGATTGAGGCACTCGTTCTTCAATCCAATTACCTTCATTATCTCCTTTATCATAAAAACTCATTCGAACCTCTGCCTGACCTTTGTTTGAGTTTATTTTTCGATAATGATCTATAACTTTTCGTTTTAATATTGATACTAGCCAAGTTCTTTCAGTAGACTTTCCTTGAAAATTTTTAGCAGATTTAAGACCAGCAAAAAAAGTTTCTTGTACCAAGTCTTTAGCAATGTTAGAATCATTTACACGAGCTACAGCATAATTAAATAAATAATCAGCATAATTATCAACCCATTTATTTGGAGATAAAGCGTTGGATTTATCAGTTTGGTTCATCGCTTCAAATATAAACTATTTTTTATTTAAAATCTGCCTGATATATTCGACTTAGCCCATTAGGGGTAATATTTATATAATTGATAATTTCAGTTAATTTTTTTTTCTTTTTAAAACCTCTTGGTATACTACTTTTATTTGTGGTAAAATACATTGTTTCATTTTCTATATCTACAAATGGGCAATAATCTAACTTTTTAGAGTTAATACCATTTTTTAGAAGCTTAGCTGGTAGCCAATTATTATCTTTATCCTTTTTACTGATATACAAATCACCTCCACCTAAACCATCTTTTCTTCCGTAAGAAGTAAATATTATAAAACTTTCATCAGGAGCAACAAAGGCATTAAATTCATATTTTTCTGAATTTATATTACTACTTAAAGAAGTTGGTTTTGTATAAGTGTTATTAATAAATCGACTTACATATATATCCTCTTTACCTTTCGAATTATCATAAGAAGCTGTAAAATACAAATCACCTTTACTTGTTACAGAGGGGTAAAACTCATCAGCAGATGAATTTATAATATTACCAATGTTTTTTGGTGCAGACCAGATATCGGTCAATGATTTTCTTGTAACATACCATATATCCATATCATTTTTAATTTCAGATGAAGCGTTATCTATTCTATTTGAAACAAAAAATAATTTTAAACCATCTGGAGATAAAAAAGGTTCTAAATCCTTATGTTGTCCAGAAAAACTTACAGTTTCAGGATTAGTCCAAGTGCCATTTATTTTTTTTGAAAAAGCAATAAATGAATATTCTTTAGCAAAGCTTTCTACAGTGAAATAAAATTCATCACCTTTCTTGTTTAGTGAAAAATCTCTTACGTTTGGTAATCCTTTAAATAAATTCGGATTAAACATTTTAGAACCCTGACTAAATGAAGTACTGGTTATAAACATAAAAAGAAGACAGTATTTTTTCATCGAATTAAATTTTTAAAGTTTTACAGTTATTTTTACGTCTCATATCAATTAAATAAATGATTTCCCATTTTCCATTGTTGTTAAATAATTGAAATGAATTGGCTCCACAATGACTTAAATTTCCATTCAAATAAAATTCATAAGGCGTCCAAACAGAAGCTAAATTACCATCAACATTAATAGTCCAGGATAATAATTTCTCTAAATACGTGTGTTCTGGTCTCTTACTATTAATAGCAACAAGTAGTTTATTTTTATCATCAGTAATTAAAGTTTTAACACTGTGTTTATTGGTGAAAGTAGTTTGTATTTTAACCGTTGTATGTAATGTTTTACTAACAACTGTACTGTCTCCCTTATGTAATCCATCAAAAAAAGTTTCAATAGTTTTTTTGATGGCTATTTCTGCTGTATTTTTTTGTGCATTTACTACACTTGAAAAAATAAAAAGAATAAGAATCGTAATTACTTTAGGCATAATAGTTTGTTTTAAAAGTGTGAAGCTATAAAAAAAGTAGATGATCATCTTATAATTAAGATAAAATTAACAACTATAATAAAAAGTAAAAATGAATTTGGAACTTTTTTATAAGGGATAAATCAACAGAATAATTGTGTATTTTTACAAAATAGAAAACTTAAAATAATGTCTGTAGCTAAAAAACAATATAAAAGAATTACCACGAAATCATTAGTTGAAATGAAAGCTAATGGAGAAAAAATTTCAATGCTTACTGCTTATGATTATACAATGGCAAAAATTGTAGATGGAGCAGGAATAGATGTCATTTTAGTTGGTGATTCAGCGTCAAACGTAATGGCGGGTCATGAAACTACTTTACCAATTACTCTTGATCAAATGATATACCATGCAAGTTCAGTTGTTAGAGCGGTAGAGCGTTGCTTGGTGGTAGTTGATTTACCATTTGGAGCTTATCAAGGTAATTCTAAAAGTGCTTTAGACTCTGCAATAAAAGTAATGAAGGAGTCGGGTGGACATGCTGTAAAGCTAGAAGGCGGAAGTGAAATAGGAGAATCTGTATCGAGAATATTAACCGCTGGGATTCCTGTAATGGGGCATTTAGGGCTAACGCCACAATCAATCTATAAATTTGGTACATATACGGTTAGAGCTAAAGAAGAAGAAGAAGCCGATAAATTAATAGAGGACGCTAAATTATTAGAGCAATTAGGATGTTTTGCTTTGGTGTTAGAAAAAGTGCCAGCAGCTTTAGCTAAAAAAGTAGCCGAAAGTCTAACCATTCCAGTAATAGGTATCGGAGCAGGAGCTGGAGTTGATGGACAAGTATTGGTAACACACGATATGATTGGAATGACACATGAATTTAACCCACGTTTTTTACGTAGATATTTAGATTTATATTCAGAAATGACCAACGCTTTTGAAAATTATATTGCAGACGTAAAATCGAAAGATTTTCCTAACGAAAAAGAACAATATTAAACCCAAAAAATCTTCTGAAAAGAAGATTTTTTTATTTTAAGTATTATGAAAATATTACACTTAGATTCAAATCACCCATTACTTTTAAAACAATTAAATAAAGTGGGGTTTATAAACGAAACGGATTTTAATTCGTCAAAAGATGAAATAGAAACAAAAATTGATGCATATGATGGATTAATTATTAGAAGCCGATTTACCATCGATAAACAGTTTTTAGATAAAGCAATTAATCTTAAATTTATAGGGAGAGTAGGTGCAGGAGTAGAAAATATAGATGTTGATTATGCTAAAGAAAACGGAGTTCATCTAATCTCAGCCCCCGAAGGAAATAGGAATGCAGTTGGTGAGCATACTTTAGGAATGTTATTATCACTGTTTAATAAATTAAATAAGGCTGATAAAGAAGTTAGAAACGGAAAATGGTTACGTGAAGATAACCGAGGAATTGAACTCGACGGTAAAACGATTGGTTTGATAGGTTACGGAAACATGGGGAAAGCCTTTGCGAAAAAACTACGCGGTTTTGATGTAAAAGTTATCTGTTATGATATTAAACCTAATGTTGGTGATAAAAACTGTACTCAAGTTTCTTTAAAAGAACTACAAGAAAAAACGGATGTTTTAAGTTTACATACACCACAAACTGCAGAAACAAAACAAATGATAAATACGAATTTTATCAATGCTTTTACAAAGCCTTTTTGGTTGTTAAACACAGCAAGAGGAACATCGGTTGTAACCTCTGATTTAGTAAATGCTTTAAAAATAGATAAAATTTTAGGAGCAGGATTAGATGTGCTAGAATATGAAAAAAAATCATTCGAAAATTTATTTGTAAATAAAGAAATGCCAGCAGCATTTCAATATTTAATTAAATCAGAAAATGTATTATTATCGCCGCATGTTGCAGGTTGGACAGTAGAAAGTAAAGAAAAGTTAGCGCAAACAATTGTAGATAAAATCAAAGCAAAATTTTGCTAACTTGTATGCTTTAAAACAGTGTTAAAAAATAATAACATGCAATACGAAGCAAATTCACCTGAAGAATACCTAGCACAAATTCCTGAAGAACGTCAGGAAATCATGCAAAATTTACGTGTAATTATAAAAGATAATTTACCCACAGGATTTGAAGAAGGGATTAATTATAAGATGATAGGATATTATGTGCCTCATTCAATTTATCCAGATGGTTATCATTGCGATACAAGTTTACCATTACCTTTTATGAATATAGCTTCACAAAAAAACTCGATTAATTTATACCATAGCGGAATTTATGCTAAAAAAGAATTGTTAGATTGGTTTGTAGCTGAATATCCAAAACATTGTAAACGAAAGTTAGACATGGGAAAAAGCTGTATTCGACTTAAAAAAATGGATGATATTCCGTACGACTTAATAGCGGAACTTTGTACAAAAATGACAGTTGAAGAATGGATAACTATTTATGAATCTGCGATAAAAACAAAATAATGAAAAAGGGAAAAGTATTAGGTATAGGAGGTGTTTTTTTTAAAACTGAAGACACCGCTAAAACAAAAGACTGGTATAAAGAAAACTTAGGTTTTACTACAGACGATTGGGGAACTACTTTTTGGTGGAAAGATAATGATGGAAAAAAAGCATCAACACAATGGAGTCCTTTTGCAAACGATACTAAATATTTTGAACCTTCAAAGAAAGACTTTATGTTTAACTACCGTGTAGAAAATTTAAAAGAACTATTAGAAGAGCTAAAACAAAAAGGAGTTACTGTTTTAGACAAAGTAGAAGAGTATGATTATGGTAAATTTGGATGGATTATTGATTTAGATGGAAATAAAATTGAACTTTGGGAGCCAAATGACGCAGCTTTTTTATAAATTTAGCACCAACTAATTATTAAAAACAAAAAAATGGATGTAATTGATGAAAATGGAAAAGCAGTTCCAAATCAAGAAAGTAAAAGAGTATTAGCAGGTATACTAGGTATAATTCTAGGTCCCTTAGGTGTGCATAAATTCGTGTTAGGTTATACAAAAGAAGGATTAATAATGTTATTAGGTAGTATTCTTACTTGTGGGTTTGCAGCTCCTATTTTTAGCATTATAGGTTTAATTGAAGGAATTATGTATTTAACAAAATCAGATGAAGAATTTGTGCAAACATATCAAGTAAACCAAAAAGGTTGGTTTTAAATAAAACAACTTTTTTAAAAAATATAAAGCGCCATAATTGGCGCTTTTTTTATATAATATTATTTGCTTTGTTAGTTCTAATGATAGCTTGTTTATTTTTCCAATCAATCCATTTTTGACCTTTAATTCTACGCATTAAATTATCGTAGTTACGCATTACAAAAACATTAAATAATGCTTTTCCTAAACGAGCAGGATTACGAGCAATTGCACGTAAGCTCATCGAAAAACCAGGCGTTAAATAACGCATATAATGCCAATATCCTTCAGGCATATATAATACATTTCCGTGTTCTAAATTTGTAATATGTCCTTTAGCATTTTTTAAAGCAGGCCATTTTTCAAAATCAGGGTCTGCAAAATTAATATCTTCACGAGTAATTAATGAGTGCGGAATTTTATATAAATACTTGTTTTGCTGTTGGTCAAATAAAATCACTTCTTTTTTTCCTTCAAAATGAAAATGAAAAATATTTGCCAAATCAATATCATAATGCATAAAAGTATACGAATTTGTACCACCAAAAAATAACATTGGCATTCCTTTCATTAAACGCAAACCAAAATCAGGAAATTTAAAATCTTTTTGAAGCATAGGAACCTCTTTTAAGATATTCCATAAAAAAATTCGAAACTTAGTAGGTTCTCGTTTTAATAAATCTACATATTCGCTCATTTTCATAGTAGCATGCGGCTCGTTAAAACCATCTTTATAATCTACCGGTCTATCATCATACAAAGGTACCGTTTTATCACCAGCAACTTCTTTCATATAGTCTAAAGACCATTTAGAGTACGCAGGCCAATCTTCAATAAAACGCTCAATAACCACAGGTTTTTGAGGTTTGAAGTAGTTTTTAATAAAATCTTCCTTGGTTATGGTTTTAACTCGGTCTATTTGTTGTAACTGTAATCCCATGCATTGAATTTTTCTAATAGCAAAGTTAATAAATTGTTAGGTCTATTTGTTTATATAACGGCAACAAAAAAGCACTCACATTAAATAATGAGTGCTTTTTACTGTTTTTAAAAAAAAATTATTTTTTTCTAAAAGCTAAAGCCTCTTGCTTTTTCTCTTCATTACGCTCAATTTTGTGCTCAGGACGAGACCATTTTGGCTTTTCTCCTAAGTTTTCAAACTTAGAATCAGCAGCTTCAACCGATTGTGGTTGTACTTTTTTAGTAAATGGTTTTTGAGGATTCATTCCTAGCATTTCAAACATTTTCATGTCTTCATTAACATCAGGGTTCGGGGTTGTAAGTAGCTTGTCTCCAGCAAAAATAGAGTTTGCTCCGGCAAAGAAACACATTGCTTGTCCTTCTCGACTCATCTGAGTTCTACCAGCCGATAAACGAACCTGAGTTTCAGGTAATACAATACGAGTAGTAGCAACCATACGAATCATATCCCAAATTTCAACAGGTTTTTCATCTTCTAAAGGTGTACCTTCAACAGCAACCAAAGCGTTAATTGGTGTTGATTCTGGTTGCGGATCTAAAGTAGATAAAGCCACTAACATTCCAGCTCTATCTTCAGCATTTTCACCCATTCCAATAATTCCACCCGAACATACTGTAACGTTTGTTTTACGCACATTATCAATCGTATCTAAACGATCTTGATAGCCACGTGTAGAAATTACTTCTTTATAATATTCTTCCGACGAATCTAAATTATGATTATAGGCATACAAACCAGCTTCAGCCAAACGTTGCGCTTGGTTTTCGGTAACCATTCCTAAAGTACAGCAAACCTCCATATCAAGTTTGTTAATAGTTCTCACCATTTCTAATACTTGGTCAAATTCTGGCCCGTCTTTTACATTACGCCAAGCAGCACCCATACAAACACGCGAACTTCCGCCCGATTTTGCTCGTAAAGCCTGTGCTTTTACTTGTTGTACACTCATTAAATCATTTCCATCAACATTGGTGTGGTAACGAGCCGCTTGTGGGCAATATCCACAATCTTCCGAGCATCCACCAGTTTTTATAGATAATAAGGTCGAAACCTGTACTACATTCGGGTCGTGACTTTTTCTATGAATCGTTGCAGCCTCGTATAAAAGCTCCATTAACGGCTTATTATATATTTCAAGAATTTCTTCTTTCGTCCAGTTATGTCTTACTTCACTCATAAATTCAAGTTGTTTGTAGCTGTCAAAAATAAAAAAACTAATTGAGTTTTTATTTCTTTTTTTGAAGCTATTTCCTGCTTTCACTACTCGCTTTTTTTTCAACTGTTCTCGATACAAATTTTTCATCCTTCAAAATTCACTCGATCAGACAGAAAAAAAGAGCTCAAACAAGCCGTTCAATCAGGGCTAAACCTATTTGCAAAAATACCGTTTAACAGCAGCGTTTTATTTTTCTTTATCAAATAAAGAAGCATCGATATTGTTGTAATATTTTAAATTACTCAATTTTAGTCAAATAAATACTAAGCGTTCCGTCAACCTGATTTTTTTTCAGGTTCTCATCAAGAGCGAACACTTATTGGTATAAAAATGTGATTCTGAAATAAATTCAGAATGCCGCACTTGTATAGTGTTTGATATCGGCACAGTTTATTTATTGATTGTTTTTATCAGTAGAAAGTAAAGAATAACTGAAAACAAAAATTCCGCTATGAAAGCGGAATTTTAGAATTATTAATTTAAAGAAGGTTAATTATCTTCTTTGGTTTCTTCCATAATTTCAGCCGGAATATCTTTACCTTTCAAATATTCAGGCAATTGCATACCAGCCATATTAAACATTTCTTGTAATGGCGGTACCGATTTGTACATGCCCGAAATAAAGTTAGAGGTCGATGACTTTCCATCTTTTCCGCCACCATTTTCCCAAACAGTAACTTTATCAATTTTAATATTCTTAATAGCTTCGGCTTGCGTTTTTACCAATTCTGGTAATTTATCAGCAATTAATAATAATGCCGCATTTTGTGAGTCGTTACCTGCAGCTTTTACAATTTCGTCTAAACCAGCCGCTTGTTTTGTTAATACTTCATATAAACCTTTAGCTTCGGCTTGCGCTTTTAAGAAAATTGCATCTGCTTCACCTTTTGCAATTCGTCTAATATTTTCGGCCTTTGCTTCGGCATCAATTTCAACTTTTCTTTTATCAATTTCAGCAGGTACAATAATATCTGCTAATTGAGATGAACGCTCTCTTTCAGCTCTGGCAAGTTCGGCTTCTTGTTCGGCTGCATACGATTCTTTTAAAGCGTTTGCACTTTGTACTTTTTCTGATGCAATTGCAGTACGTTCTGCTTCTGCCTCACGTTGTCTTCTTAAAGAATCTGAATTTGCAACAGCAATTTTTGCGGTATTTTCTCCTTCTACGGCTTGTGCGTTTGCAGCAGCAACTTGTGTTCTTTCATCTTGTACAGCATTTGCTTCACCAATAGAACCATCTCTAGTTTTTTCGGCAACCGATTTACGAGCAGCGTTAATTGCATGTGCAGCAGCTTCTTTACCTAAAGCTTCTATATAGCCTGATTCATCAACAATATCGGTAATATTTACGTTGATTAACTTTAAACCTACTTTTTTTAATTCAGATTCTACACTTTGTGAAATATTAGTTAAAAACTTATCTCTATCATTATTTATTTCTTCTATATCCATAGAGGCAACTACTAAACGTAACTGACCAAAAATAATTTCTTGTGCTAATTCTTGAATATTGTCTTGATTTAATCCTAACAATCTTTCAGCAGCATTTTGCATAATTCCTGGCTCAGTAGAAACTCCAATAGTAAATCTACTTGGTACGTTTACACGAATATTTTGTTTAGAAAGTGCGTTTACTAAATTTACTTCTATCGAAATAGGTGTTAAATCTAAAAACTCATAATCTTGAATTACCGGAAAAATAAATGCGGCTCCACCATGAATACATTTTGCTGATTGTCCGCCGCCAACTTTACCATAAACTACTAAAATTCTGTCTGAAGGACATCTTTTATAGCGTTTAATTAAGGTGATAAATAAGATGAAAATAAATAGAATAGCAATAATCATTCCGATAGGCCCGGCAAAGCCTTCAATTTGTAATAGTGTTAATTTTAACATAGTCAATTTTTATTTTTGAGGTTCAATAATTAATAATCCGTTTGGTGTTACTTCAATTACTTTTATTACCGTTCCTTGCGGTAAATCGGTATCGTAATTTGTTAGTGCTTCTAATTCTCGTAGTGAGTTTTGTACTTTAACGTGTACTTTTCCTATTTTAGATTTGTTGGCTCCTACGGTTAAATATACTTCGCCAATGGCATTAAGTGCATTTTCCATCTTTAAAGTTCCGCTATCAGTTAATTTACTGATGTAGTAAAATAATGCTGCCATTACTGTCATCATTAATAATCCACAGAAGATAGAAATAAATAAGGTAACAATTTTTGAATTTCCAGCATCGATGCTTGCAATTCCACTCCATCCAAAAATGGTAAAAAAAGCCACCATGTTTTTAAAGGTGAAAAACTGAAATCCAGCACCAGTATCGGCATCTATTTCTGCATCAACATCACCTACATCATCAGTGTCAGCGCCAATAAAAGTTGTTATAAGAACAAAAATAAATAGTAAGGTTGCAGCAATTGTAACAACCCAATACATTTTTTGAAAAGAAGATAATTCATTAAACCATTCCATCATAAAGCAATTGTTTTTTAGTTACTAAAAATAGCTAAATTGACTGAAATAGCAATATTATTTCGTCAATAAAACAGAAACGGCATTTCCACCAAAACCAACGGCATTTATAAGTATTTTATTTATTTTTTTTGGATGATTTTGTTGCGTAGCAAACGGAACTTCGATTGCTTTTTGATGTTGTAATATAAATACGCCTAATTCTAAACTAAGCAACCCTGAAGTTCCGAAAGTATGCCCGACTTTCCACTTATTAGTAGTTAAAAAAGGAGTTTTGTTACAAAAAATCTTTTGTATTGCATTAATTTCAGATTGGTCTCCTTTAATAGTTCCAGGAGCATGCATTACTATAACATCAATCTCATCAGGAGAAATACCACCCAAAGCCATTTTCATAGATTTTTGAAAACAATCGGCATTGGTACTTACTGAAGTATTGTGTTTTAAAACTTCAGTAGCATATCCAACCCCATTAATAGTGGCAATAGCATTTTCTTGAACTCCTTTTTCTAAACAAAAAACTGAGGCAGCTTCTCCTAAAACCATGGTATTTTTGTTTTTTTCTAAATCAAAAGCTTTACACGGATATTCATCGGTTTCTTTCGAGTATACTTTTAACGCTTGCATTTGGGCAATCGTAAAATCAGTTAAAGAGGCTTCACTAGCGCCAATCATAAACTTATCAGCCATACCAGATTGTAACCAAGCAACGCCGTTTAACAAAGAATGTAATCCTGTTGAACAAGTAATAGAATGCGAAATTTCAGGCCCGTTACTTTGTAAATCGTGGGCAATCCATGATGATATATTACCTAAAGTAGTGGTTGGAGAACTTAAGGTTGATGATTTTCCAGTTTCTAAAAATTCTTTGTGATATTTTTCAAACAAAGAAGTCGCTCCTCTTGATGAACCAATATTAATACCGAAGTTATCTTCCTGTTTCCAATTAGTTTTTTCAATAGCTTTTCTTGCAGCAAACAAAGTGTATATTACCGAATCATCTAAGTTTTTATACTTGTTATCCGAACTTCTTATTTTCTCAATAATAAGTTTATCTTCATTGGTTAATTGCCCAATCCAAACATTATCTTTTAGTGTTAAAAAATGTTTTGAGTTTAAATAGTTTTCCCAAATTTGCTCAGGAGAACTCCCTAAGGCTGAAACCGAAGCAAAAGAGGTTATAGAAATTGGTTCTTTCATAATTGAGCTATGTTATGCTAAACTTATTTTAGCATCATCTTAAAATGATTGATAATATCTCAGCAAAAATAATAGTTAAATCAACGATTACGAAGAAAATAAAATAATTATATTGTCATTAAAATTTTTAAATGATGCGTGAACAAAAACAAAAAAGTTGGTTTGGTAGAAATTGGGGATGGGTAGTGCCTGTTGGTGGTTGTGGCTGCGGATGTATTGGGCTTATTTTATTATTTGTTTTTGGTATTGGTGCTGCGTTTTTTGGTATATCTGAAATAATTACAAATGCCACACCGGTAGAGCATGCTATTAAACAAGCTGAAAAAAACAAGAAAGTACGTAGTTTTTTAGGGGAGCCAATTGAAAAATATGGAATCCCATCAGGAAATATATCAATAAATAATAATGATGGAGATGTTGATTTTTCCATTCCGATTTCGGGACCAAACGGAAAAGGAACATTAATTGTTCGTGGTATAAGAACTAATGGCGAGTGGATTTATGAAGATTTATACGTGCGAATTAAAGAAACACACGAAGAAATTAATTTATTAGCACAAGAAAAGGTTTTAGAAGATATCTAAAACCTTTTCGATTGTTGTGTATACTTTTTGTAACTGCTCTTTTGTAATTACATAAGGTGGTTGAATATAAATGGTATTTCCTAATGGTCTTAAAAACACACCATCATTCATAAAATGTTTTAATAATTGATCGCGTAAAGTACCGTAACGACCAGAGTTACTTTTTAAATCGATTGCTAAAATTACACCTTTACTCCTTGTTGTGGTTACTTTTGGATGTTTTTTAATACGCTTTTCAAATGTTTTATGAGAAGTTATAATAGTTTTAATACTTTCTTGAATTTCTGTAGTTTGTAGTAATTCGATACTTGCCAAAGCAGCGCTACAGGCAATAGGATTAGCAGAGTAGGTATGGCAATGAAAAAAACCTTTTGCAATATCATTGCTTAAAAAAGTATTGTAAATTTCTTCGGTACAAGAAGTAATTGCCATCGGAACTAAACCAGCAGTTAAAGCTTTACTTAAGCAGATAATATCTGGTTTTGTAGTAACTTCATCTGATGCAAAATGATTACCTGTTTTACCGAAACCTGTCATTACTTCATCAGCAATCATTAAAATATTATTCTCTTTGCAAAACTTTAAAATCTCGTTTAAATCTGCTGCTTCATGAATTTTCATTCCGGCTGCTCCTTGCACTAACGGTTCGTAAATAAAACCTGCAATATCATTTTCTGCAACGATTTTTTCTAACTGATTTAAAATTTGTTGATTATTTTTCCCGTTCGGGACAGGAATACGCTCAATTTTCATTAAAAAATCTTCAAAAGGCCCGTTGTAAGCTGATAAGCCAGAAACCGACATCGCGCCGAAAGTATCACCATGAAAACCATCTTCAAAAGCTATAAAAGTAGTTCGTTTTTCGCCTTTATTAAAATAGTATTGCAAAGCCATTTTAATAGCTGCTTCAACAGCAGTTGAACCATTATCGTTAAAAAAGATTCGGTTTTGATTTTCTGGAAGAATTTTAATTAATTCTTCGGATAATTTTACAGCTGGTTCGTGTGTAAAATCGCTAAACATTATTTGATCTAATGTTTGCATTTGTTGGTAAACACGATTGGTAATAAAATCATTGCAGTGCCCAAACATACAGGTGTACCAAGATGAAATAGCATCGATATACTCATTGCCATTTTCATCGGTTAAAATACATCCTTTAGCTTTTACAATTCCTAAACTATCAGGATGCGTTTGGTGTTGTTTTAACGGATGCCATAAATGTTTTTTATCTCTTTCTTGAAGTGTCATACTTTTATTTTTTTCGTTTTACTGATAAAAAGTTCAGTTAGGCGTTTATAAATTTAGTAGCTTTTCTTTAAAAAGTTCAGCATATTCTTTTACTACATTTTTATCAAAGTAAGGTTCTTCATCAATACGACCAATTACAGTAACGTTAGTCATTTTTTTGATGATTTCTTCTGTGGTTTTATGTTCATCTCCAGAGAAAATAATAGCAACATCAAAGCCTTTTTCTTGTAATAATTTTACGGTTAACAAAGTATGATTAATGCTGCCTAAATAATGACGAGAAACAACAATTACTTTATAGTTGAGTTTGATAATGTCTAAAATTGTATCGGAATTATTTAACGGAACCAGTAATCCGCCGGCGCCTTCTATAACTAAATTGTTGTTAGTTTTTGGTTCGTTAATTTTTGATAATTCAACTGTAACTCCATCTATTTCTGCAGCAGCATGCGGACTCATAGGTGTTTTTAAAGCATAGGAGTTTGGATGAATTACTGTTTTTTTATTAGAAATAAACTTTTTAATTTTATGAGAATCGGAATCCTCTAATTCACCAGCCTGTATAGGTTTCCAGTAATCGGCTTGTAAAGCTTCGGTTACAATTGCTGAAGCGACAGTTTTTCCTACCTCAGTAGAAATTCCAGTAATAAAATATTTTTTCATTTAAAAGATTGTTTTGCAATCGTTACAAATTAATTTTCTGCTTTCAAAAAAAGGAAACAAGATGTAAAAAAAACTTTTTCGTTGTGTTGGGGCAACTAACGTTTTAGAAGAATTGCAGTTTTTACAGTGAATAGCTTCTCCGTTTTCATTTTTTTCATAAGTTCTAATTTCATTGTAAATAGTCAACGCTTTTTCTAAATCATCATTATGTACTAATAGTTTTACACCTCCAATTGCTTGACTTATTAAAGGGTCAGAATCAATTGTTTTTTCATCCATCAATAAAGTTCTGATATCATCAGAATCTAGTCTAGACTTAACAAGATGAGCTTCGGTAGAATATTCAAAAACGGTTAAAATAGTGTAATTATCGCGCATTGTATTTTTAAACAAAAATAGCAAGATGTTCTAAAATATTGGTAATTTCTTGTCTAGAATTGTATGAGTGTAAACAAAAACGTAATCGTTCTTCTCCTTTTTTAACGGTTGGCGATAAAATTGGTTTTACATTAAATCCTTTTTCTGAAAGCTGCTTTGCGATTAATTTTACGTTTTTATTACCAGAAATAATGCAGCAATGAATAGCAGAATTACTGATAATAAAATTTAGGTTTAGTCTTTTTACTTCTGATGTAAAATGCAGTATGTTTTGTTGTAGTTTTTTAAATTTTTCAATACCCGTTGAACCTCTAAATTCTGTATAAACACACTTTATAGTGGCTAATGCGTGTGGAGATAATCCTGTGGTATATATAAAACTACGGGCAAAATTTATTAAATACTGTTGTAGTTCTTTGCTTCCTAAAATTGCAGCACCATGGCATCCAAAGGCTTTACCAAAGGTTACTATTCTTGCAAAAACATCCGTTTGTAAATTTAATTCTTGAATCAATCCGAAGTTAAAAACTCCTAAAGCATGTGCTTCATCAACAATTAAATAGGCATTGTTTTTTTTACAAATCGCTACTAAATTAATTAAGTCAGGAGAATCACCATCCATTGAAAAAACCGATTCTGTAACTACGTAAATATGCGCATCATTTTGTTGAACTCTTTTTAGAATTTCCTTTAAATGAGTTAAATCATTATGTTTAAATTTATAGGCTTTTGCATTTGATAATTTTATACCGTCGCGAATAGAGGCATGAATAAATTCATCATACAAAATGATATCGCCACGTTGTGGTACAGCTGAAAAAAAACCAATATTAGCATCGTAACCAGAATTAAAAATTAATGCTTTTTCTGTTTGATGAAAAGTTGCTATATCTACCTCAAGAGTATTATATAATTGACTATTCCCGGAAAGTAATCTTGATCCAGTTGCTCCATTAATTGTTAAGTTATTGTCAATTAAAAGTTGATGTGTTTTGTTAAATAGTATTTTACTTTTTGAAAACCCTAAATAATCATTCGAAGAAAAATCAATTACATTGTTTTCTTTACCAAGTAAACGCAGTGCTTGATTTTTTTTACGCGCTATTATTTTTTGAGTAAGTTTTTTGGGAAATTGCATAGTGTAAAAATACAAAAAGACCTACATGAATGTAAGTCTTTTTTGCTCCTCTTCAAGGACTCGAACCTTGGACCCTCTGATTAACAGTCAGATGCTCTAACCAACTGAGCTAAAGAGGAATGTTCATATAGAACAAATATGTAAAATGTAGCAATTATCGGCTGCTACGTTGCCTTTAGCATTTTAGCTCCTCCTCTTGGACTCGAACCAAGGACCCTCTGATTAACAGTCAGATGCTCTAACCAACTGAGCTAAGGAGGAATTTAAAACGTAATTGTTTTAAAATGCGAGTGCAAATTTAAGGGCTTTTTTTGTATCTGCAAATTTTTTTTGATAAAAAATTAAATTAAAAACGTTTTCTGCTGATTTATAAAGCTTTATTGTGATGAAAAAATAAAAATAAAAAAAGTTATACCTATTAATATCCTAACTTGATGCTTTAAAATAAGCATGAAAAAAAGTTTTATTTTTGGTAAAAGTTGTATTTTTGTATCTATTATTCTTATTGATAGAAAAGCATAACAAGATATATGGACAAGTTTTCGTTCTTAAACGCAGTACATACCAGTTTTATAGGTGATTTATACGAACAGTATCAAAAAAATCCTGATGCAGTAGAACCAAGTTGGAGAAGTTTTTTTCAGGGATATGATTTAGCAAACGAAAATTATTCGTTGACTGATGAAGAAACTTCTGTTGAAATACCTGAAGAAGTACGTAAAGAATTTTTAGTAATTGATTTAATAAATGGTTACCGTACAAGAGGACACCTTTTTACAGAAACAAATCCAGTTCGTGAGCGTAGAAAATATACGCCTTCATTAGAGGTTGAAAATTTTGGGTTAACAAAATCAGATTTAACAACCGTTTTTAACGCAGGTGAAGTTTTAGGAATCGGTGCAAAAACATTAGCCGAAATAATTAAGCACTTAAAAGCTATTTTTTGTGATAGTATTGGTGTTGAATATATGTATTTGCGTAGCCCAGAAGAATTAAAATGGTGGCAAAACCGTTTGAATAAAAATGGAAATCAACCAAAATATGATGTTGAAGCTAAAAAATATATTCTTACCAAGTTAAACCAAGCATCAACTTTCGAAAGTTTTTTACAAACAAAATACGTAGGTCAAAAACGATTTTCAGTTGAAGGAGGAGAAACGCTAATTCCAGGAATGAGTGTTGCACTTCGTGATGCTGCCGAAAAATATGGCGTGGAAGAATGTGTGTTAGGAATGGCACACCGTGGTCGTTTAAACACTTTGGTAAATATCTTTAAAAAACCTGTTCGCGATTTATTTAGCGAGTTTGAAGGAAAAGATTTTGAAGATCAAGATATTGATGGAGATGTAAAATATCACTTAGGGTTAACATTAAGTAAAGCCTATAAAGGCGGACAAAAAATGAAGATGAATTTGGTGCCAAATCCATCACATTTAGAAACTGTAGATGCAGTTGCTGAAGGTATTGTTCGTGCAAAGGTAGATTTAGATTATAAGGGCGATAACGCAAAAATAATGCCTATTTTAGTGCATGGTGATGCGGCTATTGCTGGTCAGGGAATTGTGTATGAAATGGCACAAATGATGACCTTAAACGGATATAAAACAGGAGGAACCATTCATGTGGTAGTAAATAACCAAGTTGGTTTTACAACCAATTACTTAGATGCACGTTCAAGTACTTATTGTACTGATGTAGCTAAAGTAACATTGTCGCCAGTATTACACGTAAATGCAGATGATGCAGAAGCGGTTTGTCATGCAATGGAAATGGCTGTTGAGTATCGAATGAAATTTAAAAAAGACATTTATATTGATTTATTAGGATATCGTAAATACGGGCATAACGAAGGTGATGAGCCTCGTTTTACGCAACCTAAATTATATAAAGCAATTTCTAAGCATAAAAATGCGAAAGAATTATATGCTGCTAAATTAATTGAAGAGGGAAGCATTTCAGCAGATTATGTAACGGAAATTACCGCAGAGTTTAAAGCGCATTTAGAAGCTGAATTTACAGAATCTAAAAAGAAAACGACTTCTAAAATTCAAGAATTCATGCCAGAAGTTTGGGATGGGTTTATAAGAAAGCAATTACAAGACATGCTGCAACCAGTAGATACAACATACTCGGTTGAAGCGTTAAAAGATATAGCAAAAGTAATTTCAACAACCCCTGAAGGATACAAATTTGTACGTAAAGCAGAACGTATTTTACAAGGACGTAAAAAAATGGTTTTTGATCAGAACTCTTTAGATTGGGGAACTGCCGAAAATTTAGCATACGGTACCTTGTTAGAAGAAGGTTTTAATGTACGTATTTCAGGTGAAGATGTAGAAAGAGGAACTTTCTCGCACCGTCATGCAATTATGCGGGATGAGGAAACCTTAGAGCGTGTAAATTTATTAAACACCAACCCGAAAAATAAAGGTGAAATGACTATTTTCAATTCACACTTATCTGAATATGGAGTTTTAGGATTTGATTATGGGTATGCCATGGCTGCACCAAATACGTTAACTATTTGGGAAGCACAGTTTGGTGATTTTGCCAACGGAGCACAAATTGTATTTGATCAATACATTTCATCGGCAGAAGCTAAATGGAAATTGCAAAATGGATTGGTAATGTTATTGCCTCATGGATATGAAGGGCAAGGGCCTGAGCATTCATCAGGAAGGATAGAGCGTTTTTTACAGTCGTCAGCAGTTGATAACTGGACGATAGCAAATTGTTCTACACCTGCAAATATGTATCACATATTACGTCGTCAGATGAAACGTGATTTTAGAAAACCTTTAGTGGTTTTTACACCAAAAAGTTTATTGCGTTTACCAAAAGCGGTAAATCCGATTGAAGATTTAGCAAACGGATCTTTCCAAGAAGTTATAAACGATACTGTTGATGCTTCTAAAGTTAAAAAAATGGTTTTTTGTACTGGTAAGTTTTACTACGATATGTTAGAAGAACGTGAAAAACTAGGAAGAGAAGATGTTGCTTTAATTAGAATAGAACAATTATTTCCATTACATTTAGATAAAATTAAGGAAGTAATGGATCTATATCCAAAT
Source organism: Tenacibaculum soleae (assembly GCF_030549005.1). Taxonomy (NCBI): domain Bacteria; kingdom Pseudomonadati; phylum Bacteroidota; class Flavobacteriia; order Flavobacteriales; family Flavobacteriaceae; genus Tenacibaculum; species Tenacibaculum soleae. Next base: position 110,543 of record NZ_JAUOSW010000004.1, read on the forward strand.
GTAGCACGCTATGTTTGGGCACAAGAAGAGCCTAAAAATATGGGGTCTTGGAGTTATATGTTAGAGCGTTTTGAATTGGCAAAGTTAGAATGTGCGTCGAGAGATTATAAATCGGCACCAGCAGCTGGTTCAAGTACAAGATATAAGCAAAGACATCAGCAAGTATTAGACAAGGTCTTTGATTAATACGATAAAAAGTAAGTGCATGCGTTAGGGATTGAAACGGCATCCTTTTTTGCAGCCAATTCGAGTGAATTTGTGAAGAATGAACAAATTTGTATCGAGAATGCAGCAAAAAAGATATAGTGAAAAGCCCGCCCGAACGCCCAAATAAAAGAAATAAAATATTTCAGAATAAAAAAAAAGAAACATGAGTGTTTTAGAAATGAAAGTTCCTTCTCCGGGAGAATCGATTACAGAAGTAGAAATAGCAACTTGGTTAGTGGAAGATGGTGATTATGTTGAAAAAGATCAGCCAATTGCCGAAGTAGATTCTGACAAAGCAACGTTAGAATTGCCTGCGGAAGAAAGCGGAATTATCACTTTAAAGGCTGAGGAAGGCGATGCTGTTGAGGTGGGCGCTGTAGTTTGTTTGATTGATATGAGCGCAGCAAAACCTGAAGGTGGCGCATCAGCTGAAACAAAAAAAGCAGAAGCTCCAAAAGCTGAAGCTCCTAAAAAAGAAGAAGCTAAACCTGCAACGTATGCAACCGGAACAGCATCACCTGCAGCTAAGAAAGTTTTAGCTGAAAAAGGAATGGATGCTGCAAGCGTGAAAGGAACAGGAAAAGATGGGCGTGTTACTAAAGAAGATGCTGTAAAAGCGATACCTTCTATGGGAACGCAACCTGCAAATGGTTCGCGTGGTACGGAGCGTAAAAAAATGTCAATGTTACGTCGTAAGGTAGCACAACGTTTAGTTGCTGTAAAAAGCGAAACAGCTATGTTAACTACGTTTAACGAAGTAAACATGCAGCCAATTTTTGATTTACGTAAGGAGTATAAAGAAGATTTTAAAGCGAAGCACGGTGTTGGGTTAGGATTTATGTCTTTCTTTACTTTAGCTGTTGTTAGAGCGTTAAAAATGTATCCTGATGTAAACTCTATGATTGATGGAGATTTTCAAATAAAACACGATTTTCAAGATATATCTATCGCAGTTTCTGGTCCTAAAGGATTAATGGTACCTGTAATTAGAAATGCCGAAAATTTATCGTTTAGAGGTGTTGAAAGTGAAGTAAAACGTTTGGCTTTACGTGCTCGTGATGGTCAAATTACAGTTGATGAAATGACTGGAGGTACGTTTACTATTACGAACGGTGGTGTATTTGGATCAATGTTATCTACACCGATTATTAACCCTCCACAAAGTGGAATTTTAGGAATGCATAATATTGTTAATCGTCCGATGGCAGTAAATGGAGAAGTCGTTATTCAGCCAATTATGTATGTTGCCTTATCTTATGATCATCGTATTATTGATGGTCGTGAGTCTGTTGGATTTTTAGTGGCTGTAAAAGAAGCTTTAGAGAACCCGATGGAATTGTTAATGGACAACAATCCTAAAAAAGCATTAGAAATGTAGTTTTCTATTAATAAAGTATAAATTGGAAAGCCTACGCATTTTTTGTGTAGGCTTTTTTATTAAAAAAAATAAAGAAAAATGAATCTGTCTAAAGATTTTTGGGAGAATAAGTATAAGGCTAATAAAACGGGTTGGGACTTAGGAGAAGTTTCACCGCCTTTAAAAGCTTATTTTGATCAGTTAGAAGATAAGGAATTAAAAATATTAATTCCAGGAGGCGGTAATTCTTATGAAGCAGAGTATCTTTTTAATAAGGGATTTAAGAATGTTTTTATTGTAGATTTATCTGAGACAGCTTTAGGGAATATACAAAATAGAGTTCCTTATTTCCCTGATAACCAATTAATTCTTGGAGATTTTTTTGATTTAGATATGACGTTTGACTTGGTAGTTGAGCAAACTTTTTTTTGTGCATTAAATCCCAATTTGAGAAGTAAGTATGCTGAAAAAATGAATGCGATATTAAAAGAAAACGGAAAATTAGTGGGACTTCTTTTTAATGCTAAATTAAATGAAGATCATCCTCCTTTTGGTGGGGATAAAGCAGCGTATATAACATATTTTAAACCGTATTTTACTTTTAATGTTTTTGAAAAATGTTATAATTCATGCCATAACAGGCAAGAAATGGAACTATTTATAAAGTTTATAAAATGTAAAGTTTAATTATTTATTAGGGAGAATGTTTAATTACCTTTTAAGCGTACCCATAAGTCAGATATTAATTTTTTACCATCACGTCTATCTTTTGGTTCTTCAGTGAATAGTACATCTCCTGAATCATCAACTGTTATTTTATATTTAAAAACGAAATTTTCGGCTTTTGGTTTAAGACTTAAAAGACCAAATCGTAAATCGTTAAAATAAAGTTGATCGTCCTTTTTATTGATGGTAAACCAACCTTCGGAAATTGAGATCATACGCTTAACATTTTTGTCTTCAGTAAGACTTTCTAATAAATTATGATTCTTTGGATATTTTGTAAAAGTAATAGGCTGCGTATCAAAAAATGAATAATTACCCAATAAAAAAGAATCTTCAGTCTGCACGTTAGCACTCCAAAGTATAGTATTTAAAGGTGAAGGTCTCGTATCAATTTCTGAGTAAGCAATATTTTGATTTTTTAAAGCTGTTTCAAATTGATTAAAGGCTATCCATTTTAATAGTAATGTAAGCACTAAGTAAGAAGAACTAACTATTAATCCCATTTTATTATAAAAACGACGTTTTTCAGAAGTGCGTTTTTGTGTCATTGCAAAAATTAAAAACACTAAAAAAGGCAATGTATAAAGAGGGTCAATTACAAATATGTTTTTAAAAGCCAATCGGATATCAAAAGGCCAAAATAATTGCGTTCCCCAAGTGGTATGGGCATCTAAAATAGGATGTGTTACAAATGATAAGAAAAATAGTAATGTCCAATTTTTAAAATCTTTATACTTTTCGTAACGTGAAACAATCCAAGCTAAAATGGGTGCAAAAAGTACTGAAAACACAATAGAATGAGTAAATCCTCTATGTATATAAAGTGCCGTTACTTTGTCTGTGAAAAATGAAGCAAAGACATCTAAATCGGGAATAGTACCAGCAATAGCCCCATATAACATTGCTTTGTTTCCAATTTTTTTACCTAAAACAGCTTCGCCAACGGCAGCTCCTAATACAATTTGAGTTAATGAATCCATAGGTTCACAAAAATAAACGAAGCAGGTTAAATAGTGTATAGAAGTTCAGCTAAGTTTTTTGTTAAACTTTATGAAAATAGAGATTTTTACTTTTTAATTATAAAATTTTACTCAAATAATCTTTATAGAAAGCAAATCAGATGGTAACAAATGTTACTAACAATTATTTATTATGCAGCTAAGTTTGCAGTAACTTAATTGAACTGTAGCATGAATAATAAAGTATTAATACTGTTTTTTATATTATTTACTCTTTTTGCAAAAGCACAAGAGGTAATAGTTATTACTAAAGAAGATGTTATATCTAAAGTAAAAGAAAATAACGACGCTATAAAAATGTCCCAACAAGATTTTTTAGCAGCAAAAGCAGATTTTAACCAAACAAATGCGGTTTTTTTACCAAATATTACAGCAAGTCATACAGGTATTTCAACTACAAACCCATTAATGGCATTTGGCTCTAAATTGAATCAAGAAATTTTAACACAAAATGATTTTAATCCAGCTTTGTTAAATGATCCTGAAAGAACTCAAAATTTTGCAACAAAATTAGAAATTCAACAACCATTAATAAATTTAGATGGTCTTTATCAAAGAAAAGCTGCAAAATCTAAAATGGAAGCAATGTCTTTAAAAACTGAGCGCACGAAAGATTATTTGTTATTAGAGGTAGAGAAATCTTACATGCAATTACAACTCGCATATAAAGCAGTTAGTGTGTTAGAGAAAGCTTTAAAAACTACAATGACTAATAAAAAAATGGCTGATAATCGTTATGAACAAGGTTTTTTACAACGTACAGATGTTTTAAATATAGAAGTACGAGTTACAGAGGTTAAAAACCAGTTGCAAGTGGCAAAAAGTAATGTGCAAAATGCATCAAACTACATCTCGTTTTTAATGAACGATAAGAGTTATGTTGTATATAAACCTACTGAGAATTTATTAGTTGCTAGTTTTAATATTGATGAAAGAGTCATTTCAGAAAATAGGGCAGACATAAAAGCGATGCAGCTAGCTTTAAAAGGATACGAGGAAATGAATAAGGCTGATAAAATGGCTTTTTTACCACGCTTAAATGCTTTTGGAAGTTATGAAATGTACGATGATAAGGTGTTTAAAGGTAGTGCAAATGGTTATCTGGTTGGAGCACAATTAAGCTGGGATATTTTTAAAGGGGCAAAACGTTTTGGAAAAATACAAAAGAGTAAAGCTGAATTAGAGAAATCTAAGTTAGCGTACAATCAATATGTGTCTAAAAGTAACTTAGAACTAAATAAAGTAAAACGTCAATTAGTAGATGCTAAAAATAAATTAACATTAACAGCTTTAGCAGTTGAGCAGTCTAAAGAGTCTTTAAGAATTAGAAAAAACAGGTTTAAAGAAGGTTTAGAAAAAACAGCTGATTTGTTACTAGCAGAAACTCAGTTTTTGCAAAAAGAATTAGCGTATAATCAAACTGTTTTCGAATACAATTTTACACAAGTGTATTTAGAATTTTTAACTAAAGAATGAAAATAGTTGACAGTAAGCAGTTGCAGTTTTTAGTAAAATAATCTTAAAAAAAAATGTCTGGTTGAGCGCAGTCGAAACCTAAAATTATAAACAAACTATAAAATGAAATATATATATACAATTCTAATTTTATCTGTTGCATTAACATTTGCAAATTGTGGTAAAGAGCATAAAGAAGAAGCTGTAGATAATTCTCCACCGATTAAAGTTCAAGTGAGTAAGATTACTGAAAGCAATAATGGTCAATTTTTATCAGTAAGTGGAAAAATACAAGCTGTAAATAGTGCCGATTTAAGTACTAGAATTATGGGGTACGTTAAAAAAGTACATGTAAATGTTGGTGATAAGGTTAAAAAGGGGCAATTGTTAGTTTCTATTAATAATACTGATTTACAGGCTAAAAAAGCACAGATAAAAGCAGGGATTTCACAAGCTAAAACTGCTTTTAATAATGCTGAAAAGAATTACAATCGTTTTAAAAATTTATTCGCAAGTACGAGTGTTAGTCAGAAAGAAATGGATGATATGACTGCTAATTACGAAATGGCAAAAGCGGGTTTAGAAGCTGCAAAACAGCAAAGGAACGAAATTAATGCTCAGTTTGCTTATTCGAATATTAGAGCTCCTTTTACAGGTGTTATTACAAGTAAGAATATAGAAAATGGTGATATGGCAACTCCTGGTGTTCCTTTAATTAGTTTAGAAACGCCTAAGTATTTTGAGGTAATAGCAATGGTTCCTGAAACAGAGATAGCACAAATTAAAAATGGAGTAGCAGTTACTGTTTTAGTTAAATCGATAGATAAAACGATTAAAGGAAAAGTTAGTGAGGTTAGTATTTCTGCTAAAAATACAGGAGGTCAGTATTTAGTAAAAATAGCGTTAGAAAAAACAGCTGTGAATATTTTATCGGGTATGTTTTCTACAGTCCAATTTCCTGTAAAAAGGAAAGTAAAATCGTCATCGGTATTAATTCCTAAAAAAGCAATTGTTAAAAACGGTCAATTATCTGGTGTTTATACGGTAAGTCAGCGTAATACAGCATTGTTACGTTGGTTGCGTTTGGGAAGAGTTTATGGTAATAAAGTTGAGGTTTTATCAGGTTTAAATTCTAGTGAATCGTATATCGTTTCAGCTGAAGGAAAACTATTTAATGGAGTTAAAATAAGTGTTCAGTAGGCAGTTGTTAGTAAATGATGGGCAGTGAGTAGTATGTATGCTGTTTTGAAGGAATAGATTAAGAATAGTAAAGAATTGCGTTAGAGATAGTAGTGAAAATCCTTTTTATGTCAGTTCGAGTGAATTTGCCCAAGCAAATTTGTATCGAGAACTGCGTAAAAAGATTGAAACGGATAGCTTGTTAAAACGCCTAAAAAAATATAAAAATATGAAAGAAGGTTTAGCAGGGGAAATTGCAAAAGTCTTTATTGGTTCTAAGCTTACAGTGCTTTTAATGATCGTTTTTATGGTTATTGGAGTGTACAGCTCGTTTTTAATACCAAGAGAAGAAGAGCCACAGATTGATGTGCCAATGGCGGATATTTTTGTTGGATATCCAGGAGCGAGTCCTACAGAAGTTGAGTCTAGAGTTGTAAAGCCTTTAGAAAAATTAATTTCGAATATTAAAGGTGTTGAGTACGTGTATTCTACATCGATGAACGAAAAGGCAATGGTTATTGTGCAGTTTTATGTGGGTGAAGATATTGAGCGTTCGTTTGTAAAATTGTACAATGAAATTAATAAGCATATGGATCAAATGCCAAAAGGTGTTACGTTTCCGTTAGTAAAAACACGTGCAATTGATGATGTACCGATGTTGGGGTTAACTTTGTGGAGCGAGCATTATGATGATTTTCAGTTGAATCAAATGGCGCAAGAATTAGAATCGGAAATTAAAAAGATAAACGATGTTTCTATTACGCATAAAATTGGAGGAAGAAATCGTCAGTTAAGAGTAGTTTTAGACAAGGATAAATTGGCTGCAAGCGGATTAGATTTCTTATCAGTTTCAGAAATGATTAAAGCTAATAATACGCAGTTAAAATCGGGAAGTTTTGATAAGAATGATACTGAGTTTTTAGTAAATACAGGTAAGTTTTTAACTTCTGTTACTGATGTTGAAAATTTAGTGGTTGGTGTGCAGCAAAATCAACCAATTTATTTAAAGCAAATCGCTACAATTGTTGATGGCCCTGAAATACCTCAAAATTATGTGTCTTTAGGTTTTGGAAAAGGAAGTGTAAAATCATCCGATTACAAATCGGAATATCCTGCAGTTACTTTGTCTATAGCTAAAAGAAAAGGGGCAGATGCAATGAAAATTGCAGAATCGATTTTAGCAAAGGTAACACGTTTACGTACTACTTTAATTCCTGATGATGTACATGTAGAAGTTACTAGAAATTACGGAGAAACTGCATCACATAAAGTATCTGAATTATTATTGCATCTTATTGGGTCAATCATTGCGGTTACTTTAGTAGTTATGTTAGCAATGGGTTGGCGTGGTGGCTTAGTGGTGTTTTTATCGGTGCCAATTACGTTTGCTTTAACACTGTTAAGTTACTACATGTTAGATTATACCTTAAACCGAATTACGCTTTTCGCCTTGGTTTTTGTAACGGGTATTGTGGTAGATGATTCCATTATTATAGCCGAAAACATGCACCGACATTTTAAAATGAAACGTTTGCCTTTTAAACAAGCAGCTTTATATGCGATAAATGAAGTTGGGAACCCAACAATTTTAGCAACATTTACAGTAATTGCTTCTGTTTTACCAATGGCTTTTGTATCTGGTTTAATGGGGCCTTACATGGCGCCAATGCCTATTGGAGCCTCGATAGCAATGATTTTGTCATTATTTGTTGCTTTAACGATTACACCTTATTTAGGATACATTTTTTTACGTGAAAAAGATAAAAAGAGTAGTGTAGAAAAGGTTGAGAAACCATTAGAAGAAACATTTATTTACAGAATTTACAATAAGTTTGAAAGGCCTTTATTAGAGAATAAAACAAAAAGGTGGTTGTTTTTAGGAGGAACATTTGTTGTGTTAATGGTAACAATGTTATTGTTTTTTACAAATTCGGTTGCAGTTAAAATGTTACCTTTTGATAATAAAAACGAGTTTCAAGTAGTAATTGATATGCCAGAGGGTACAACTTTAGAACGTACAGCGGTTGTTACACAAGAAATTGCTCAGTATTTGGCAACAAGACCAGAAGTGGTGAATTATCAAAATTATATTGGTACTTCTGCTCCGATAACTTTTAACGGATTGGTTCGTCATTACGATTTGCGTGGTGGATCTAACATGGCTGATATTCAAGTAAATTTGGTTGATAAAGGAAAACGAACGATTCAAAGTCATGGTATTGCAAAATTACTACGTCCTGAAATGCAAAAAATTGCAGCAAAATACAATGCAAATGTAAAATTGGTTGAGGTACCACCAGGACCACCGGTTTTATCAACAATTGTTGCTGAGGTTTATGGACCTGATTATAAAGAGCAAATTAAAATAGCGAATAGCATTCAGAATATTTTAAAAAACACAGCAGATGTTGTGGATATTGATTGGATGGTTGAAGATGATCAAACTGAATATCAATTTGAAATAAACAAAGAAAAAGCAATGTTGTATGGAGTTGCACCACAACAAATAGCATATACCATGAATATGGCATTGGCTAACAGCCCAATTACGAGTTTGTATGATGAAAATGCTGTAAGTCAGGTTGGGTTGATTTTGAGCTTGGATGAAAAAGAAAAATCGACCATTTCTGATATTTCACAATTAAAAATAAAATCGAAACAGGGTAACATGATTTCTATTGGAGATTTAGTAGATATTACTGAAACTGTAAATGCAAAAAGTATTTTTCGTAAAAATCAAAAGCGAGTGGTGTATGTAATGGCTGATATGGCAGGTGAATTAGAGAGTCCAGCCTATGCAATTTTAGGAATGGAAGCGAAGTTGAATGAAATTAAACTTCCTGAAGGTTATAAATTGAACGAAATGTATTTAGGGCAACCTGATTTTGAGGATGATTATACCGTAAAATGGGATGGTGAATGGCAAATTACACTAGAGGTTTTTAGAGATTTAGGAATCGCTTTTTTAGGAGCAATTATCTTGATTTATATTTTAATTGTTGGTTGGTTTCAAAATTTTAAAGCACCAATTGTAATGATGGTAGCAATACCGTTATCGTTAATAGGAATTATTTTAGGGCATTGGATGATGGGCGCATTTTTTACAGCAACTTCATTTATCGGTATGATTGCTTTAGCAGGAATTATGGTGCGGAATTCCGTTTTATTAATAGACTTTATCAATTTACGATTAGCCGAAGGAATTCCGTTAAAACAAGCGGCAATTGAAGCAGGTGCAGTACGTACAACGCCTATTTTATTAACTGCTGGTACTGTTGTAATTGGTGCTTTTGTAATATTATTTGATCCGATTTTTCAAGGTTTAGCAATTTCGTTAATGGGAGGAACTATTGTGTCAACGGTATTAACATTATTGGTTGTGCCATTGGTGTATTATATGATTGAAAAGAAAAATTATAAATAGTATTGATTATAAATTAAAAACTAAATAAGATGTTAAATAAATATTTTAGAATTATCGTTGGTTCTTTTGTTTTACTAAGTGTAATATTAACGGTTTATGTAAATCCTAATTGGATGTGGTTTACTGTGTTTATTGGCTTGAATTTAATTCAGTCAGCATTTACAAAATGGTGTTTGTTAGAAACCATTTTGATGAAAGTGCTTAAGATTCAGAAATAGATTCCCTTTGAAAAATCAAGTTGTTTTTAAAACAACTTGATTTTTCCTTTATTATCTACTATCTTTCACTTAGCTATAAATAACATTGCTTATTGTCGTTTACTATATGAGTAAAGAAATACCTCACTTATTATTTGAATCTAAATCTTCTGAAATACATGGAATAGAAATAATTACTTTAGAAAATTTAGAAAGTAAAAAAGATATTTTTGATCATTTACCAGAAAGAGCGCATCAATTAGAATTTTACCAACTAGCTTTTTATACAAATGGAAAAACTGAACATTTAGTCGATTTTGTATGGCATACAGTAGAAAGTAATGCTATTATCTATGTCTCAAAAGGACAAGTGAATGCTTTTAAATTTAATAAAGGTGTAAAAGGGTATCTACTTCTTTTTACTGAAGAATATTTTAAGAACCAGCTTGCTAATATTCCTCAAAATACAGCCATTAGATTATTAACTCCTCAACTCTTTTCTCCAAAAGTTGAAGTTCCTGAAGCTTCTAATATTCTAACGTATATTCAACTTTTTTTTAATGAGTTTTACAAGGCATCTGAAAACTTTAATAAGAAGCACATTATAGATTCTTTATTTAATATCATCTTTTCTAAGCTTGAAGAAATTAAAAAGAATCAAACAGATTATATTAAGGAGTCCGAAAAATTTAAACTCTTTTTAAGTTTTCAAACTTTTTTAAAAAGTGATTTTGTACTCAATAAAAATGCTGACTATTATGCTAATAAATTAAATATTACCTACAAGCATTTAAATGTAGTTTGTAAAGAAATAATTAATAAAACCGCAAAACAATATATAGATGAGTTTGTAATTTTAGAAGCTAAAAGAAATTTAATAAATTCTAGCATTAAAAGTACAGAGTTAGCTTATTTAATGGGGTTTGAAGAATCAACTAATTTTGTAAAATATTTTAAAAAACATACAGGATTTACCCCAAATACTTTCAAAAATAATAATATTTAGATTTTTAGGTTCGATATTTACCATTTTATTCGTCAGATTTACCTATCGTACGTTTTCCTTTCCTCTTAATTTTGTCCTATCATTTAAAATTAAATATAGGATGAAAAAAGCAATCATTATTGTGTTGAGCATCGCAGCTTTTACAAGCTGTAATTCAATTCAAAAAAAATCAACAATAAAAGGAAATAAATTAAAGAAAGAATTTAAAATGGAAAATTTAAAAACAATAGCACAAGAAGCACAAAAGGCTTTTTTTAAGGAGTATAGCTCAGAAGGAATAAAAAAATATTTTACAACTGATTATATTCAACATAATCCTCATGTACCAACAGGAATAGCCCCAGTATTAGGATTTCTTCCTGTCTTAAAAAAAGCAAATACAACTTATACTACGCATAGAATTTTACAAGATGGTGAATTTATTATTTTACATAATTCATATCATAATGCTGAAGCTTTAGGAGGTAAAGAGATAGTTGCGTTTGATGTTTGGAGAATGCAAGATGGTAAAGTTGCTGAACATTGGGATAATATTACGGCTAAAGTTGAGCAAACAGCTAGTGGACGTTCTCAAGTTAATGGTGTTACTGAAATTACTGATATCAGTAAAACAGCTACTAATAAAGAAATTGTAAAAAACTTTGTAAACGATGTGTTGTTTGGTAAAGCACCAGAAAAAATTACAAACTATGTAAGCACTGAAGAATATCATCAGCATAACCCTATGATTAAAGATGGGTTAGATGGTTTAGGAGAAGCAATTGCATATTTAACATCACAAAATAATATGTTTAGGTATAAAAAACTTCATAAAGTATTGGGTGAAGGAAATTTTGTTTTAACTATGAGTGAAGGTGAATGGGGTGGAAAATCACAAGCATTTTATGACTTATTTAGATTAAAAGACAATAAAATAGTTGAACACTGGGATGTAATTCAAGAAATTCCTGCTGAAATGGCACATACAAACGGAAAATTTTAATTTTACCTTTTTCAATTGAATCAAAGTATAAACCCTACACGTTTTGTGTAGGGTTTATTTATAAAATATGGAGTATTTTTGTGCCTTTAAAAAAATACAAAAAATGAAAAGAAAAATTTTAGCAATTTTTTTATCTGTAATAGGATTAACTGTTACAGCTCAAGAAAAAATTTTAACTGGAGCTTCACCCACAGGTAAAAGTGATTTCATCTATACTAAAGGTAATATAAGTATTGGAAATTCGTACACAAAAAGTGTTTTAAATGTTCTTAAAAAACCAATTGAAAATGAAGCACATCTTTTTCTTGGTAATCCTTTAAGCGAAACCCAATCAGATGTAGTTTCATCTAGATTATGTTTTGCAGGGACTGGGATTCAACATGCAGGTTTTGCTTGGGTACCTAGTACATACAATTCAAATGGTAATGGTAAACTTCATTTATCGTTTGGAGGCTATCAAAATCCTATGAAGAACCCTATAAAAGTAACATTTAAATCGAATGGTAATGTAGGTGTTGGAACTACAGACCCTAAAGCGGGTTTGCATGTTGTTGGTAATAGATCTGTTATTGCTGAAGGTTTGTTTTATTTTAGAAATACAAAAGCACCTGTTAATAAAAAAAATTGGTATTTTTCAGCTAATAATGAAGGTGATTTTGGACTTCATGCAGCAAATGATAACTATGGTTGGAGGCAATCAATATTTAAAGTTAAAGGAGATAGTGGTTATGTAGGATTTGGAACAAGTAATCCAAATTCTAAACTAGAAGTAAAAGGATCTAAAGGTAGTTATCATCAAATGATTGTTGGAGGTGGTGTTGCAGCAGCAATACAATTAGAGTCTAAAGATAATATTACGCAACGACCTGTTATAAGTGCTAATGATGGTGATTTTTCTATTCAAATGTGGAAAAACCGTAACACTTGGATGTCAACTCCTTTTACAATAGAATCGTCAGGAAATGTAGGATTTGGAACAAGTAATCCAAATTCTAAGTTAGAAGTAAAAGGATCTAAAGGAAGTTACCATCAAATGATTGTTGGAGGTGGTGTTGCAGCAGCAATACAATTAGAGTCTAAAGATAATATTACTCAACGACCTGTTATAAGTGCTAATGATGGTGAGTTTTCTATTCAAATGTGGAGGAATCGTAATACTTGGATATCAACACCTTTTCGTATAAATTCATCAGGGAAAGTAGGAATTGGAACATCAACTACAGGTAGTCACAGATTAGCTGTTGAAGGTTCAATAGGTGCAAGAGAAATAAAAGTGGAAGCAACTGGTTGGTCAGACTTTGTTTTCGAAGAGAACTATCAGTTACCAACTTTAAAAGAAGTTGAAAGCCATATAAATGAAAAAGGGCATTTAAAAGATATACCAAGTGCAGAAAAAGTGAAAAAAGACGGTTTTTTCTTGGGAGAAATGGATGCTAAATTATTACAAAAAATAGAAGAGCTAACATTATATACTATTGATCAAGAAAAGAAATTAGAAGCACAAGATTTAAAAATAAACAAACAAGATGCTGAAATTAGGGAGTTAAAGGCGTTGAATAAAATGTTTATTGATTTACAAGATAGGCTTAAAAGATTGGAGTCTAAAAATTAGCAAAAAGAAATTTCCTAAATATTAGAAAATGATTAATAAACCCTAGGTTAAATACTTAGGGTTTTGTTATTAGGTGTTTTTTCACTTTCTGAAAGGAGTTGTTGTCAAAAATTAAGCTGTTCACTCTAATTTTAGCAACATATTATCTTAAAAAAAGTACTTTTACATTTATTAGTAAAAAATTGTAGTAGCCTTTTGTGATGATAGAAAATAAAGAATTAGACCTTGCCATTCAGTTTATAGAAAAAACAGATAGAAATCTCTTTATTACTGGGAAAGCAGGTACAGGAAAAACTACTTTTTTACATAAAATAAAAAACGAATCGCTTAAAAGATTGGTTATTGTAGCACCAACAGGTGTTGCTGCAATTAATGCAAAAGGTGTTACCATTCATTCTTTTTTTCAAATGCCGTTTGGTCCTATTTTACCAAACCAAATAGCAAATGCATCTAACCAACAACGAAAGTTTGGTAAAGCAAAAATTGACATTATTAGATCTTTAGATCTTGTGATTATTGATGAAATTAGTATGGTTAGAGCTGATTTGTTAGATGGTATAGATCAGGTTTTAAGACGATACAAAGATAAAAACAAAGTTTTTGGAGGCGCACAAGTTTTAATGATAGGAGATTTGCAACAATTATCACCAGTTGTAAGACCTAATGAATGGAGTTTGCTACAAGAACATTATAAATCGGTATATTTTTTTAGTAGTAGAGCATTTCAAGAATCGAATACGGTAAGTATTGAGCTAAAGAAAATTTACAGACAGGATAATGATGAGTTTATCGAAATTTTAAATGAAATTAGAAACGATTCTTTATCTGAAAAGTCAGCTGCAATTTTAAATAAAAGATATAATCCAGATTTTGAGCCACAAAAAAATGATGGATACATTACTTTAACTACCCACAATAAAAGAGCCGATGCTATTAATACGCTAGAGTTAGATAAGTTAAAGAAAAAGAGCAGTTTTTTTAAAGCAGAGGTATCTGGTAAATTTAATGAAAACGCCTATCCGAATAGCGATAAATTAGAGTTAAAAGTTGGTGCCCAGGTGATGTTTATTAAAAATGACAGCTCACCAGAAAAACGATATTTTAACGGGAAAATTGGTAAAATAACTTTAATTGATGATGATCTTATTTATGTGAAATGTCCGAATGATGATGATGAAATAGAAACAAAAAAAGAAATTTGGGAGAATATTAATTATTCGATAGATGAAGAAACAAAGGATATTAAAGAAGAAGTTACTGGTTCTTTTTCTCAGATTCCATTACGATTAGCGTGGGCAATTACAATTCATAAAAGTCAAGGATTAACCTTTGAAAAAGCAATTATTGATGCCGAAGCTTCCTTTGCACACGGGCAAACGTACGTTGCTTTAAGTAGATGTACTTCTTTAGAGGGGATTGTTTTAAAAACACAGATTAGAAACAGTTCTATTATAAATGATAGAACGGTTGATTCTTTTAATAAGAACGTACACGAAAACGTTCCTGATGAAACAGTTTTAAGTGAGTCAGAAAAAAGATATCAACTTAATTTAATTTCAGAATTATTCGATTTTAGAGCTTTTTTATATCCAACAACAAGAGCTATTGATATATATTATAAAAATCAAACGAGTTTAAATGGTATTATGATCAACCATTTAGAAACGATTAAAGATAACGGGATTATTCCTTTATTAAAAATTGCTAATGGGTTTAAAATTCAATTGCAACAACTCTCCGAAGATGATATTTTAGCAGAGAATAGTGATGCCATTAATGAACGATTTATTAAAGCAATTGATTATTTTATTAAACAAACTGAAGAGTTTATTAAGAAGCCTTTAAGTGGAATTTCATTTTCTACAGATAATAAAGCTGTTCAAAAAGATTTAGAGAAACAAATTTATACGCTACAAGACTTATTATCTATTAAACTATTTTGTTTTCTTAAGTTGAAGGATGGATTTCAGGTTGAAGATTACTTACAAGTGAGAGCAAATGCTGTTTTACAAAATGTAGAAAAACCTAAGAAAAAGAAAATAATATCATCTAGAGATCCTGTTTTAGCAATCAGTTTACGCGAATTGAGAGATGAAATTCATAAAAAAGAAAAAATTCCTCATTTTCAAATTTTTACTCAAAAAACACTCTATGCTATCTGTGATACAGTTCCAAAAACAGCACAAGAATTACTTAAAGTTGAAGGGATGGGGAAAATTAGAGTACAAAAATATGGTGGTAGAATTTTAGATACTATAAGTAATTATATTAAAAAACAAGGAATTAACGACACAGAAAAAGTAGTTAAAAAAGATAAAATACCAACACGGCAAATAACCTTTAATTTATTTAAAGAAGGATTTTCAGCCAAAGAAATAGCCAGTAAAAGAGGCTTAACAATCAATACGATTGAAAGTCACTTAGCAAGTTTTATTCCTGAAGGAGATATTGATGTTCTTGAAATCATTCCATTAAAAAGATATAACAAAATAGTAAAAGCTGTTGAAAATGTTGAGTTTAAAAGCTTGACAGATTTAAAAGAAAAAGTAGCCAAAGATTATAGTTATATGGAGTTACGAATGGTATTAATGTCTTTAGAAATTTAAAAATGATATAAAAAAAACGTAAAAACAAATACTTATTTTTACGTTAATAAAATAAGGAGAGTAAATGATGGCTTTATAATCCGTTTAAATTCCAGTCATATTTTAAATATGATACGGCAGCATTATCATTTACTTTAACTATTGAGTACTTGTTAATATAATCAACCAACGAAGTTTTAATTGTAAAATCTTCTTGATACCATTCAAACATTTTTGATACCTCAATTTTATTTAATGTTATTTTGTTTTTACTTGGGTCGTTAATAAATTTTTTCATTAATGACTCTAAAGAATTGTTGATGTTCTTAGATGTAAAAGCAAAGTTTGCAAAGCACGGCCCTGATTTTGAGGCTGCGTTTATAGCAACATGAATTCTTGGGTCATCATGCCAACGTCGTAATATTTTATGTTCAATATAGTCTAACGAATATGTTTTTTTACCAATGACAGCAAAAGGTATTTTCCATGCATTTCTACCTTTACGTTTAATGTCAGTAATCTTTTTTAAAGGGTAACTATCTAATATTAGTTTAATCGTATAAGCATTATAGGCGTTAATCCAAAAAGCTTTGGCTTTTGATGCTGACCAATTTTTACCAGGAACTGTTTTTTCTAAATGATTTAAATATAAATCTAATAAAGCACGATTTTTTCGTAATCCTTTATAATCTACATTTCCTTGTTTTGTTACATACGTTTTTAAAAGTGCATTAAAAACATCGGTTTGTGATTGCGATTGAATGCTAATAAATAATAAGCAGAATAGAGTAATTGTTTTTCGCATCTTTTTCTAGTTTTAAATTTTAATTATTTCACTAGTTTTGACGAAGCAGTTTTTAAATCATTACAAAACTTAATTTTTTTTTAAAAAAATAAAGCTCATTCTATATAGAATGAGCTTTATTTTTAAAGATTTAATAAAAACAGATATTATAAATCAAAACCAATATTAACGCCTAGTTTATTGGCAATTAATTTATTAATTAGTTTTTTAACTTCTGGTATTTTTACGCTTTCTAAAACAGTATTTGCAAAGGCATACATTAATAAAGCTTTTGCTTCTTTTTGAGGGATACCTCGTTGTTGCATGTAAAATAACGCATCTTCATCTAATTGACCAATAGTGCAACCGTGCGAACATTTTACATCGTCTGCAAAAATCTCTAATTGTGGTTTTGCATTAATTGTAGCTTTATCACTTACTAAAACATTGTTGTTTTGCTGATAAGCATTTGTTTTCTGCGCCTCTTTTTCAACAATAACCTTACCATTAAAAACAGCAGTAGAACGCTCATCATAAATTCCTTTATAATCTTGATGAGATTCACAGTTAGGCTCAATATGATGTACTAAAGTATGATGATCTACGTGTTGTTTTCCTTCAGTAATTGTAATTCCTTTTAAGATAGAATCGATATGTTCTCCTCTTTGATAAAAGTTTAAGTTGTTACGTGTAATATTTCCTCCGAAAGAAAAAGTATGTACAGAAACAATACTGTTTGATTTTTGCTCTATGTAAGAGTTATCTACCAAAGAAGCATTTTTATCATCATTCTGAATTTTATAAATATCTACTGTTGCATCTTTTGCAGCATATACCTCAGTTACCGCGTTTGTTAAAACTGGATTAGAAGTTAAGCTTTGATGACGTTCGATAATTTGTACATGTGCATTTTGCTCGGCAACAATTAAGTTACGAGGTTGTGTCATGGTAGCTTGTTCAGTACCTGTTGTAAAATAAATAATTTGTATTGGTTTTTGTACCTCTACATTTTTAGGAATGTTAATGTAGGCACCTTCATTTGCAAAAGCAGTATTTAATGAAGTTAAATTATCTTGTTCGGCTATTTTATTGAAATAGTTTTCAATAACCGCCTTGTATTTCGGTTTTGTTAATGCTGATGACATTAAACAAACATCAATCGTATCATGTGTAGTTTCTGATAAAAAAGAGCTGTATTTTCCATCAATAAATACAATTTTATAGGTATCTATATCATGGATAAAATATTTTTTTACATCTGCTAATTCGATAGCATTTTCCGAGCTAGGAAAAATACTGTAATCTTGTTTTAATACTGATTTTAAAGAGGTGTATTTCCATGCTTCTAATTTCTTAGTAGGAAATCCTAATTCTTCAAAATTTTGTAGCGCTTTAGTTCTAATATCATGTATATCAGAGTTTACATCTACACCATTTTCAAAAGCTACGTATGATGCAGCTAGTTTATCTTTTAATTCCATTTGTTTTAGTTTTAAAGTTGTAAGTTTTTAAAGTTTTACTTTTTAAACTTTATAACTAAACTAATTCGTTTTTAATCCAATCATATCCTTTTGCCTCTAACTCTAACGCTAATGAAGCATCTCCTGTTTTTACAATTTTACCATCGTGTAAAACGTGTACAAAATCAGGAACAATATAATCTAATAAACGTTGGTAGTGCGTAATTACAATTACTGCGTTATCTTTAGATTTTAATTTATTTACACCGTTAGCAACAATACGTAAAGCATCAATATCTAAACCAGAATCGGTTTCATCTAAAATTGCTAACTTAGGCTCTAACATTGCCATTTGAAAAATTTCATTACGTTTCTTTTCTCCTCCAGAGAATCCTTCGTTTAAAGAACGTGATAAAAATTTACGGTCTATTTCTAATAATTCAGATTTTTCACGAATCATTTTAAGCATATCTTTAGCAGGCATTTCTTCTAAACCTTGTGCTTTGCGCGATTCGTTAATTGCTGTTTTAATAAAGTTAGTTACCGTAACTCCAGGAATTTCAACCGGATATTGAAATGATAAAAACACACCGTTATGGGCTCTCTCTTCTGGCGCCAATTCGCTAATATCTTCCCCATTTAATTCGATAGTTCCGTTGGTAACTTCGTATTCTTCTTTTCCTGCAATAACAGAAGCCATTGTACTTTTACCAGCTCCGTTAGGACCCATTATTGCATGAATTTCTCCTGCTTTAACTTCTAAATTCAATCCTTTTAAAATTGACTTATCTTCTATATTAGCGTGTAAGTTTTCTATTTTTAACATTACTGGTTACTTTTTTAATAGATTTTGTAATTTTTTGAAAGCTATTGGTGAATGTTGAATGATCACCTCAGCATTTTTTTCTTTAGCAAAAGCTTCAAATTTTTGCATGCTTGCTAAAGTTTGTTCAACATTATAGTTGAATGAAGGAACGCCTTTGTTGGCTCTGTTTTCTTCAAAATGATATAAATCTCCTGTTAATAAAATTGGTTTTTCAACTCCAGAAGCTTCAATATATAATATTTGATGACCAATAGTATGACCTGGCATGTATTTTATAACAACAGTACCGTCACCAAAAACATCATAATCACCGTTTAATTTTTGTACATTTTTTAAGGCTGCTACCGCAGGATTTTTTTTAACTAAAGAATCTCCTGCAACCGAATTGTATTCGTTTTCTTGTATTAGCCAAGTTGCATCTTTCATATAGTTTGCATGCCCAGTATGATCAAAATGCGAGTGAGACATTGCAAAATACTTGAAATCTTCAATTTTAAAACCAATCGATTTTAATTGATTTGCTAAAGAATCGGGTCTTTGTACAGTAAAGGTTCCGTCGCCAGGAGTAACCGCTTCAGGTAATACCAAGTTTTCAGGTAAACCAGCATCCCACATTAAGTTCCCTTTTGGGTGCGATATTACATAATAGGCATCGGTAAACTGTTTTGTTTGACCGGTGTACGTTGTATCTTGCGAAAAAACCTCTAACTTATTTACTAAAATTGATCCACCAACTAATTGAAATAATTTTACTTCGGGCTTTTTAACTTCGTTAGGTACTTCTTTCTTTTCGGTTTGTTTACAACCAATAATAAGGATAGAAAGAGCTATAAATATTATTTTTTTCATTTCGTATCTTTATTAATTATCCTACTGAACCTTCTAAACTAATTTCTAATAATTTTTGAGCTTCAACAGCAAATTCCATTGGTAATTTATTTAGTACTTCTTTACTAAATCCGTTTACAATTAAAGCAATGGCTTTTTCGGTATCAATACCACGTTGGTTACAGTAAAATAATTGATCTTCACCAATTTTACTTGTTGTTGCTTCGTGTTCTATTTGTGCCGATTTATTTTTTGTTTCGATGTACGGAAATGTGTGTGCGCCACATTCATTACCCATTAATAAAGAATCACATTGCGAGAAATTACGGGCATTTTCTGCTCTTGAATTTATCTGAACTAATCCTCTATAAGAGTTTTGTGATTTTCCGGCTGATATCCCTTTTGATATAATAGTTGACTTGGTATTTTTACCCAAGTGAATCATTTTAGTTCCGGTATCAGCTTGCTGATGATTGTTTGTTACGGCGATTGAATAAAATTCACCAACCGAATTGTCACCTTTTAATACACATGAAGGGTATTTCCAAGTAACTGCTGAACCTGTTTCAACTTGTGTCCAAGAAATTTTAGCATTCGTTTCGCATAAACCTCTTTTGGTTACAAAGTTATAAACACCACCTTTTCCTTCAGCATTTCCAGGATACCAGTTTTGAACTGTTGAGTATTTAATTTCAGCATCGTCCATGGCTATTAGTTCAACAACAGCTGCGTGTAATTGATTTTCATCTCTACTTGGTGCGGTACATCCTTCTAAATAAGAAACATAGCTGCTTTCATCGGCAACAACTAAGGTTCTTTCAAATTGCCCTGTTCCACCTTCGTTAATTCTAAAGTATGTTGATAATTCCATCGGACAACGAACGCCTTTTGGAATGTAACAGAAAGATCCATCAGAAAATACTGCCGAATTTAAAGCTGCATAAAAGTTGTCGGTTGTAGGGACAACGGTTCCTAAATATTTTTTTACCAATTCAGGGTGTTCTTGAATAGCTTCTGAAATAGGCATAAAAATAATTCCTTTTTCAGCTAAAGTTTCTTTAAATGTAGTTGCAACAGATACAGAATCCATTACTATATCAACAGCTACATTTGCTAATTTTTTTTGCTCGTCTATAGAAATCCCTAAACGCTTAAAAGTATCTAATAACTCAGGGTCAACTTCATCTAAACTATTTAATTTTGGTTTTTCTTTTGGTGCCGAATAATAAGCAATGTCTTGAAATTTTGGTTTTTCATAGTGAACATTTGCCCACTCTGGCTCTTCCATTTTTTCCCAAACTCTAAAGGCTTCTAAACGCCACTCGGTCATCCATTCTGGTTCGTTTTTCTTTTTAGAAATTGCACGAACTACTTCTTCATTTAACCCTTTTGCAAAGGTTTCACTTTCTATATCAGTATAAAAACCATATTCATATTCTTTGGTTTTTAACTCTTCTCTTAAATCGTCTTCGGTATACTTGCTCATAATTGAGTTGTAATTTTATAAACTAAAAGATTCTCCGCAACCGCATGTACGGTTTGCGTTTGGATTGTTAAATACAAATCCTTTTCCGTTTAAACCTCCTGAATACTCTAAGGTAGTTCCTACGAGGTATAAAAAACTTTTTTTGTCAACAACAATTTTCACATTGTTTTCTTCAAAAATTTTATCGTTTTCTTGGGTTTTTTTATCAAAGGTTAAGTCGTATGATAATCCTGAACAACCTCCGCTTTTTACACCAACACGAACGAAATCTGTGGTAGCATCAAAGCCGTCATCAGTCATTAACTCGATAACTTTCCTTTTTGCTGTGTCTGAAACTTTTATCATTGTTTTAAGTGGATTAACGCTAAATAGTTTGCAAATATACAATATAAGTCTCAGTTAATTACATAACTCATCATTGTGTTTTTTGATGGGTTTATTAGATTTTTTGATTATTCTTGAAAATCTAAATTTGTAACAAAATCATTGTCGGTAAGTGAAAATAAAAAGGCTTTTAAGTCGGCTTTGTCTTTTTCAGAAAGATGTACACCGCCTTGATTTACTTTTTTCATTAAAGGATCAATGGTTGAAGAGTTTTTTAATCCGGTAGAATAATGATTGATAACTTCTTCTAAAGTTGCAAAACGACCATCGTGCATGTAGGGTGCGGTGAATTTTAAGTTTCTGATTGATGGGGTTTTAAATTTACCGTTATCATTAGGGTCGCCTGTAACAGCGCCTAAACCTAAATCAGTAAAAACAAGATCTAAACCGTTATTGTGAAATTGATTGTTTGTCCATAGTGGATTGTTGTCGCTACCATGGCAGTGAAAACAATCGCCACGAGCTTCATCCATAAAAACATTAAATCCGTTTTGTTCTTCTGCTGTAAGAGTCGCTTTACCTAATAAGAATTTATCAAATTTTGAGTTACCTGAAATTAAAGTTCTTTCGAACTGAGCTAAGGCTTTCGTAATTAATATAGAATCGATTTTTACATTTCCGAAAGCTTGTTTAAATAGTGTTGGATATTCTGAATGGTCTTGTATTTTTTTAGCAACATTTGTCCATTCACTATGCATTTCTATCGGATTTCGAACAGGTTCGAATGCTTGTCGTTCGAGACTTAATTCTTTACCATCCCAAGCAAAGCGTTCGTCAAAATTCCATGCTAAATTGAATAGAGGCATTGAGTTGCGACTACCTAATAATCCATCAACGCCTTCGCTAAATTGAGTGTTGTTGGTAAAAGCTTTTGAAGGATTATGACACGTTGCACATGATTGGGTATTGTTTTTAGATAAGATTTTATCAAAAAACAATTTTTTTCCTAAAGTAATTCCTTCTTTTGTTAAAGGGTTGTTTGTTGGAATTACGGGAGCAATTATTCTTTGTTGAAATAATTCGGGTATTTTTAAAGTTACTGGTACAGGAGTATATAGGTCATTTTTTTCTTCTGTTGATGAACAGCTCATTAAAAGAAAGAACGACAACAGGTATATACTTTTTTTAATCATTTGTGTTTTATTGAGAGATTTTACCTAAACTAAAAACCCCGCTTTTACCATTTTCATACATTGTTTCTTGTGCTTCAAAATCCATCATCAAATCGATGCTTTTTTTATTTAAGTCCCAATCGTTTGGAGATTTAAACCAACCAGCTACATTCATTTTAATTTCAATAGTTGCATCGTTTTTTAGCAATATGAAAGGGGTTATTACTGGTATTGAAGTATCTATAATAGAATCTTTTTCTTTGTCATAGGCTTTAATAGTGTGAAAGTTATATGGTTTTTCGGCTCCTAAGGTATCTTTAAATTTACCATCTAATTGCATAAAATGATAACCGCCACCCATCATATCAGGAACGATCCAGTCAGCTGAATTTAATTTAGGGTGAATGCCACTGATATTATCTTCATTTTTAAACCCGAAAGTAAATAATAATTTATAGCTACCTTCAGATATTTTTTTAGAAAGCGTATGTGTTAAACTATCAGGTTTACTGATGTCTAATAGTTTGTAATTGTTAAACTTTGTGGTGTCTCCAGCACCATCAACAAGGCTAATGCGAGAAATTAAATAACGCAACCTACTTAATGTTAATTTACTTCCTGTTTTATTTAGAAATTCAGTATTTCCGATGTCTGACTTTTCAATTTTAGTACCATCCCAATTTTGGGTAAAATTGATTTTTACACTAACTTCTTTAATTAACTCATCGTTGTCTGAACTACAAGAAAAAAGAAATACGCTTAAAAAAAATACAATATACTGTTTCATTTTTATTTTAATTTGATAATTAGTAGGTCTGAAAAACCTTTGTTTGTTGTTATATCTTGATTGTTGCTACTACTTTCGCCAACGGCAATAATTTCGCCATTTGTTAATTCAATGGCATCGTAGCAAAAATCTATTTCGGTGCCACCCACGGTTTTTTGCCAAAGTAAGTTTCCGTTAGCATCAATTTTAAGAATTAAAGCATCATTTTGCCCTTTGTTTGTAAATCCATTATCTGCACTTCTTGAACTTCCTGAGATTAGAAAGCCACCATATAAGGTTTTATGAATAGAACGACCAACATCAAAACTATTACCACCGTAATTTTTTTGCCAAAGTAAATTACCTTCAATATCTATTTTGATAGCCCAAAGATCTGCCCCTCCATTATTTTGAGTCACATCTTTATTGGTGCTACGAGTGTCGCCAATAATTATAAAATTACCATCGTTGGTTGGTGTAATTGCTCTTGCTTCGTCAATTTCATCACCACCAAATGATTTTTCCCAAAGTAGGGTTCCTGTTTTGTTTATTTTTACAACCCAAAAATCGTAGCTTCCTTTGTTGTTGGTAATATCTACGTCGTTACTATCAGATGAACCAACCATTAAATAACCATCAGTAGTTTCTGTTACTCCGTAGCAAGTATCGGTATTGGTTCCTCCAAAATATTTTCGCCAAACGATATTTCCATTAGTGTCTAATTTAATTCCCCAATAATCACCACCAGCATGTCTTGCTGCTGAGCGGGAATTCCCTAGTCCTCCAGATGCGGTTACGTCTAAAATACTACCAATAAAATATCCGTTATCATTTGTTTGAATTAAACAGAAGCCTTGATCCGTTCCAGAAAAACCTGTAGTTGTTTTCCATAAAATGTTTCCAGTAGCATCGATTTTTAAAATCCAAACATCTTCAAACCCGTTATTAGAATTTAGGTCGCCGTCGTTACTTTTACTTTGCCCGATAATTGCATATCCGTTATCATTGGTTTTAATAATTTGGTGTGCCTTTTCATCTTTTGAACCTCCGTATGTTTTTTGCCATTGTAATTGGTCGTTTACATCAAATTTTAACAACCAAAAATCGTATTGAATGGCTGTTTTTGTTGTGGTAACATCTCCATCAATACTTTGTGTAGATCCTAAAACAAGGTATCCGTTATCAGAAGTTTTAAGGATACTTTTTCCGCTTTCATTTTTTGCACCTCCGAAAGTTTTTACAAAATTAACTTCGGGTACTTTTGCTAATGCCGGAAACTCTATTGTATCTTTATTACAATTAAAAAATGTTACTAAAACTAAAGTAGCTAAAAGTTTTTTAAGCATTTATTGTTTTTTAAGGATAAATAAGCCTTTGTTAATATCGCTTACTACTATTTTTCCACTGTTAAAATATGGATAAACGTTCCAAACACCATTAAAATTAGCGCCATCGTTATTTGTGTAAGTATCAAAGTAACCTATTTCTGAAATGTTTTTACTTTCAATACTTGAAATATCAATAAAACGTACACCTGCTGTGTAGTTTGCTAAATAAAAAATGTTGCCTTTTATATAACCGTTATGATCTATTGCATCAGTAGGGCCTGTATAAATAAAGTGTTCTTTCGGGTTATCTAAATCAGTAAAATCAAAAACAACGGTTCTTGTTTTGTTACCAAAATTTTGTTCGTCTAATTCATCACCTAAGATAAAATATTTTTTGTTTTCGGTAAACCAACCTTGATGGGTGTAGCCAACGTTAGCATATGTAATTTTAGCAATTGTTGTAGGGGTTGCTTTATTGCTAATATCTACAATTACTACTTCGTTTTCATTACTACCTATTAAAATTTCTTTACCGGTGTAGTCTGTGTCTGGTCCATTGTAGTTAATTACTTGTGCGTCATGGCTGTAATTGTCGGTACCCCAACCACCTTCGCTTACTGGATTTTTAGGGTCTTGAATGTTTATAAATAAAGGACCTCCGTTATTTAATGGTGTTCCGTTTAATTTTGTTCCTACGGGATATGCGTACCCTGATTCTTTGTTGATAACAATGTTGTGAGCACGTCCAAAATCGGTGAAATGAGTATCGGCAGTAAAAGTTTCGGGAGGATTTGCAACATTTCTTAATTTGGTTAAATCAAAAACTTGCATTCCATGATTAGCAGCTTCGCTTACAATAAAGGCATGGTCTTTATAAACTTTTATGTCGTGCCAAGAGCTGTTTACGGTTGCGGTAGGTAGTTTACCTAAATATATAGGTTTTTCGGTATCGCTAATATCAACAAAAACGGTTCCGTTTTCTACCCCCATTATTGCGTATTCTTTGTTGGTGGTAGGGTCTGTCCATCCCCAAGAGTCATTTCCTTCGGTAGCATCAAAAGTACTTAAAGGAATGTTTAAAAGTAAATCGTAGTTATTACACGGGTATATGCCTGCTTTACCGTCTTTACATTCAATTTTGTTTTTACTATCTTTTACAGGTTCTTGATTTTCAATTTCGTTATTAGAATCACAAGAGATAAAAAGTGATATGAAAAAAAAAGCAAGTAAAATTTTATGTTTTATCATAACAAGGAGGTTTTAAAAGTACTAAATTAAGGAATAACTAATTATAAAACATTTAAAAATGCTTAAACCCTATGTTTATTTCAGTTAGAGTTAGTTATTTATACTATTTTTTAGCTACTTGTTGTTATCTTTGCAGCATGTTAGCAAATAAAAATCAAGAAAGAACTTCATTAGCTAAATTGGGAGAGTTTGGCTTAATAAATCATTTAACAGAACATTTTAAAATATATTGCAGTTCAACTCAAAAAGGAATTGGAGATGATGCTGCCGTTATAAGTTCGTCAGATAAAGAGCTATTAATAACGACTGATTTGTTAATAGAAGGTGTGCATTTTGATTTAAGTTATATGCCTTTAAAACATTTGGGATATAAAGCTGTAATGGTAAATTTATCGGATGTGTATGCAATGAATGGTGCTGCTGAGCAAATTACGGTATCAATAGCAGTTTCAAATAGATTTCCGTTAGAAGCTTTAGAGGAGTTGTATGCGGGTATTCAATTAGCATGTGATACTTATAAGGTTGATTTGATAGGAGGAGATACAACATCATCAACTAAGGGAATGTTAATTTCTGTTACCGCGATAGGTAAGGCAAAGAAAGAGGATGTTGTGTATAGAAACGGGGCAAAAGCAACTGATTTAATTGTTGTTTCGGGAGATCTAGGAGCAGCTTATCTTGGTTTACAAGTTTTAGAAAGAGAAAAACAGGTGTTTCAGGTAGATCCTAAAAATCAACCAGATTTAGATGCTTATACTTATTTGATAGAGCGTCAATTAAAGCCAGAAGCACGTAAAGATGTTACCGAATTATTAAAAGAATTAGAGGTGAAACCTACTTCAATGATTGATATTTCAGATGGATTATCATCTGAAATTATGCATATATGCTCACAAAGTAAGTTAGGTTGTAAAATTTATGAAGAAAAATTACCATTAGATCCACAAGTGATAGCTACTTCAGAAGAATTTAATATGGATAGTACGATGATTGCTTTAAGTGGTGGTGAAGATTATGAGTTGTTATTTACCGTACCAATTGCCGATTTTGATAAGATAAAGGCAAATCCGCATTTATCTATTATCGGGCACATGGTTGAAGAAAATCAAGGAATGAATTTGGTAACTAGAGCAAATCAAGAAATGGAATTAAAAGCTCAAGGTTGGAACTCTTTTGAAGAGTAAATGATATCTTTAATCTAAAATTAAATTAATAAAAATTTAAACGTGGTATAAAAATTGTATATTAGTAATCAGTAAACAATATTATTAATCAACAAAAAATTAAAAAGGAATGGGAATTTTTTCATTTATTAAAGATGCTGGAGCCAAAGTGTTTGGTGTTGGTAAAACTACAGCTGAAGAAGCAGCTGAAAAATCAGCTAAATTAGTAAACGCTGTAAATACGCTTGAATTATCGGTGGCAGATTTAGCAATAACAATTGATGATGATAAAGCTACAGTTTCAGGTGAAGCAGTAGATTTAGCGACAAAAGAAAAGGTTGTTTTAGTAGTAGGTAATACAAACGGTATTGCATCTGTAGAAGATAATATGACTGTTGCTGAGGTTGAAGAAATTGAAGTTGCAGCAATGGCACAATTTCATACAGTAGTTAGCGGAGATACTTTAGGTAAAATAGCGAAAGAATTTTATGGAGATGCGATGAAATATCCTGTAATTTTTGAGGCAAACAAACCAATGTTATCACATCCAGATAAAATTTATCCAGGGCAATTATTAAGAGTTCCGCCTTTGGTAGATTAATTAAAATAGTATACTATTTAGTAAAAAAAGTACTGCATTTGCAGTGCTTTTTTTTGATTAAAGTTCAACATTATTCTTCATCTTTGCGCTTTAATTAAAAGAGTAAAATGAATCAAAGAACGCTAGCTTTAATTGCTACATCAATAGCAACACTTATTTATGGAGTAACTTTTACAGTTGCCAAAGAAGTAATGCCTATGTATATAAAACCATTTGGATTTATATTACTGAGAGTGGGTGGAGCGGCAATTGTTTTTTGGATATTAGGTCTTTTTGTAAAAGCAGCATCTATAGAAAAGGCAGATTATAAAAAAATTATAATAGCAGCTTTTTTTGGGGTGGGGTTAAATATGCTTACCTTTTTTAAAGGTTTAAGTTATACAACACCAATTAGCGCTTCGGTAATAATGGTTACAGCGCCTATTTTAGTACTAATTTTTGCAAGTATTCTTTTAAAAGAAAAACTGATTTTAAGAAAAATTATTGGTATTGTTATAGGATTAATAGGGGCCATTGTTTTAATAATTTATGGAAGTTCGTCAACTACAAATGCAGAAAATGTAATGCTAGGAAACTTGTTAGTATTTGTAAACGCAGCTTCGTATGCCATGTATTTAGTACAAGTTAAAAAATTAATAGCAAAATACAATCCAATAGTATTTGTAAAATGGTTGTATTTATTTGGTTTTTTATTCGTTGTTCCTTTCGGATTATCAGAATTAGTAGAAGTTCAATGGCATTTAATGCCAATATCAATTTATTTAAAAGCAGCATTTGTAGTATTGTTTACTACATGTATCACCTATCTATTTAATCTATTTGCGCTTTCAAGATTAAAACCAACAACTGTGAGCGTTTTTATTTATTTGCAACCTGTTATCGCATCTATATATGCTTTATTTGTAGGTAGTGATAGCTTAAATGCCATAAAAATAGCAGCAACATTATTGATCTTTTTAGGTGTGTTTTTGGTTACCAAGCAAGTGGCTACTAAAAATAAATAAATGTATCTTTGCGCTTTATTAAAATGAGGATATGATACAGTCTATGACGGGTTACGGTAAATCCGTATTACATTTACCATCTAAAAAAGTAACCATTGAAATTAAGTCGCTTAACAGTAAAAATTTAGACTTAAATACAAGAATACCATCTTATTATAAAGAAAAAGAATTAGCGGTTCGTAAAAAGCTAGCTAGTAACTTGGTAAGAGGTAAAATAGATTTTTCTATTTGGATAGAAACGACTGCAGAAGAAACTTCTACAAAGGTTAATAAAAATGTTGTTTTAGAGTATGTTCAGCAATTAAAAAATACACTTTTTACAGGTTCTGATAATGATGTAGAACTTTTAAAGATGGCAATAAAAATGCCAGATGCTTTAAAAACTGAGCGTGAGGAATTAGATGAAAACGAATGGGCTCAAATAGATATTCATATTGACGAAGCTTTAAAAGAAATAGTAGCTTATAGAACCGATGAAGCAAAATCTTTAGAAATAGATTTTAAAGAAAGAATAGCAAATATTCAAGCAGCTTTAGAAGAAGTTAGAGTTCTTGACGGAGAAAGAGTTGAAAACGTAAAAGAACGTTTGCAAAAAGCTTTAACAGAATTAAAAGTTGAGGTAGACGAAAACCGATTTGAACAAGAGTTAATTTATTACTTAGAAAAGTTAGATATTAACGAAGAAAAAGTCCGTTTAGCAAATCACTTAGTGTACTTTTTAGAACAATTAGATACAGCTGATTCTAACGGAAAAAAATTAGGATTTATCGTTCAAGAAATAGGTAGAGAAATAAATACTACAGGATCTAAAGCTAATTTTGCACCAATGCAAAAAATAGTAATCCAAATGAAAGACGAATTAGAAAAGATAAAAGAACAAATTTTAAACGTTTTATAGAATGTCTGAAGATTTTAAAGGAAAATTATTTGTGTTTTCAGCTCCCTCAGGATCAGGGAAAACAACCATTGTTCGCCACTTATTAAAGCAAGAAAAGTTTAATTTAGAATTTTCTATTTCAGCAACTTCAAGAGCTGCAAGAGGAGAAGAAGTAAACGGAAAAGACTACTACTTTATTTCGGCAGATGATTTTAAGAAAAAAATTAAAGCGGATGAGTTTTTAGAGTGGGAAGAGGTGTATCGTGATAATTTTTATGGAACTCTAAAAACAGAAGTTGAACGTATTTGGGCTTTAGGAAAACACGTTATTTTTGATATTGACGTGGTTGGTGGATTACGTATAAAAAGGAAATTTCCAGAAGAAACTTTGGCAGTTTTTGTAAAGCCACCAAGTGTTGATGAGCTTAAAATACGCTTAAAGAAAAGAAGCACCGAAAGCGAAGATAAAATTAACATGCGTATTGCAAAAGCGTCGGTAGAATTGGCTACTGCTCCGCAGTTTGATAAAATCATTAAAAACTACGACTTGCAAGTAGCTTTACAAGAAACTGAAAATTTGGTTAGCGAATTTTTAAACTTAGATTAAGTAAGGTTAAGAATAAAAGAAGTTTTAATTATGAAAAAAATCGGATTGTATTTTGGTACTTTTAATCCTATTCATGTTGGTCATTTAATAATAGCCAATCAGATGGTTGAAAATTCTGATTTAGATGAAATTTGGATGGTCGTTACACCACACAATCCGTTTAAAAATAAAACTTCTTTGTTAGATAATCATCATCGGTTAGAAATGGTGTATTTGGCAACAAAAAACTACGATAAAATTAAACCGTCTGACATTGAGTTTAATTTACCACAACCAAATTACACAATAAACACTTTAGCACATATATCAGAAAAATATCCGAAGTATAATTTTAGTTTAATTATGGGAGAAGATAATTTAAAGAGTTTTCATAAGTGGAAAAATTATGAAGCTATTTTAGATGATTACAGCATATATGTGTACCCAAGAGTGTCAGAAGGAATTGTAGAAAATCAATTTAAAAATCACGAAAAAATACATCGAGTTGCTGCGCCAATTGTGCAAATATCATCAACCATGATTCGTAATGGAATTAAAGCACAAAAAAACATTCAGCCATTACTCTCAACAAAAGTTTGGCATTATATAGACGAAATGAACTTTTATAAAAAATAGTTGCGAAAATTTTTCGTTGTATATTTGAAATCCAAATTAGTATACACGTGACAAAAATTCATAAAAAACGTAAGTTTAAACAAAAACTTGTTGACAAATATCGATTAGTAATTTTAAATGAAGCTACCTTTCAGGAAAAGTTTTCTTTAAAATTATCACGCTTAAACGTATTTGTTTTTGGCGGATTGTTTTCTATACTCCTCATCGTGCTAACTTCTTTATTAATAGCATTTACAGGCTTAAGAGAATATATACCGGGATATTCATCAACCTCTTTAAAAAAGAAAGCAACCCGATTGGTATATGAAGCTGATTCTTTAAAAACAAGATTGGCGGTTATGGAGCGTTTTACCCAAGCTTTAAAGCCTGTTTTAACAGGTGACATTGCCCCAGATAAAATAGATTCTATAAAAACAGAAGTTCAAAGTACTTCAATTAACGAGAGTAAATTATTAGCCACAAAGCAAGATTCATTATTTAGAGCAAAAGTAGAAGGTAAAGATAGATATCCGCTGTTAGAAGGAGCTGAAGGGAGGGCTAAAATAGTTTTCTTTTCGCCTTTAACAGGAAGCCTTTCACAAGGTTTTAATATGAATGAAAAACACTATGCACTCGATATTGTTGCTCAAACCGGTACACCTGTAAAAACAATTGCTGACGGTACTGTAATTTTAGCTGAATGGACAGCTGAAACAGGGTATGTAATTACGATACAACACCCTAATGAATTTATATCGGTATATAAACACAACGGAACTTTATTAAAGCAACAAGGAGATATTGTAAAGTCGGGCGAAGCAATTGCAAACGTTGGCTCTACAGGTGAGTTAACAACAGGACCACATTTACATTTTGAATTATGGAACAATGGATTTCCGGTTAATCCTACTGATTATATAGATTTTCAATAATAAAATGCATCAAATTTTTTTGATTCTAAAATAGCTAAAAATGAGTATTAAATCGATGCTGGCAATACCATTTGCCAAACAAGTACGAAAACAAGTTTATAAATGGGCTAATAATCCTCATAAAACGCAAGAAAAAGTATTTCAATATTTAGTTTCTGAGGGATGTAAAACAGCTTTTGGTAAAGATCACGATTTTATATCTATTAATAATTATGAAGATTTTAAAAAGCGAGTAAAAGTACAAGACTACGAGGGTTTAAGGTCATATGTTGATAGAATTGTAGCGGGTGAAGAAAATGTATTATGGAAAGGTAAACCATTGTATTTTGCAAAAACATCAGGTACTACATCGGGTGCAAAATATATTCCAATAACTAAAGAATCGATGCCAACGCATATAACTGCGGCAAGAAATGCATTGTTATTTTATGTGGCAGAAACAAATGATGCTAGTTTTGTAAATGGAAAAATGATTTTTTTACAAGGAAGTCCTGTTTTAGAAGATGTAAATGGAGTTAAATTAGGGCGTTTAAGTGGAATAGCAGCACATTATGTGCCTAATTATCTATTAAAAAATCGTTTACCAAGTTGGGAAACCAATTGTATTGAAGATTGGGATACTAAGGTTGATAAGGTGGTTGAAGAAACTATTAACGAAAACATGTCGGTAATCAGCGGAATACCATCTTGGGTGCAAATGTATTTCGAAAAATTGATTGATAAAACAGGTAAAACCATTTCAGAAATTTTTCCAAACTTTAATTTTTTCGTGTACGGAGGTGTAAATTTTGAACCTTATAAAAACAAGTTTGAAGCTTTAATAGGGAAGAAAATTGACTACGTTGAGTTGTATCCAGCTTCTGAGGGATTTATCGCTTATCAAGATTCTCAAATCGAAAAAGGAATGTTATTGCAGTTAAATTCAGGAATTTTTTATGAGTTTATTCCTGCTACTGAATTTTTTGATGAAAACCCAACACGTATTTCTTTAAAAGATGTGCAATTAGGAGTTAATTATGTAATTATTTTAAATACTTCGGCAGGTCTTTGGGGGTATAATATTGGCGATACGGTAGAGTTTACTTCATTAAAACCGTATAGAATAAAAGTTACTGGTAGAATAAAACATTTTATATCCGCCTTTGGCGAACATGTTATTGGTAAAGAGGTAGAAAAAGCATTGAATGATGCAATTGTAGGAACTAATGTAAATGTAAGTGAGTTTACAGTAGCGCCACAAGTAAATCCAGAAAGCGGATTGCCATACCACGAATGGTTTATTGAGTTTGAAAATGAACCTGAAAATTTAGAAGAATTAGCTACTAAAATTGATACTTCTATGCAAAATCAGAATGTATATTATTTTGATTTAATTACAGGTAAAATATTACAACCGTTAATTATTAGAAGAGTTAAAAAAGGAGGATTTCATGAATATATGAAATCGATAGGTAAGTTTGGTGGGCAAAATAAAATTCCACAATTATCTGACAATCGTAAAATTGCAGATGTATTACAAAATTTTTTGATGTAAGTGTTTTATATAAGCTAATTTTATTTTACGATATCAGTTAATTAGTTTTTTTTGATTGTAAAAAAGTATTTTTATAATAGAAGACTTTAAGAAGAGTTATTTTTATTGTAGATTTAACACGCTAACCAATAAATAAACAACATGAGTACAACGATTAATGGAGTAACATTAAATTTAGTGCAATTTTTAGAATTTGACACTAATATCCCCGCAGCAAACAAACCATCTGGACCATTAGTAAACATTTCAGGTGTTGAAGGGGGTAATAGCACACCATATACGCTAACTGTATTAGCCTACTTGCCTAGTAATAAATTAAATCCTGTAGAGAATACTAGAGGTTTGTCTTTAAAAGATAATGAAATTTATCTAAACTATTACGGGATTACACCTACAACAATTTTGAAAAAAGACGGAACTACAGAAGTTATTGAGTGTAGAGATTTTCGTGTAGAGTTTAATTGTAAAGAAGAAACAACAGTGTATGATTTATATTATGTGCAGTTTACCTATCAAATAAATGATGGAAGTTCTGCTGATGCAACTTTAGTAAGAGATGAAGATGAAGACCCTGAGACAGATAGGGGGACTGTTACTATGCCTGAAGACCCAGCTCCAACAATGAAAAGCTAAAGAATAAAAGTATGAAATTTTTTATATTCTTTAATTGGCTATTACTTTTTTCATATAGCTTATTCTCACAAACATTAAAAAAACAATCCTTTTTATATGAAAAAGGAAAGCAGGTTTGTGAAAAGTATACAGATATGATTCCATGTAAAACTTATGTTTTTTATGAAAATAAAGAATATGATTCTTGTTATGTGTTTAGTGAGAAGTCATTGTCTGTAGTAAAAGATAAAGAGAGTAAAGATTTTTTTCTTTTTTTAAGAAGTTTTAGCGCATATAAAAAAGGCTTATATAAAAATGCATTACAAACTGTAAATAGATTAAATAATAAAAAATTAAATGCCCAAAAAGAATATCTTTTAGGTTTGGTTCATTTTAGGCTAAAAGAATATGATAACGCGATAACTAATATAGAAAAATGGATAATATTAGATACTCTAGCTAGTCCACTTTATAAAAAAGCAATGCTACATAATTTAGCATCATGTTATCTCCATAAAAAAAATTATAAAAAAGCGAAATATTTTTTTGATGAAAAGTTTAAACTTCTAAATTCAAGCGACACAAGTTCTGTGATTAAATTTAAGACAGATATTGCAAATGTTTATTACAATCAATATTTGGATGATAAAGCAATTCCATTATTTAAAGAAGCTTATGATTTATCAAAGGTGTTTTCAGATTTAGAGTTAAAACAAAATACAGCTAAAAATATGGCTGTAGTAGAGAAAAATAGAAAACAATTTAAAGAGAGTGTCGATTATTATATTGAATATGGTAAATGGAAAGATTCTATTTGGAGTAGAGACCGTATTTGGCAATTGACTGAAAAAGATAAAAAAATAGCGGTTGCACAAAAACAACAAGAAATAGCAGTACAAGATGAGCAAATAAAACGCCAAAGAGTAGTTCAAAAAGGGTTAATTTTAGGTGCTTCTGGTTTGTTAGTTTTTTTAGGCGGATTGACTTTTTTTTATAGAAAATTAAAAAGTAAAAATAAACTTATTAACGAGCAAAAAGAGGCTTTAAATACAGCTAATAAAACAAAAGATTATTTATTTTCTGTAGTATCTCACGATTTACGTTCGCCTATAAATAGTATAAAAAGGCAGCATCAAAAATTAGCAAAGCATATTGCTAATAACGATTTACCAGCAATTAAAGAAGCTACAAAATCGGCTATTGCAGTTACCGAAAGCACGAGTCATTTACTAAATAATGTATTACATTGGTCGTTAGAACAAAGTAATATGTTAAGTTTTTCAGAAGAAAAACACGCCTTACAACCAGTTATAGAGCAAGTGTTGTTCGATTATGAGAATTTAGCGGAGGCAAAAAATATTTCGATTTCTACTAATCTAGAAAGTGATATAGTTGTGCTTGTAGACAAAGAATCGTTGAAAATCGTAATTCGGAATTTAATTGATAATTCGATAAAATATATGGATGGTTCTGGAAGTATCTCTGTAAAAACAGAAAAACATTCAGAAACTCAAGCACGTATTAAAATTAAAGATTCAGGTATTGGAATACCTGAAGAAAAACTTCAAAAAATTAATGCTTTAAAAGACTTATCTATCGATAAAATAAACCGATCTAAAGGAATCGGATTAGGTTTGCTTTTATGTCAAACACTAATTAAAAAAAACAACGGAGCTTTATTTTTTGAAAGTCAAGAAGGTGTAAGTACAACAGCCATTATTTTATTACCTTTAGCGTAAATAATATTAGCTTATAAGCTAGTTAAAGTTTAAAAATAAAAAAATGAATAATTTACGAGTACTTCTTTTAGAGGATTTAGACGAAGAGGCTATAGAAGTTATTGAGCTTTTAGAAGATAATAATTATGAAGTTATTCGAGTTAAAAACTCTGCCGAAGCTGAAAAAGAAATCAAAAATCGTTTCTTCGATATCATTTTACTTGATATTATGATTGACGGAAAACCAGAAGGTATTTCGTTAGCGCATCGTTTAAATAAACAAAATATAGAAGCCCCTTTTTTGTTTTTAACAAGCATGCAAAGCAAAGTTATTTTTGATGAAGCTAAGCTTACAAAACCCTATACATATTTATTAAAGCCATTTAATAAGTTAGAATTATTGTATTCGTTAGAGTTAGCTTTAGAAAAATTTCATGAACAATCAAGTAGTATCAGTTTAAGTGCTAAAAATGCAATTGTAAGTCCGTCTTTTTTGTTTGTAAAAAAGAAACGAAGCATTATGAAAGTAGATACAGCAGCTATTATTTATGTAGAAGTTAAAGAAAAGTATTGTAGTTTAATTTGTGATGAAGGGGATTATTTAATAAAATTATCGCTAACAAAAATAAAAGAATTATTAGGGAGTACAGGTTTTACACAAACTCACAGGAATTATTTAGTAAACTTAAAGAAAATTAAAGAAATTTATTTTGAAGATAATTTATTAATATTAGAAAAGAAATATAAAGTTCCGTTTAGCGAACGATTTAAAAATCAGTTTATAAAAAACAATCCTATTTTTAGATAAAAAAGCAGTAAAAAACATACTATCCCCCCCCGAAGCTAGCGATGTTAATTACTACCTTTTAGTAAAAAAAACAATTTAAAATATTGTTTTAAATTTAACTTTTTCAAAAGTAAAGTTCTATCTTATTATATAATGCAATGAAGCTTTAAGTGAAGTGAATTTAAGTATAAGTGTAAGAAAAAACAGTATAAGCGTTTTCTGTTTGGCATAAAAAAGGAGATATAAAATACAATCACCCCTCAATGAATTATATTTTAATAGCTCCCTCTTTTTGAACGTTTTAATAATGAGTACTACCCCATAGTATGTTCATTATTAATAAAAATTAGTTAAAATAACCCCCTACTTTATTTTAACTATTGTAAATATAACTTATGTTTATTCTTTTATTAAAAAGTATTTCTTGAGTGTGTGAAAATAAGTAAAAAGCGTACTTGAGATAAGTGTAAGTGCTTGTTTTATAGTTTTTAAGTAAAAAAAAGATAAATGAAAATTGTATCTACGAATATTGGTAGTCGAAAAGATGTTAATTGGAAAGGTGAAATTATTGTTACTGGGATTTTTAAGTACTCAGTACAAACACCTGTTTTTTTAGAGATAGAAGATGTTGTTGGAGATGTTGTGTGTGATAGAGAAAATCATGGTGGAATTGACCAAGCAGTGTATGCATATTCTTTAAAGCATTACGAATACTGGAAAACGTTGTATCCAAATTTAGATTGGCAACTTGGTATGTTTGGTGAAAACTTAACAATTGATGATTTAGATGAGTCAAAAATTCATGTAGGAGATACTTATAAAGTAGGAGAGGCAATAGTTGAAGTTACAAAACCACGATTGCCTTGTTTAAAACTGGGGATTCGTTTTAATAATATGAAAATTGTAAAGCAGTTTTGGAAGCAAAATTTACCAGGAGCATATTTTAAAATAATACAAACAGGTTTTGTAAAAAAAGGAGATGAGTTTAAGTTGATAAAATCTTGTCCTGAAAACCCAACGATTACTGAGGTTTATAAATTAAAAAGAGTAGAAAAAAAACATAGTTTATAAGCGTAATAATGTTTTACAATTGAAATGAAAAAGCTGAACAACATTAATGTTGTTCAGCTTTTAAAATATAATTTCGAGGTTCTTTACAAAAAGTTTTATTCGAAAAAAGGATCGTTAAATTGTTCATACGTTGTTGCTGAACAGCCTCCTTCAGATTGAACAGAAGCATAAACAACATTATTGTCATTTAAATATGTTACACTAAAGTTTGCTGTACCTAGTTGTGTAGAAACTGTTATTTTATCTTTGCTACTTGATGTCCAGCTCCAAGAACCCTGTCTTATCGCTGTTCCGCCTTTAGATGTTTTAGCATAATAATCTCCGTTAGGATAAAAAGCAAAATAGCCACTATTTTTTATTTCGCTATCGTCACCACATTCTTCACGATTTATGGTTGCAGATGAAATAACATGCGTCCACCATTTTTGAGATGAGGTATCTGTATTTCTAGGTGCGTTTAAATCATCAGACCCTGTTAAGGTTATGTTTCTTAAGGCTAATTCAACAATTTCTCCTTTTGGTACACCTGCTAAATCTCCTGCAATATCATCGTCGCTAGAACAAGAAACTACAAAAAAAGAAACTACAAGTAGCGTAAGTAATTTTTTCAAATTCATCATATTTAAAGTTTTAGGTTATTTAAAGTACCGTAAATATATGATTGTATTTCTATCAAAAAAATACCCAAAAATGAGTATTTATAAAGTGTTTTCTAGCTCAAATACTTTTTGAAGCATTTTATCATCAATTTGATTTACTTTGTATAAACCTTCATCGCTAAAAAGTTCGCGAGCAATTAATGTTTTTAAATTCTTTTTAAGCTGTGTTTTGGTTTTTGATGAAAGTTTGTAGCCTTTTAATTTTTTTAAAAAACTAGTTAATACTTCATTATTTAAATCAAATTCTTTAATAAAGTTTTCTACTGAGGTGTTTGCAAGTTTCTTACGATTTGTATCAACGTAATTAAAAGCAAAATCGTTTAAAGGTCTAAAAAATATGGTTGGTATGTAGGTTGCCGTATCAACGGCTACAAAATAATCAGGAATAATACCTCCACCGCCATATACAATTTTACCTTTAGGTGTTGTAAATTTTAAGCTATCAATGGTTTTTATACTATCTCTATTAAATAGTTCTCCATTAGAAAAACGATTTCTAATATCGCTTGTATAAATAGAAGAGGGATCTTCTTTTACGTATGGTTTTTGAATAGAGCGACCAGTTGGTGTGTAGTAACGAGCTGTTGTTAAGCGAACGGCAGAGCCATCACCTAAATCCATTTCTTGTTGCACTAACCCTTTACCAAAAGAACGACGACCGATGATTATTCCTTTATCATTATCTTGTAAAGCACCCGCAACAATCTCTGAAGCTGAAGCTGAGTTTTCATCAATTAAAACATACAAGCCTCCTTTTTCAAAATCCCCTTTTTCGGTAGCAAATGATTCATTAACATCTCCTTTATTATTTTTAGTGAATACAATTAATTTATCATCTTCTAAAAACTCATCAACAATACTATTGGCTATATCTATAAATCCACCACCGTTTCCACGAAGATCAAGTACTAAATCAGTCATTCCTGTTTCTTTAAGGGCGTCTAAAGAAGCTTTAAATTCAATATAAGAGTTACGAGCGAAACGATTTAATTTTATGTATCCAATACTATCGTTTAACATATAAGCAACATCAACACTTTTAATATTTACTTTGCCTCTGTTTATGGTTACTTTAAAAATACTATCAGTTGTTTTTCTATAAATTTGTACATCAACCTTTGTATTTGGTTTGCCTTTTAAGGCTTTCATTATTTGTGAAGTTTGTAATTTTTTGTTGTATAAAGTGTCGTTATCAGCAAGTAAAATACGATCACCAGCTTTAATGCCTGCTTTAATACTTGGCCCACCTTTTATAGGTGAAATAACGGTAATGGTATCGCCAATCATGCGGAATTGAACTCCAATACCTACAAAATTACCTTGCATGTTTTCGGTAACTAATTGTAGGTTTTCTTTAGGAATGTATACTGAGTGCGGATCTAGTTTGTCTAACATTTCTTTAATAGCCCCGTCTAATAAATCATCAGTATTTACATTATCAACATAATCACTTTGAATATAATCAATGAGTCGTTTTATTTTTTTTTCGTTGGATGAATTTTTGCTAATCAAATTAGCGGTATTTCCGTTACTGAAAAAAGTTCCGATAAGAATACCAAAAACAACTGCGATTGAAAAATATATAGGTAAATTATTCTTGTTCATAAGGTAAATAAGTAAGTTCAACACCTGCTTTTTCTAAAAAATCAATACCAGAAGAATCTTTGTAGGCTTCTGCATAAACTACCCGTTTTATGCCTGATTGGTGTATTAGTTTACTGCATTGTTGGCAAGGTGAAAGAGTAATGTATAAAGTAGCTCCGGCACATGATTGTGTTGATGCGGCAACTTTTAAGATAGCATTTGCTTCGGCATGTAAAACATACCATTTTGTATAGCCTTCTTCATCTTCACAATAATTTTCAAAACCAGACGGCGTACCATTATATCCGTCAGAAATAATCATACGGTCTTTAACAATTATTGCGCCTACTTGTTTGCGTTTGCAATGTGATAGTTTACCCCATTCTTGCGCCATTTTTAAATAAGCCTTGTCGTACTTTAATTGTTTTTTGTTCAAAATTAAAAATTATGTGAGTTGCTAAGATAATTAGTTTTAAAAACTTGAGGCGTTAATTTTTTACCAAAAAACGCGGTTCATCATCATCTGAAAGGCAAACCCAATTACGATTGATGAGATAATTAAAATCCAGTCGCGACGGTTTACACCAAATATTGATTGTACTAAAGTACCTACTAATAAGATTAATAAAACGATAATAATTTGAGCAGCTTCTACACCAATTGCAAATTCTAAAAGCGGAATTAATTTATCAGAACTTTTACCAATCATCATTTTAAAATAATTAGAAAATCCAAGTCCGTGAATTAATCCGAAGAAAAGCGCGAAAAATAAGTTTTGATTTTCTTTACCAACAGATGCTTTTTTAGCGGTCAACACATTCATTAAACCAGTAATAAAAATAGTTAGCGGAATTAAAAATTCTATTAAATTGGCATTTATATTTAATATTCCGTAAGCTGATAAAGCCAAGGTTATAGAATGACCAATAGTAAATAAGGTAATTAACCAAAGTACTTTAGTCCATTGTTTAAATTGGTAAACAACGGCTAATACGATTAAAAATAAAATGTGGTCGTAGGCTTTGATGTCTAACACATGAAATAAGCCCATTTTAAAGTAGAAAATAAATTCGTTCATTCGGGGTTTTTAAATTTTAATTTGTCGATCTATTTGTTGGTCTAAAGATATAAAAGTTTCGGTTCTTGATACTCCTTTTATGTTTTGAATATCTTTATTTAACAAATGCATTAAATCTTCGTTGTTTTTACACAGTATTTTAATAAAAATAGCGTAGTTACCAGTGGTATAATGGCTTTCAACAATTTCTGGAATTTCTTTTAAGCGTTTTATTGCTGATGAATACATGCTAGAAGAATCTAAAAACACCCCAACAAAGGCAGTGGTGTTGTACCCTAAAGCTTTGGGGTTTAATACCATCTTGTAACCATCAATTAAATTAGAAGCATCTAATTTTCGTAAACGTTGGTGTATGGCAGCGCCTGAAATTCCTACCTCACGTGCAATACTTAAAATAGGCGTACGTGCATCATTAACCAATCGTTTGATAATGATTTTATCAATCCCGTCAATCTTTAATTTTTTAGTCATACAGCAAAAATAAGAAATCTTTAATTATCAAATAAAAATAAAAAATTATTGTTTTTCGATAATTTAATTATATTTGTAGTGTAAATGATTTCAGAATCACATTCTTTTAGTAAATCATAGTTGTGATGAAAACCTGAAACAAGTTCTGGTTGATGTAACCTAAATTATTAAACATACATATAGAAACAAAAAATATAAAATGAAAACAGCAAGAATATTAAAAATTATGAAGTTCTTTTCATGGTTTGCATTTATCGGATTGATGATTAAAATAGGAACAATTTTAGTAACTTATTTGTTAAGTATTAATGATTCAGAATTTTCGAAAAATATTTATGAAGGCATGAATCTTTTTGAATATAGAGAGTATAGTTTCGTACAATATTCATTTATCATTGGTTATAAAATATTGCTTTATGCAGCCGAGGCTTATATTGCATTTTTAGTAATTAAATTGCTTAAAAAGTTAAATATAAAGCTTCCATTTAATAACGATGTTCAAAAGTTGATGCAACAAATAAGTTATGGTATTTTTTATTTATGGATTTTAGCAATTGTACATAATACACATATGCAATTGATTGGAAAAAAACACGGATTTGAAATGTATTTATTTTCAAGTGATTTTGTTTTCTTATCCATCGTTATTTTCATTTTTGCACAAATTGTAAAACGAGGGATTGAAATTCAATCAGAAAACGACTTAACAATATAAATTATGAGAAAGATAAAAGCACTTAAAAGTATAGCAGTATCGTTATTTGTGATAATTCTATTGTGGTTTATACTAGATAATTTTTTAGTAATACTTGCTTTATTATTTGAAAAAGATGTTTTGCATTTAGGGCATTTTGATGGAGATTCACCTTCAAGTTTTTTGAAAATAGTGATTTTGATAAAAACTATAGCATCAGGCTTGTTTATTTACGGCTCTTCGTTTTTGATTAGAGTTATGTTATTAAAAGATGTAATGGATTATTTTAATAATAAAGTTTCGCTATTTCTTTTTAAAGCGGGGAAGTTTCTAATTATCTCTAACGTCATAACTTTCTTTTTAAACTTCACGGCATTTTTTATTAATACTAAATATTTAATTTATTACAGCGGAGATTCTAAATACTTATCATTATTAATGGTGGTTTTTGGTTTGTTTTTAATGATATTTAGTAAGGTGTTAAAACAAGGAAATCAAATAAAACAAGAAAACGATTTAACAATATAACTATGCCAATAATTGTAAATTTAGATGTAATGCTTGCTAAACGCAAGATGAAAAGCAAAGACTTGGCAGAGATTGTAGGCATAACTACGGCAAATTTATCTATCTTAAAATCAGGAAAAGCCAAGGCGATTCGGTTTTCAACCTTAGAAGCAATTTGTAAAGCATTGGATTGTCAACCTGCAGATATTTTAGAATTTGTAGAAAACTAAAACCACATATGTATTACCTTTACAACTATGTATGCATTGGTAGATTGTAATAATTTTTATGCCTCTTGCGAACGGGTTTTTAATCCGAATTTGCAAAACAAACCCGTCGCTATTTTAAGTAATAACGATGGTTGTGTAATTTCTATGAGCGACGAAGCTAAAAAATTACAACTTCCGTTTGGTGCACCAATTTTTAAATGGAATCAGTTTTGTAAGAACAATAATATAACCGTATTATCTTCTAACTATCCGTTATATGGCGATATGAGTGCACGTGTTATGAAAATATTGGAAGAGTTTTCGCCAGATATTGAAGTGTATTCTATTGATGAAGCTTTCCTGCAATTTAAAGGTTTTGAAAATTATAATTTAGAAGAACACGGAACGAAAATACGAAGTAGAGTTTTACAATGGACGGGAATTCCGACTTGCGTAGGTGTTGCACCAACCAAAGCATTAACCAAAATAGCTAACAAAATTGCGCGTAAATATCCGAAGGAAACAAAAGGAGTGTATGTTATCGATTCTGAAGATAAAAGAATAAAAGCGTTAAAATGGACAGCTATAGAAAATGTTTGGGGAATAGGAAACCGTTTAGCAAAAAAACTAAAAACAAAAGGTTGTGTAAAAGCCTACGATTTTACACAGTTAGATGATAATTGGGTGCGTAAAAATTTATCAATTACGGTTTGGAAATTGAAAAAAGACTTAGAAGGAAATTCTAAAATTTTGTTAGACGAGCCGGTAACCAAAAAAGCAATTGCAACGACTCGAAGTTTTGAATATACTTTTTCAGATATTGATAATATAAAAGAAAGAATAGCTACGTTTGCAGTAAGTTGTGCAGAGAAATTACGAAAGCAAAATTCAAGCTGTCATATGGTTATTGTTATGTTGCGTAGTGATCGTCATAAAAAAGACAGTGAGCAGCACAGTATTAGTAAAACAGTTGTGTTTTCGTATCCAACAGATTCAACATTAACAATAAGTAAAAGTGCTGTAGAAGCGGTGCGTACTATTTTTAAAAAAGGAATAAAATATAAAAGAGCAGGTGTTATTGTTACAGGTTTGGTACCATCGGATAATTATCAAATTAATATGTTTGAAAAAGAAAATCCAAAGCATAAGCCATTAATGCTAGCAATTGATAAATTAAATAAGACTTTTAAATCAGATAAGGTTAAATTAGCAAGTCAAGATTTACAACGTACCTGGAAAATGCGTCAAGAACGATTGTCGCCAAAGTATACCACAAATATTAATGATATAATAAGCGTAAAATAAACAATGAATACATCAAAAGGGTTAACTTTTTTTTCGCCTAAAGAAATGAGTAAAACTGAAGGTACAATTTTTAAGGATATTGGTATTTCTGCAGGATTTCCATCGCCAGCTGATGATTTTAGAGAAACACGTATATCGTTAGATGAAGAATTGATACGAAATAAAGAAGCTACTTTTTTTGCGAAAGTTAGTGGGCAATCTATGATCGGTGCAGGACTAGATGATAATGATTTATTAGTAATTGATAGAAGTATTTCGCCAGAAAACAATAAGATTGCTGTTTGTTTTTTAGATGGAGAATTTACTGTAAAAAGATTAAGAGTAGAAAAGGATGAGGTTTGGTTACAACCTGAGAATCCAGATTATCCGATAATTAAAATTACGGAAGAAAATAATTTTATTATTTGGGGAATTGTTACCAGCGTTATTAAAAAAGTATAAATAAAAAAAACCAGCAAATTTGCTGGTTTTTTTTATTGTTTTTAGTGCGAATTATTATTCACAAAACTCATCGTAAGCTCCTGCTAAATTTTGAGCAATAGCTTGTGCAGAGTGTCCTTCAATATGATGACGCTCTAACATGTGTACTAAATTACCATCTTTAAATAAAGCAATAGCTGGTGACGATGGAGGAAAAGGAATCATGTGTTCTCTCGCTCTAGCAGTAGATTCTTTTTCAACACCTGCAAAAACAGTTGTTAAATTTGTTGGTGTTTTATCAGCTCCTAAAGAAGCAATTGCTCCTGGTCTTGCAGTACCAGCTGCACAACCACAAACAGAGTTTACCATTACTAATGTTGTTCCTT
Source organism: Tenacibaculum soleae (assembly GCF_030549005.1). Classification (NCBI taxonomy): domain Bacteria; kingdom Pseudomonadati; phylum Bacteroidota; class Flavobacteriia; order Flavobacteriales; family Flavobacteriaceae; genus Tenacibaculum; species Tenacibaculum soleae. Next base: position 155,327 of record NZ_JAUOSW010000004.1, read on the forward strand.
TTTTAGCTAAAGCATTGTCAACATCTTCAGCAGTATATAAAGCGTCAAAACCTGCGTCAATTAACTGATCGCGCATTGGTTTTACTAATTCTTCTGGGTACATAATTTCTAATTAAATAATTTAAAGCAAAGATACTTTATTTAAAACCAACAATCAAGCGAAAACAAATGCTACTTTTTGTAAAGACTTAATAGTATATTTACAGCTTTAAAATTTAAGAATGGGAAAATTTGCAAAATGGCTTGGTGCCGGGGCAGGATTTACAATGGGTGGCCCAATAGGTGCTATTATAGGGTTTGCAGTTGGTAGTTTTATAGATGGAGTTTCGATAGAAGATTTTACAAAAGAACAGCAAGAATATCAAAGGCGGTCAGAACCACAACGAAGAGGAAGAGCTACCTCTGGTGATTTTGAAATAACCTTATTGATTTTAGCTTCTGTAGTAATAAAAGCTGACGGAAAAATAGATCAGCGAGAGTTAGATTATGTGCGCATGCATTTTGTAAAAATGTATGGGAAAGAACGTGCTAATCATGCGTTTAAATTATTTAACGGAATTATTAAGAAGCAAATCTCTACACGTCAGGTGTGTTTGCAAATCCGTCAACACATGTCGCATTCTTCACGTTTGCAACTGTTACACTTTTTATTCGGAATAGCTAAGGCGGACGGACAAGTAACAGCGTCTGAAGAAGAAGAAATTAGAAAAATTTCAAGCTATTTATATATCAACGAGTATGATTATTTATCAATAAAAGCTATGTTTTATAACGAAGTTGATGGTGCTTATAAGATGTTAGAAATAACAAAATCAGCTACCAATGATGAGTTAAAAAAGGCTTACAGAAAAATGGCTAAAAAATACCATCCTGATAAATTAGAAGGTTTAGGAGAGGAACATAAAGAGGGCGCTAAAGAAAAATTTCAAAACATTCAAGCAGCCTACGAACAAATAAAAAAAGAACGTGGACTTGCTTAAATTTTAGACGTTATTAATTATTTATAACAATCAATTGAGGCTTTGTGTTGGGTCGTCTTGTTTATTTTTTTTGAAGAGTTTTATTTAAGTTTTATTTAAGCTTTATTTAAGTTGTATTGTTTAAATTTGCGCTTTAAAATTAACTTTATCCAATCAATAAAATTTAATATAAAGTATGAACTTAGAAGAGTTGTATAAAAAGACAAAATCTAAAGCTATAATTTTAATTGATAAAAATGGAGAAATTGTTAAGTCTTATAGCGATGTTAATTATGAGAAGGCTGAAGATTTTTCTGCTGTTACAATGGTGGTGTCTAATATGTTAGATAATTTTTTCACAGAAGTGTTGTTAATAAAACCACTTACAGAAATGATTATTAAAACAGAAAAACATCATTTTTATATAACAAAATGTGACGCTGATCATGTTTTGTGTGTCTTATCTGATAGTGCAATTAATACAAGTTTAATAAGTCTTTCTTTAAAAAAGATAAATTTTATAAAATAAATAATAAAAACCAATTAAAATGACAGAAATTTTAAACGAACTAGTAAAGAATATAAGTAAAAATGTTCCTGGTTATGTTGCTTTAAGTGTTACTGAAATTGAGACAGGACAAACATTAGTAGCGGACAGTTCGGACAGTAGTTTTGATGTTAATTTAGCTTCTGCTTATAATTTAGAAGTTGTAAAAGCAAAATTAAGTGCAATTGAGGTTTTAGGAATAGATGAAGAAATTAAAGACATCACCATTACCCTAACTAGTCAAATACATATTATAAATATAGCGCCAAGTGGTGGATACTTTATTTATTTAGCTATTGACTCTAGTAAAGCAAATATAGCAATTACGAAAACGTTATTGAATAAATATAAAGCTCAATTAAACGATGCCATATAAACCTGTTAATTTAGGAGGTTATGTAATTGACGCGAAACTGAAGCCTATTTTAGAATTCGCTCAAGAAGAGTATAAAAAGATAATTGGGGTACCTGTTGAAGATATAGTTGTCGATAAAAAATCTAAGGGTAAGAAGAAAAGAAAAATGTCTGAAAAGGTATTAGACTTTTTATTTGAGCCTAAATACGATAACGCTTTAAAAGTTTTTCCTAAAAAAAGTAAAAATTAAAGTTACTTTTTATTCTATATATCAAAAATAGATAAAACACTTCATTAATGAGGTGTTTTTTTATGTGGTAAACCTTACAATTACAAGAAAATACGTAATTTCGCCAATTCAATTAATACAATTACAAAATGAGTACGAAGTTTACTGAATACAAAGGGCTTAACTTGCCAAATGTTGCAGATGAAATCCTAAACTATTGGAAAGAAAACAACATTTTTGAAAAAAGTATAACTACGCGTGATGAAAATAAACCGTTTATCTTTTTCGAAGGACCTCCTTCGGCAAATGGTTTACCAGGTATTCATCATGCAATGGGACGTACCATTAAAGATATTTTTTGCCGTTATAAAACTTTAAAAGGTTTTCAAGTAAAGCGTAAAGCTGGTTGGGACACTCATGGTTTACCGGTGGAACTTGGTGTTGAAAAAGAATTAGGAATTACCAAAGAAGATATCGGAACAAAAATTACGATAGAAGAATATAATATTGCTTGTAAAAAAGCAGTAATGAAATATACTGATATTTGGAATTCACTTACCGAAAAAATGGGGTATTGGGTAGACATGGAAGATCCATATGTTACCTATAAACCAAAATATATGGAAACCGTTTGGTGGTTGTTAAAACAAATCTATAATAAAGATTTGATGTACAAAGGCTATACTATTCAGCCTTATTCACCAAAAGCAGGTACCGGTTTAAGCTCTCACGAGGTAAATCAACCAGGAGCTTATCAAGATGTTACAGATACAACTGTGGTAGCACAGTTTAAAGCAGTAACAGAAACGTTACCAAGTATTTTACAAAACGGAAGCGATGTTCATATTTTAGCATGGACAACCACTCCGTGGACATTACCAAGTAATACCGCTTTAACAGTTGGGCCAAAAATTGATTATGTTTTAGTAAAAACATTCAATCAATATACTTTTGAACCTACGCAGGTAATTTTAGGAAAACCTTTAGTAGGAAAACAGTTTGGAGGTAAGAAATTTAAAGTGGTTGAAAATGAAGCAGATTTAGCATCTTATAAAGCTGAAGATAAGCAGATTCCATATTTCATTTCAGAAGAATTTAAAGGGGCTGATTTAGTAGGTACAAAATACGAACAATTGTTACCTTATGTTTTACCACATGAAAATCCAGAAGAAGCTTTTAGAGTAATTCCAGGAGATTTTGTTACTACTGAAGACGGTACGGGTATTGTACATACAGCACCAACTTTTGGAGCTGATGATGCTATCGTTTGTAAAGACGCAGGCGTGCCACCAATGTTAGTTAAAGATGCAAATGATAATTTAGTACCTTTAGTTGATTTACAAGGTAAGTTTACCAAAGATGTTGGTGAGTTTGCAGGTATGTATGTTAAAAACGAATATTATGCTGATGGTGAAGCACCAGAAAAATCAGTAGATGTTCAAATAGCTATTAAGTTAAAAGAAGAAAATAAAGCCTTTAAGGTAGAAAAATATGTGCACAGTTATCCACATTGTTGGAGAACTGATAAACCTATTTTATATTATCCGTTAGATTCTTGGTTTATAAAAGTAACCGATGTTAAAGAACGCATGCACTCTTTAAACGAAGAAATTAATTGGAAACCAGAAGCAACAGGAACAGGACGTTTTGGTAATTGGTTAAAAAATGCCAATGATTGGAACTTATCACGTTCTCGTTTTTGGGGAATTCCATTACCAGTTTGGAGAACAGAAGATGGTAAGGAAGCTAAAATAATGGGTTCTGTAGCTGAGTTAAAAGAAGAAATGCAAAAGGCAGTTGCTGCTGGTGTAATGACAGAAGATATTTTTGCCGATTTTGAAATCGGAAACATGTCAGATGAAAATTACGATACCGTTGATTTACATAAAAATGTAGTTGATAAAATCACGTTAATTTCTGATTCAGGACAACCAATGCAACGTGAATCAGACTTAATTGATGTTTGGTTTGATTCTGGCTCTATGCCGTATGCACAATGGCATTACCCGTTTGAAAATAAAGAATTGGTAGAAAAAGGTTGGAAAACAGCCGATTTTATTGCTGAAGGAGTAGATCAAACTCGTGGATGGTTTTATACCTTACACGCCATTGCAACCATGGTTTTTGATGATAAAGCCTACAAAAATGTAGTGTCTAACGGATTGGTGTTAGATAAAAACGGACAAAAAATGTCGAAGCGTTTAGGTAATGGAGTAGATCCGTTTACAACGTTAGATAAATACGGGCCTGATGCCACGCGTTGGTACATGATATCAAACGCAAATCCTTGGGACAATTTAAAATTCGATTTAGACGGAATTACCGAGGTTAGTAGAAAGTTTTTTGGAACACTTTACAACACATATTCATTCTTTAGCTTATACGCAAACTTAGATAATTTCAATTACAGCGAAACTGAGGTTCCTTTAAATGAAAGACCAGAAATTGATCGTTGGATTTTATCAGAATTAAATACTTTAGTTGAAAAAGTAGATGCTTTTTATGCCGCTTATGAACCAACGAAAGCAACCAGAGCAATTTCTGATTTTGTACAAGATCATTTAAGTAACTGGTATGTGCGTTTGTGTAGAAGACGTTTTTGGAAAGGCGAATATGCACAAGATAAAATATCTGCGTATCAAACCTTATATACTTGTATGCTAACAGTGGCTAAATTGGCATCTCCTGTGGCACCTTTCTTTATGGATAAATTATATAAAGATTTAGTTAGCACAACAAATATTGAAAGTTTTGATAGTGTGCATTTGGCAGAATTTCCAAAATACAAGACCGATTTAGTTGATAAATCATTAGAACGTAAAATGGAAAATGCACAAACAATATCTTCATTAGTTTTATCGTTAAGAGCTAAAGAAAAGATAAAAGTACGTCAGCCATTACAAAAAATTATGATTCCAGTATTAGATGCCACTCAAAAAGAAGAAATTTTAGCAGTTGCAGATTTAATAAAATCGGAAGTAAACGTTAAAGAAATTGAGTTGTTAGATGATGCTTCAGGTATTTTAGTAAAACAAATAAAACCAAATTTTAAAGCTTTAGGGCCAAAGTTTGGTAAAGATATGAAGTTGATTGCGAATGAAATACAGAAGTTTACGCAAGAAGATATCATCAAAATAGAAAAAGAAGGTGTTATTTCTGTTGAGGTTAATGATAAAATGATTAATTTAGAAACCGCTGATGTAGAAATTTCATCGAAAGATATTGAAGGTTGGTTGGTAGCAAATGCTGAAGGTTTAACCGTTGCTTTAGATGTTACAATAAATGAAGAATTACGAAAAGAAGGTGTGGCAAGAGAATTGATTAATAGAATTCAAAATGCACGTAAAGACACTGGTTTAGAAGTAACGGATAAAATAAAATTAACCATCTTAAAAGCTGCTGATTTAGAAGAGTCGGTACTTGCAAATGAAAACTATATAAAAGCAGAAACCTTAACAAATGAGTTGGTTTTTGTTGATGAATTAGAGAATGGTACAGAAATTGAGTTTGATGCCATAAAAAGTAGAATGTTAATAGAAAAAGCATAGCATTATGGATGATGTTACAATAAGATACTCTGATAGTGATTTACAGGAGTTCAAAGAAATTATTTTAAAGAAAATAGCGCACTCTGAAGAAGATTTAAAATTAATACAATCTTCATACAAAAACGGTGCTGATAATGGAACAGAAGATACTTCACCAACGTTTAAATCGTTTGAAGAAGGGTCGGATACTATGGCAAAAGAAGCAAATATGCAATTAGCCATTCGTCAAGAAAAATTTATTCGTGACTTAAAAAACGCTTTAATTCGTATTGAGAATAAAACATACGGAGTTTGTAGAGTTACCGGTAAATTAATTCAAAAAGAACGTTTAAAATTAGTACCTCATGCTACTTTAAGTATTGAGGCAAAACGTAAACAATAACGTTTTGACTACGTATAATAATAGTAAAAAGCCTCTACAAAGAGGCTTTTTTTGTTTTACAATACAAGTGTTTTTTATTTTTTTGTTGATGAGTACCTCTATTTTTTCTCAAGAAAAATTATTAAAAAAGAGCCAAGTATTAGCAAAAGAGATAACAATTATTGCAGATGAATTGGATGATATTGTTATTGAAAATATTGAAGGTAATAAAATAGAGGTAATTTTATTAGACGAAAATCCTAATACACATCATGTTTTTATTGAAGAAGAAAATAATACTCTAAAAGTGGGTTTTAAACTTGAGTTTGATGTCTATGAAGAACCCGTTTTTAGAAAATATATTACTAAAAGATTGCAGAGAGCTACCGCTATTGTTAAAATTCCAAAAAATAAAGAGGTAACCGTTTACGGAAAAACAATAGGCGTTGTTTCTAAAAATTATGATGGAGATATTAAGGTTTTTATTGATAAGGGAAATGTTAAATTACACGAAGTTCAAAGAAGCGCAACTGTAGCCTTATTTTTAGGTAATGTATCAGCAAAATTAAAAAACAAATGTGCTATAAATATTAAAACCAATAAAGGAGAAATAGTTGTAAATGATACAATATTTAAAGAAAAATCATCTATCAACACGGCTAAAAAAACAAGCTGCAATTTTACCGTAAAGTCTATGAATGCTAATGTTAACTTAATAACAAAATAAACCCAATACTTTTCTTATTTTAGCGGATATTAAATTATGAAAATGTCTAAAAAAAATATCGCAATTCTTACTGTAGTTTTGGCAATTTTAATTGATCAAATAAGTAAAATATATGTTAAAACACACTTTCAATTAGGAGAGGAAATAGTTGTTTTTAGTGATTGGTTTAAAATTCATTTTACTGAAAACAATGGTATGGCTTGGGGATTTGAGTTTGGAGGTAGAGCCGGAAAGTTATTTTTAACATTGTTTAGAGTTGTAGCAGTTTCAGGTATTGTGTATTGGTTGTGGCAAACAATAAAAAGAAATACGCATACGGCTGTTGTAGTGGCAATTGCATTAATTTTAGCAGGTGCAGTGGGTAATATTATCGATTCTGTTTTTTACGGTGTGATTTTCGATAGTTCATATCACAATGTAGCTACATTATTTTCTGACAATCCTTATGGAGAATTATTTCATGGTAAAGTAGTTGATATGTTATATTTTCCGATGTATGAAGGAGAGAGTTTTACTTTTTTTAATGCCATTTTTAACGGAGCAGATTCTTGGATAACAATTGGTGTTGTGTTGTTGTTTTTATTTAACAAACAGGCATTTCCGAAAGAAGAAAAAGAGGCATAAACTATAAATTTATTGTTTCTGTTAACTTACTTTTTTATATTTATAGAAAAACAAAATGATACGTTTTCTTAAATATATAGCTATTTTTTTACTAGGTTTTTTAATAGCCAAGCTTTGGTATGATAAAAAAGAAGAAAATCACGAAAAGGAAGAGATTCAAGTGGTTTTAAACGGTGTGCAAAATCTTAGTAAGTTAGTGGTTAGTGAAGGTAACTTTTCTGAAATGTACAGCTTTTCTGATACTAAAAAATATTTGTACGATTACCTTTCTTTTGAAAAGAAAGCCATACTTGCGGTTAATGCTAAGGTTGAGGTTGGTTACGACTTGTCTAAATTAGAAATTCAAGTAGATAGTATTGGTAAGCAAATAATTATTAATAAAATTCCGAAAGAAGAAATAGTTATTTCTCCAGATATTAAGTATTTCGATTTACAACAAAGCCAGTTTAATACTTTTAATAAAGAAGAATTGAATAAATTAAACAGAAAGGCAATCGAAAAAATACAAACGACTATTACTGTATCAAAATTAGAAAAGGAAGCTAAATTACGATTGTTTGAAGAATTATCTAAAATATATCAACTCTCTAAAATTTACAATTGGAAGGTTGTAAATAATACAGGTGATAACTTGTTTGATACTGTTTTACTAAAAGAGTAAATTGATTATTTGTTAATGCTATCAACCTTAATTTATTTTAGGTTCACATATTAATTGCTTGTTTTTTTAGTGTGAGATCACGAAATAAATCTGGAATGATGTTACATAAACTTGCTAGATACTGTTTTATTAAAAGAGTGAGCAAAATTTATAGTAAATAAGCTTAGCCCCGATTGTAGCAATTGTTTGAGCTCCTCGTAGAGAGCGAGTGCGAAAAGCGGGAAATAGCTACTAATAATTGTAATTTTTAAAAGTTAGTTAGGTAATTTTTTACTTAACAATCCGTAAATAAAAGCACCTAGCATTGCACCTAATAAAACAATGGTTATTGGTAGTATTCCGTGACCAATTAACACAAAAATAGGTGCAGGACAGGCACCAGCTAATGCCCAACCTAACCCAAAGATGGTACCACCAACTAAAGTTCTTATAAAGCCTTTTTTCTTTTCTTTAATGTTTATTTGATTGCCTAAATAATCTTTGATTTTTCCGGTTTTGAAAAAGTACATGAATAGCATAGAAACTGCCACAGCTGATCCTATAATTCCATACATGTGAAAGGATTGAAATTTAAACATTTCATAGATTCTGTACCATGAAATAGCTTCAGATTTTGTCATGATAACTCCGAAGAAAATACCTAGTAGTAAAAATTTTATATTTTTCATCTTATCCGAAAATTAAAGGGAATAATACCCATGTCATTAGTAAACCACCTATAAAAAAACCAATTACTGCAATTAACGATGGTAATTGTAAACTGCTTAAACCTGTAATTGCATGCCCAGATGTACATCCGCCGGCATATCTAGTACCAAAACCAATTAAAGTACCTGCAATTAGTAAAATAGCAAAGCCTTTAAGAGTAAGCATATTATCAACGCTAAAAATTTCACTTGGTACAAAAGTATCTCCTGCATTGGTAAAACCTAACTCAGCTAGTTCTTTTACAGTTTTTGGGTTTAAATCAATACTTGTTGATGCTGATAAATAATTAATAGTTATAAATCCGCCAATAATAAGACCAAGTAAAAAAGTAAGTGCCCAGTCGCGTTCTTTCCAATCTTTTTTAAAATAATCAGATACTTTACCAGCACCCGCTATGGTACACATGGTCTCTAAATTGGTAGAAACACCAAAGCTTTTTCCGAAGTAAAAAAATAGGAAAAGCACAAAAGCAATTAGTGGGCCGGCTATATACCAAGGCCATGGTTGTAAAATAAAATCCATTATAGTGTTTTTTTAAGGTAATCGATTATTTTTTTTGTTGCGCCAAGGTTATCAGTAATGTATTGTTGATTGATATTTCCTTGTTTAACTCTTAAATCATCATTGGTTTTTAAAGCTGTAAAAATACTAGAAATTTCATCATTCTTTGTAACAATTGTAACACCACCTAAAGCAAGTAAATCAATAGCTTCTTGAAATTTTTTATATTTATTACCACCAAAAATAATAGGAACACCAAAAGTTGCAGGTTCTAATATGTTATGTAAACCTGTTTTTAATCCACCACCAACATAAGCAACATCGGCATACGAATATATTTTTGTAAGTAAGCCAATGGTATCAATGATGAAAACTTGATATTTAGATAGGTCAGTACCATCTTTATCAGAATATAATATTGTTTTTTTAGTGATAGATTGTTGTAGTTCTTTTATTTGTTTTGGATTGATGTTATGCGGAGCTATGATAAATTTTTCATTACCTGAAGCATGGTTATTAATATAGTTTACTAAAAAGTTTTCATCTTCTCTCCAAGTGCTTCCTGCAACAACTGTGTATGTGTTGTTTTTAAATGCAGCGATAAAATCTAATTCATTGTTTTGTTGTAAAATATCATAAACTCTATCAAACCGAGTATCGCCAGCAATGGTAGTGTTGTTTATATTGATGCTTGAGAGTAGTTGTTTTGAGTTTTTATTTTGCACAAAAAAGTAATCAAACGCGCGTAGCTTGTTACGCATAAAATTACCATACCATTTAAAGAAAGATTGTTTTTTTCTAAAAATACCAGAGATTAAAATAGTTTTTATTTGTTGTTTTTTTAATTCAGATAATAAGTTTGGCCAAAATTCATATTTTATAATAATAGCAACTTCTGGATGTACTTTAGCAACAAACTTTTTTACGTTTGATTTAGTATCGAGAGGTAAGTAGCAAATAACATCTGCTAGTGAATAATTTTTTCGGACTTCATATCCCGAAGGTGAAAAAAAGGTAACTACAATTTTATGTTGTTGGTATTGTTGTTTTAATTTTTCAATAATAGGTCTTCCTTGCTCAAATTCGCCTAAAGAAGCTGCATGAAACCATATAACTTTATCGTCTTTATGAATACTATTTAGTTTAGCAAAAGTTTCTTTTCTTCCATTAACGAATAATTTTATTTTTTTGTTAAATAAAGCTATTATTGGTAGTAAAATGCTTGCTTTTAAAAGTAGTAAATTGTATAATAAATTCATACAGCGAATTTAAGAAATAAAAAAATCAGTGAGATTAATCACTGATTTTTTTATTTATGTTGAAATTATTATGATTTCATTTCAAAATCTTCCATGAATTTTGTGGTATAATTACCCGCAATATAATCAGGATGATCCATTAATTGTCTGTGAAAAGGAATTGTAGTTTTAATACCTTCAATAATATACTCATCTAATGCACGTTTCATTTTGTTGATTGCTTCTTCACGCGTTTGCGCAGTAACAATTAGCTTAGAAATCATTGAATCGTAATTTGGTGGAATCATATAACCAGCATATACATGTGTATCTATACGAACTCCGTGACCTCCTGGAGCGTGGTAAGAGGTAATTTTACCAGGCGATGGTCTAAAACCGTTATGAGGATCTTCCGCATTAATTCTACATTCAATTGAGTGCATTTGTGGAAAATAGTTTTTACCAGAAATAGGTACGCCGCTAGCTACTAAAATTTGCTCACGAATTAAATCGTAATCAACTACTTCTTCAGTAATAGGGTGTTCTACCTGAATACGAGTATTCATTTCCATAAAGTAGAAATTACGGTGTTTGTCAACCAAAAATTCAACAGTACCTGCACCTTCATACTTAATAAACTCAGCAGCTTTTACAGCAGCTTCTCCCATTTGTGTACGTAATTCATCGGTCATAAACGGAGAAGGAGTTTCTTCTGTTAATTTTTGATGACGACGTTGTACTGAACAATCTCTTTCTGATAAATGACATGCTTTACCGTAAGAATCTCCAATAATTTGTATTTCAATATGGCGAGGCTCTTCAATTAGCTTTTCCATATACATATCATTGTTACCAAAGGCAGCTTTTGATTCTTGACGAGCAGAATCCCACGCATCTTTTAAATCTTCAGCTTTCCATACAGCGCGCATTCCTTTTCCACCACCACCAGCAGATGCTTTTAACATTACTGGGTAACCGGTTTCTTCGGCAGTTTTTATACAAGCGTCAAAATCTTCAATAACACCTTCACTACCTGGTACACATGGTACTCCGGCAGCAATCATGGTTGATTTTGCGTTTGCTTTATCTCCCATACGGTCTATCATTTCGGCAGAAGCACCAATAAATTTAATGTCATGCTCATCACATAATTTAGAAAATTTAGCGTTTTCTGATAAAAAACCATATCCTGGGTGAATTGCATCAGCATTTGTAATTTCAGCCGCAGCAATAATACGATCCATTTTTAAGTAAGATTCACTACTTGGGGCTGGACCTATACAAACTGCTTCATCAGCAAATCGTACATGTAAACTTTCAGCATCTGCTTTTGAATATACAGCTACAGTTTTTATTCCCATTTCTTTACAGGTTCTAATTACGCGTAACGCAATTTCACCTCTATTGGCAATTAATATCTTTTTAAACATACGTTCTAAAAATTTTAAAACTCCAAACAACTAAGATATACTTGTTGTTTGGAGTTATATGTTACTTAAGATGGATCTACTAAAAATAATGGTTGATCAAATTCTACAGGAGAAGAATCATCTACTAATACTTTAACGATTTTACCTGAAACTTCAGATTCAATTTCGTTAAATAATTTCATTGCTTCAATAATACAAACGGTATCACCTACTTTTACTTCTGTACCTACTTCAGCAAAATTTGGTTTGTCTGGAGAAGGTTTTCTGTAAAAAGTTCCAATGATTGGCGATTTTATAGTAATGTATTTAGAGTCGTCTTCAGCATTTGAAGCATCACTAGCTGGTGTTGCTGCTTGTGCTACAGGTTGTGCAACAGGGGCTTGTGCTACCATTTGAGGGGCAACACCCATTGGTGCAGCTGCCTGTATAATTGTAGTCTCAGGGGTTTCACTTCCAGTTTTAATGGTGATTTTAATATCTTCCATTTCTAACTTTACTTCACTTGCGCCTGATTTTGCTACAAATTTTATAAGACTTTGAATTTCTTTAATATCCATTTTCCTAAATTTTAATTGTTTGGTTCTTTATGAATTGTATGCCCATTTTAAATAGATGGCTCCCCATGTGAAACCTCCACCAAATGCGGCAAAAATTAAATTATTTCCTTTTTTTAATTCTTTTTCATAGTCGGCAATTAGTAGTGGTAAGGTTGCTGAAGTGGTATTACCATATTTATGGATATTTACCATTACTTTTTCAGACGCTAAACCAACTCTATTTGCAGTAGCTTCAATAATTCGGTTGTTAGCTTGGTGTGGTACAAGCCAGTCTACATCTTCTTTAGAAAGATTATTTCTTGTTAGCATTTTTTCAGAAACATCTGCCATGTTAGAAACGGCGTATTTAAATACCGTTTTCCCTTCTTGATGTACAAAATGTTGTCCGTTTTTAAGGGTTTCTTCTGAGGTTGGTAAAAGTGACCCACCAGCTTCAATTTTTAAAAATTCTCTACCAATACCATCACTTCTTAAATATTCGTCTTGTAAACCTAAACCGTCGGTATTTGGTTCAAATAATACCGCACCGGCACCATCACCAAAAATAATACAAGTAGCTCTATCAGTATAATCAATAATTGAAGACATTTTATCGGCTCCAATTAATAATACTTTTTTGTAGCGACCACTTTCTATGTATTTAGCTGCGGTAGACATACCGTATAAAAAGCTTGAACAAGCGGCTTGTAAATCGTATGAAAAAGCATTTACGGCACCTATTTTAGAGGCTGTATATGCAGCGGTAGAGGCAACAAGCATATCTGGTGTTGCAGTAGCAACGATAACCATGTCTATCTCTTTAGGGTCGATATTTGATTTTTGAAGTAAATCCTCTGCGGCTTTTATAGCCATATATGAGGTTCCTTTACCTTCACCTTTTAAGATTCTTCTTTCTTTAATTCCAGTTCTACTAGTGATCCATTCATCATTAGTATCTACCATTGTTTCTAGTTCCTTATTTGTTAAAACATGTTCAGGAACAAATTTTCCTACTGCGGAAATCGCTGCAGTTATTTTAGTCATAATTGTTTGTTTTGTGGTAAAACCAGTTTTCAAAAGTAGTGAAAAATATTTCACTTTTTTAAAGAAAAATTATCTAAAAAGTAAATTTTTAATGATAAAACGTAAAAAAACCCTCTATATAGAGGGTTTTTTAATGTTGTAAAAACTAATTTTTAAGCTTCAGCAACTGCACTTTCTAATACTACTTGTCCTCTGTAGTATAATTTACCTTCGTGCCAGTGAGCTCTATGGTATAAATGTGCTTCTCCAGTTGTAGGATCAACAGCTATTTGAGGTACAGAAGCTTTATAGTGAGTTCTTCTTTTATCTCTTCTAGTTTTCGATATTTTTCTCTTTGGATGTGCCATTTTATGTTTTATTTATCTGTTAGTAAATCCTTTAATTTATCCCATCTTGGGTCTGCTGATGTTTCTTCAACAGGTTTTTCTTCATGTATTCTTAATTCTTCTAATCTTTGTAAAGCGTCAGATTTCATAGTGCCGTTTAAAACGTCTGGATGAATTCTTTTACTCGGAACTGATAATATTGTTAACTCATATATAAATTGAGCCACATTCATTTGATAAGCTTCATGTGGAAGTATCAAAATTTCATCATGTTCGTCATTATATTCAGTACCAAATTTAACAACTAAATTTAAATCACCATCAATTTCTAGGTCAAATAACTCGCCAGTGGTGTCGCAAGGTACATTAACAGTACCTTTTATTGTAAAGTAAAGTTCGAATAACGTACTTTTTTTTACAAAATTTAAACTAGCTTCTACGTTTGTGTTGTTATATTCATCAAACTGAAATGCTTCAAAGAACTTGTTGTCAATTTGATATTCAAATAAATGACTGCCTTCTTTTAAACCTACAAAAGGTATATTGAATTCTTTTATGTCTTTCATCTTAAGATCAATTTGAGCGTGCAAAGATATAAAAAATGTTTATATTTTTATATTTTCTCTAAAAAAAAATGCTATTTAACTTTTAATGGTTTTTTTGTGAGTTCTGCATATTGTTTTCGGTTCTTAAATATTTGTAATGAGGTAAATAAAGCTTCTTTAAACGAGGTTGAATTTGCTTTATTTTTACCAGCAATGTCAAAACCTGTTCCGTGGTCGGGTGAGGTTCTTATTTTGTTTAAACCAGCAGTAAAGTTTACACCATTGCCAAATGATAATGCTTTAAAAGGCGCTAATCCTTGATCGTGATACATGGCTAAAACACCATCAAATTGTTTGTAGGTTTTAGAGCCAAAAAATCCATCGGCAGCATAAGGTCCAAAAACTAATTTGCCCGATTCTTTTATTTCTGCAATTGTTGGACGTATCATTTCATCATCTTCATTACCAATAATTCCGTTATCACCACAATGTGGATTTAAACCTAGTATAGCAATTTTAGGTTTGGTTATGCCAAAATCTTGTTTTAAAGAGGTGTGCATCGTTTCAACTTTTTCCTTAATTAATTCAGGAGTAATCGTTGTGGCTACTTTTGTGATAGGAATATGACCGGTAATTAAACCTATACGCATTTCATCGGTCATTAAAATCATTAAGCTTTTACCGTTTAAATTAGCTTGTAAATATTCGGTATGCCCCGGAAAATTAAACGCTTCTGATTGTATGTTTTCTTTACTAATCGGTGCAGTTAGTAAAGTGTCAATTTGATTATTTTGTAAAGCTTTGGTAGCAGCTTCTAATGATTTGTAAGCAAATTTACCACCTATTTCGGTAGTTTTACCTAATTCTATTTTTACCTCTTCTTTCCACGAATTAATTAAATTTATTTTACCGTGCGCTATTTTATCAAGCGAGGTAATACCATGAATGTTAGTATGTAATTTTAGATTTTTTTTGTGGTAAGATATCAATTTTGTCGAAGCAAATAATACAGGCGTACAAAACTCCAGCATGCGTTTGTCTTCAAAAGTTTTTAAAATAATTTCTATTCCAATTCCGTTGGTATCACCAACTGAAATTCCAACAATAATTTTATCTGTACTATCCATAGTTACTTTCGTAGGTAAAAGTTGTATTTTTGATGTAAACAAAAGTAACTAAAAAAATACAGAATGTTTACTGGAATAATTGAAACTCTTGGAATTGTAAAAAGTGTAGTTAAAGATAAAGAAAACATACATATTACTGTTAAAAGTGATATTACTAATGAGTTAAAAATAGATCAAAGTGTGGCGCATAATGGTGTGTGTTTAACAGTTGTTGCAATAGCAGATGATGAGTATACCGTTACGGCAATTAAAGAAACGCTTGATAAAACCAATATAGGCGATTTAAAAGAGGGTGATGCAGTAAATTTAGAACGTGCTATGAAATTAGGCGCGCGTTTAGATGGGCATATCGTACAAGGACATGTTGATAAAACTGGTGTTTGTAAAAACATAAAAGATGAAAACGGAAGTACGGTGTTTACTTTTTCGTACAATTTTGATGGAAACAATGTAACTATTGAAAAAGGTTCAATTACGGTAAACGGAGTTAGTTTAACAGTAGTAAATGCTAAAAAAGATGAGTTTAGTGTTGCTATTATTCCGTATACATTACAGCATACCACTTTTAAAAACTTTGTAGTTGGTAGTAAAATTAACTTAGAATTTGATGTAATTGGTAAATATGTTGCCAGATTAAACCAATTAAAATAAAAAAAAGCACTTACATATAATATGTAAGTGCTTGATTTTAAATGTGGTCCCACCAGGACTCGAACCTGGGACCACCTGATTATGAGTCAGGTGCTCTAACCAACTGAGCTATAGGACCGGCATAAATGCGGATGCAAAAATAGTAACTTTTTTAAATAAAAAAAGGTTTTTTACACTTTTCTGCTCATTAAATTTTCACCGAACAGTCGTAACCCTTTTTTAGCAGTATCGTTAATGTTTAAAAGGGTTAAGCTTTCAAATGACTTATTTGTGTAGTACTCAATAAGTTCGTGTGTGTAATTAGGTATGTTGTTTTTAGAAAAAATGGCAGAAACAGTGCTGATTTTTTCTGTAATATTTTTTTGCTTTTCGTTATAAAGAGCCATTAAATTTTCTCTATCAGCGTTATTTGCTACTTCTAAAGCTTTTAAATAAAGATATGTTTTTTTGTTTTCAATAATGTCACCACCTACTTGTTTGCCAAAAGTTTCAGGGTCTCCATAGGTGTCTAAGTAGTCATCCTGTAATTGAAAAGCAATTCCTAAATTTAATCCATAGTTGTATAGGTGTTGCGCTTCCTTTTCATCAGCTTTAGCAACTATTGCTCCCATTTTTAAAGCGGCTGCTACTAAAACGGATGTTTTTAAGGTGATCATTTTAATGTACTCATCAATAGTAACATCATTTCTGGTTTCAAAATCAACATCTAATTGTTGTCCGTCGCAAACCTCAAGCGCTGTTTTACTAAATAATTGTGCTAATTTTTGAAAAACTACTGGCTCATAGTTTTCAAAATGTTGATAAGCTAAAATTAGCATTGCATCTCCTGATAGGATACCGGTGTTAATATCCCATTTTTCATGAACGGTTTCGTGTCCTCTTCTTAGCGGAGCATCATCCATAATATCATCATGAACAAGGGTGAAATTATGAAATACTTCAACAGCTAAAGCAGCAGGCAGGGCTTTTTTGTAATCTCCTGAAAAAATATCTGCCGCGATAAGAGTAAGAATCGGTCTGATTCTTTTGCCTCCAAGTTGAAGAATATACTCAATAGGTTGGTATAGGTTTTTAGGTTCTCGATTTATTTTGTTAGAATCTAAATATGATAAAAAGTCTGATTGATATGCTAATATGTCCAAATCTTAATTTTTTTGTAAAAATAAGCTAAACAAAAATTGTAGACTAAACGTAATGTTAAAAAAAGATTAAAACTATGGAAACTTTTTTTGTTTTTAAAGTTTCCTAGCGTACATTTGCACCCGAATTATGAGAGACAAAATTATAGACAAAGCTGGAGTGTTATTTTTAAATTTAGGATTTAAAAGTATAACAATGGATGATATAGCAAAAGAACTAGCAATATCAAAAAAAACACTGTATAAATATTTTTCAAAAAAGACAGAGTTGGTTGATGCTAGTACTGATGCTGTTCATAATACTATAAATGAAGCAATAAATAATATTAAAGCACAAAATTACAATGCAATTGAAGAAGAGTTTGCAGTAAAAGCAGTTTTTAAAGAAATGTTTAAAAATGCAAAAACTTCACCAATGTATCAGTTAAAAAAATATTATCCAGAAACGTACACAAAGTTAATGGAGCGTGAAGAGTGCTTGTTTAGAGATTGTAATATTGATAATTTAACGAGAGGTATTGAACAAGGGTTCTACAGAGAAAATTTAAAAATTGAGTTAGCTGTAAAGTTTTATTTTACATTGATTTTCGGAGTTTTTGAAAGCGAAATGTACGGTAATGAAATGCAAGAATTAATAAAAATTGAATATGAAATTTTAGAATACCACATAAGAGCGATTGCGACTCCTAAAGGAATACAAGAATTAGAAAAACAATTAAAAACGATAAATAAAAATTTATAACAATGAAAAAATACATATATAGTGTATTTATATTCTTTTGTACGAGCATTTTGTTTGCACAAGAAGAACTTAATTTATCAATGCAAGATGCAATTGAATATGCAATAAAAAATAATTATGATAATAAAATAGCGGTTAACAATATCGCAGCTGCTCATAAAAAAAAGTGGGAAACAACAACCATCGGTTTGCCGCAAATTGATGGTACGATAGATTATCAAAACTGGTTAAGACAGCAAGTGTCTTTATTGCCGGGAGAAATAGCTGGGGGTGCACCTGGTACGTTTGTGCCTGTAAAGTTTGGAACAAAACAAACCATGAATGCAACAGTTACTTTACGACAATTAATTTTTGATGGCTCTTATATAGTTGGACTACAATCGGCAAAAACGTATTTAAAAATATCTGAACAATCAAAAGAAAAAACAGCACTAGCAACAAGAGAAGCTGTTATTAATGCTTATGGAAATGTTTTAGTTACCGAAAAAACAATTGCTATTTTAGAAAAAAATAAAGAGGTTGTTCAGAAAAACTTAGTCGAAACCCAAAAAATATATAAAAATGGGTTAACAGAATTAGAAAATGTTGAGCAATTACAAATAACACTTGGTAATATTGAAAACAATTTAAGCAATACTGTTAGAATGAAAGTAATTGCTTACAAAATGTTAAATATTTCTTTAGGAAACTCAATAGATAAGAAAATTAGATTAACTGATACGCTAGATAACTTAGTACTTTCTAATACTGATTTTAGTTTATTAACAAAGGTTTTTGAGGTAAACAATCATATTGATTACCGAATGGTTGAGAATGATAAAGAAAGTAAAAGATTGTTAATGCGCTTAGAGCAAAGCAAAGCATTACCTAGATTATCAGCCTTTGTAAATTATGGAGCGTCAGCAAATTCAAATGATTTTACGTTTTTAAACGGTTCGCAAAAATGGTTTTCAAGCTCTTTATTGGGTGTTACTTTAAATGTGCCTATTTTTAGTAGTTTCGGAAGAAGTTCAAGAACAGCAATAGCAAGAATTGAATTTGAAAATGCTGAAATTCAAAGAGAAAACGTTAAACAACAATTATTGTTAAAAGCAGCATCAGCAAAAAGTGAATATCAATTAAGTATTGAAAGTTATCAAATAGCTAAGAAAAATTTAGAGCTATCTGAAAGAATTGAGAAAAAACAACAGATAAAATTTTTTGAAGGGATTTCATCAAGTTTTGATTTGTTACAGGCACAAAACCAATTATATAGCCAGCAAAATAGTTACGTACAATCAATGTTAAACGTAATAGCTAAAAAAGCACAACTAGAAAACGCATTAAACATACCACTAAAATAAAATAACTATAATGAGAAAAATATATCCAGTAATAGCAATCGCACTGTTATTAACTTCCTGTGGAGGAAGTAAAAAGCAATCAGTTGAAGAAGTGTTAGCTTCTAATGATTTAACAAAAATTAGAACAAAAAAGGCAGCTTTAGATGCGCAAGTACAAGCTTTATCAGGAGATATTAAGATATTAAATGATAAAATATCGGAGTTAGATACTACTAAAAGAATACCTTTAATAACGGTTATAGACGCAAAACAAACAGTGTTTAATCATTATTTAGAATTGCAAGGAGATGTAAAAACAAAACAAAATGTTTTGGTGTATCCTGAAATGGCTGGGCAATTGTACAAAATTTATGTAAAAGAGGGTCAGTATGTAAAAAAAGGTCAAATTTTAGCAAGAATAGATGACGGAGGATTGTCTAGTCAATTAGCTCAAATTGAAGCACAAGCAGCGTTAGCATCAACTACTTTTGAACGTCAAAAGCGTTTATGGGAGCAAAAAATTGGTTCTGAAATACAGTTTTTACAAGCAAAAACAACATATGAATCACAAAAAAGTGCCGTAAGTCAATTAAAAAGACAATTATCAAAATCAGTAATAACAGCACCGTTTTCGGGGGTTATTGATGATGTAATTAAAGACCAAGGAACAGTAGTTGCTCCAGGGCCAGGATCAGAAGTTTTTAGAATCGTAAACTTACAAAACATGTATATTGAAACTTCTGTGCCAGAAGGGTATATTACATCAATAAAAAAAGGAAAAAGCGTAAAAGTTGAGTTTCCAGTTCTAGGACAGACTATCGATTCTGAAATTCGTCAAGCAGGTAACTTTATCAATCCAGCAAATCGTACTTTTAAGGTAGAAGTAGCTGTAAATAATAAGGATAAAAGTATTAAGCCAAATTTAACAGCAAAGTTAAAAATTAACGATTATACCAATAAAGAAGCATTGTTAATTCCGTTAAGTATTATTTCTGAAAACTCAAAAGGAGAGCAGTACGTGTATGTGGTTGCAGATGTGAAAAATAAAAAAGGTATTGCAAAACAAAAAATTATAACTACCGGTAAAACTCAAGGGGATGTTGTAGAGGTTTTAGAGGGTATCGTTATAGGAAGTCAGGTAATTATGGAAGGTGCGCGTAGTGTTCAAAATGGACAACAAGTGCAAATTTTAAATTAATAGATAAGTTAAAAAATCATTAAATATGTCTGAAAAAAATAAACAGGTAGATAAAGAATTTGGCTTGTCAACATGGGCAATTAATAACAAAACTACCATGTATGTGGTAATGTTGTTGATCTTTTATTTAGGTGTTTCAGCTTTTTTTGAAATGCCTCGTGAGAGTTTTCCAGAAATTAAAGAAACCAAAATTTATATAAGTACACCGTTTTTTGGAAACACAGCCGAAGATATTGAGAAGCTAATTACTGATCCGTTAGAAGAAAAGTTAAAAACGGTAAGTAATGTAGTAGAAATTACCTCAACATCGCAAGAAGATTACTCGATGGTAATTGTAGAGTTCGATGAAAATATTGAAGTAAAAGATGCAAAACAAAAAGTAAAAGACGAAATTGAATCAGAAACATCAGGTGAAGATTGGCCAACTTTTAATGGTGCAAAAGTAGAGCCTAATGTTTTTGCATTAAGTATGAGTGAAGAAATGCCAATACTTAATATTAATATTTCGGGTGATTATACCGTAGGAAAGTTAAAAGAGTTTGGTGAATATCTTCAAGATGAAATTGAAGGATTACAAGAAATTAAACAAGTAGATATTCGCGGGGTACAAGATAAAGAAGTTGAGGTTGCTGTAGATATTTATAAGATGCAAGCGGCAAAAGTTAGCTTTGGTGATATCATAAATGCTATTAATGGAGGTAATTCAACCATGTCTGCTGGTAATTTAATTGCTAGTGGTCAGCGTCGTACGATTCGTATTTTAGGTGAAATTAAAAAGCCGTCAGAGTTAGAAAACTTTGTTGTAAAATCAGAAAAAGGAAATTCTATTTATTTAAAAGATGTTGCTGAAGTATTTTTTAAAGAAAAAGATATAACTACTTATGCTAGAGAGAAAGGAAAGCAAGTAGTTATGCTAGATGTTAAAAAAAGAGCAGGGTCTAACATGGTAGCTGCTGCCGAGCAAATTAGAGAAATAGTAACAAATGCTAAAACAACTGTTTTTCCTGCTGATTTAACGGTTACTGTTGCTAATGACCAATCATCAGTTACAATATCAGCAGTTGATGATTTGGTAAATAACATTATTTTTGGAGTTATTTTAGTAGTAACGGTTCTAATGTTTTTCCTAGGTTTTAAAAATGCGATATTTGTAGGTTTTGCTATTCCTATGTCGATGTTTATGTCGCTTATGATTTTAAACATGTTAGGGTATACTTTAAATACCATGATCCTTTTCGGATTAATTATGGGATTAGGAATGTTGGTAGATAACGGTATTGTAGTGGTAGAAAACGTATACCGTTTAATGGATGAAGAGGGAATGAATAAAGTAGATGCTGCTAAAAAAGGAATTGGAGAAATAGCATTTCCAATTATTATTTCAACAGCAACAACAGTAGCTGCATTTATTCCGTTAGGTTTATGGCCAGGGGTTATGGGAGAGTTTATGAAACTTTTACCTATTACTTTAGCTATTGTATTAAGTTCATCATTAGTGGTAGCTATCTTTTTTAATTCAGTTTTAGTATCTAACTTTATGAGTACTGAAGATAAAAATATGCCAATAAAGCGTATCATTATTATGACTGCAATTATGATTGTAATAGGAATATTAGTTTACCTTACAGGAGGGGTGTATAGATCGTTAGGAAGTTTAATGATGTTTACCACAATAATGCTATGGATTTATAGATTATTTTTACGTAAATGGGCTAATAGCTTTCAAACAAAAGTATTACCACGTTTAGAAAATTGGTATGAGCGTCAACTACGTAGAGCATTATCAAAATCAGCACCTTATTGGTTAATTGGAGGCACATTCGCCTTGCTTATTATTTCTTTTATCGCTTTTGGAGCATCTGTAGCTAGCCAACGTACAAAAATTGAATTTTTTCCAGATAATAAACCAAATCAAATTATTGTTTACATCGAGTATCCGCAAGGAACAGATATCGAAAAAACAAATGTAATTACCAAAGAGATTGAAAAAAGAGTATTTACAGTATTAAATGGTGCTCAATATACAGATGGAGATTATAACTTTTTGGTAGAAAGTGCTGTGTCGCAAGTAGGTGAAGGGGCTGGTAACCCAACTGCTGATGCTGGCTCAGGAGGAGAACTGCCACATAAAGGTAAAATTACCGCCTCAATGCGTGAGTATAAATATCGTCGTGGAGAAGATAGTGAATTGTTAAGGCAAAAGGTACAAAAAGCTTTAGTGGGTATTTATCCTGGAGTTTTAATATCTGTTGAAAAAGATGCTAATGGACCACCTGCAGGAGCGCCGATTAATATTGAAATAGAAGGTAGTGATTATAATGAACTAATTGTAACTGCCGAAAGAATGCGTGATTTTATTAACTCTAAGAATATTCCAGGAGTAGATGAAATTAAAATCGATGTAAATAAAGATAAACCAGGAATGCAAGTATTGGTTGATCGTAAAAAAGCAGGAGAGTTAGGTGTTAATGCATCACAAGTAGGGCAACAAATTCGGAATTCTATTTTTGGAGCAAAAGCAGGTATTTATAAAGAAGATGGTGAAGATTATGATATTTATGTGCGTTTTAATAAAAAAAACAGGTATAATTCAAGTGCAATTTTTAATCAAAAAATAACTTTTAGAGATAATACAGGTAGTTTAAAAGAAATTCCTATTTCAGCAGTAGCCGAACATACTAATAATTCAGGTTTTAGTGCTATTAAGCATAAAGATGTTAAGCGGGTAGTTACTGTTTATTCGCAATTATCACCTGGTTTTACAGATGCAGGAGCAATTGTAAATCAAGTGCAAAGTGAAATGGCATCGTTTAAAGATATGCCTAAAAACATAAAGATAGATTATACAGGGCAAATTGAAGAACAAAATAAGCAAATGGCATTTTTAATGGGAGCACTGTTAACTGGTTTAGGACTTATCTTTTTCATTTTAATTTTTCAATTTAATTCTATTTCAAAACCAACTATTATAATGATTTCAATATTATTGAGTCTTATTGGTGTGTTTGGTGGAATGGTAATAACAGGTTCATCGTTTGTAATTATGATGACAATGATGGGAATTATTTCTTTAGCAGGTATTGTGGTAAATAACGGAGTAGTTTTGTTAGATTATGCACAGTTATTAATAGACAGAAAAAAGCATGATTTAGGTTTAAAAGAATCAGCTTATTTAGAGACAAATGATTTATTTGAAGCAATTGTAAAAGCTGGTAAAGCACGTTTACGACCGGTATTGTTAACAGCAATTACAACCATTCTTGGATTAATTCCGTTAGCAACCGGATTTAATATTAATTTCTTTACATTATTTGCTGATTTTGATCCTAAAATATACATGGGAGGTGATAACGTAGTGTTTTGGGGGCCATTAGCTTGGACCGTGATTTACGGGTTATTAATAGCTACTTTTTTAACACTAATTGCAGTGCCAATTTTATTTTTCTTAATTACAAAGTTTAAAATGTGGTTAAAAAGGAATGTATAATATATTTCTTAATTTTTGTTAGTGAAAAAGAGTTGGAAACATAAAAGTTTTCAACTCTTTTTTTATTTTTGATTTATGAATAAGAAGGTTTTTACGGTTGATGAGGTTAAGAGAAAATTAGAGCAGTATTGCGTGTATCAAGATCGTTGTCATAAAGAAATAGAGCAAAAAATAAAGGATTATAATTTAATTCCTGAAGCTAGAGAACTAATTCTTTTAAGTTTATTACAAGATAACTTTTTAAATGAAGAGCGATTTTCTAAAAGTTTTGCAAGAGGTAAATTTCGAATTAAAAAATGGGGAAAACAACGAATAGTTAGAGAATTGAAATTTCGTAATATTTCAAAATACAATATAACAATAGCGCTAAAAGAAATTGATGAAGAAGAGTATATTAGTACTATGTATAGTTTATTAGAAAAAAAGAATAAACTAACAATAGAAACAAATCAATTTAAGAGAAAAAAGAAAATAGCAGATTATTTATTATATAAAGGTTTTGAAAGTAGCCTGGTGTACGAAGCAATTAATACTATTTAAAACCACTAAATAAGCTATCTATTTTATTTGCCTTGTCAAAACTTTTTTTAGCATAAACAGCATTTATTTTATGATTCATGCTGCTAAAAAGAGAAAATATTTTATCTACTTGATTGTTAACCTCTTTTGATGTAATTGACGGTATGTAAGTCATATCAGCTAACCGCAAAATCTCGTTTTCAAACACATTTTCACGAGCTTTAAAGGCAGGTGTTTTAAGAGCTTTAATTGTTAAGCTGTCTTTTAGTTGTTTGGTTAATGTTTTTAATTCTAAAGCATTGTTTAGTGCTTCAGTAGGGCTGGTTTTTCTTAATTGTTGCATAAAATCTTCAACAGTAAAATACTCTTTCCATTGTTTAATTTCTTTGCTAGCAGCAGCATCTATTTTAGTGTAATTAGCATGTTCAACAACAGTGTTCATACCAGTTTTTTGAACAGGAATGTTTTTTTTAGAGGTTTCTTTTTGACAAGAAAAATTTATCAAAAAAACAGAAAAGAAAATAAAAAAATAAGGTCTCATTAATCAATGATATTAAAGAGATAAAAGTACATATTTTACTTGGTTTTTAAGGGGTACGAAAATTATAAGTTTGTAATCAGTTGTTTACAGTGCTATTTTGTTGATAATTAAAAAAGTAGAAATACTTTTTACGAATTATGAAATTTAATAACTTTGCAATCCTATATTTTTGAACTTTTAAGAATGAATGATACTATATTAATTTTAGGTGCTTGTGGGCAAATTGGAATAGAACTAACTCAAAAACTCCGTTCTTTATACGGAAATGAACAAGTTATAGCTTCTGATATTAGAGAAGGTGGAGAAGAAATGATGAACTCAGGGCCTTTTGAAATTATTGATGCTACAAGTAAAGAGCAAATTTTAGAGGTAATTAAAAAATATAAAGTTACGGAGGTGTATTTAATGGCAGCAATGTTATCTGCAACAGCAGAAAAATATCCATTAAAAGGCTGGGATTTAAACATGACTTCTTTATTAGCTGTTCTTGAAATAGCAAAAGAGAAGCATATTCAAAAAGTTTATTGGCCAAGCTCTATGGCTTCTTTTGGGCCGACTTCACCAAAAATAAACACACCTCAACAAACTATAATGGAACCGTCAACAGTTTACGGAATTAGTAAAGTTGCTGGAGAACATTGGTGTAATTATTATCATGAAAAATATGGAGTAGATGTACGTAGTGTTCGTTATCCAGGTATAATTAGTTGGAAAACATTACCAGGAGGTGGTACTACAGATTATGCGGTTGATATTTATTTTGACGCTTTGAAAAAAGGAACTTTTGAGTGTTTTTTGTCTGAAAATACACGTTTGCCAATGATGTATATGGATGACGCTATCAACGCTACAATCCAAATAATGCAAGCTGACGCAGATAAGATTAAAACAAGAACTTCGTATAATTTAGCAGCAATTAGCTTTACACCTAAAGAAATTGCATCCGAGATTAAAAAATACATCCCAGAATTTACAATCACTTATAAACCAGATTTTAGGCAAGCAATTGCAGATAGTTGGCCGCAAATTATTGACGATTCTCATGCTCGAAATGATTGGGGATGGCAACATAAGTTTGATTTAGCATCCATGACAAATGATATTATAACCAATTTAAAAACTTTAAAAAAAGAGCAATTAACCTAAGTGTAAGTTTTTAATTAAAACTACGTCTATAATAACTCTTTTAAATACTGTAACTTTAGTTGCTGAGTGTTTAAAAGGAGAGAAATATATTTGTATCATAAAGTGATTAAGATGAAAAAAGTTATAGAAAATAGTTTGCAGAAAGCAATTTCATATTCAGCGTATAGAAATCTTGTAAAAGATTTATTAGTTAAAGGAAAATCAACAGGCTCAAATCAATCTGACGATTTATTAAATTATAGTTTATTAAATGATAAACGCATGCAACGTTTAGATAAAACTATAAAAATTTCAGAAGAAACAATAGCAAAACTAAAAGATATAAGCGAGCCGCAAACATGGTTAGTTATATCAGAAGGGTGGTGTGGTGATGCTGCTCAAAATTTACCAGTAATTAATAAAATAGCTGAAGAAAATAATAATATTAAGTTACAGGTGGTTTTAAGAGATGAAAACCTTGAGTTAATGGATAATTTTTTAACAAACGGAGGTAGGGCAATACCTAAATTAATTGCATTAGATAAAAATAACGAAGTAATTAATACTTGGGGGCCAAGACCAGATATTGCTACAAAAATGGTGACAGATTATAAAGCCGAAAAAGGCGCTTTAGATGCTGATTTTAAAAAAGATTTACAAGTTTGGTATAACAAAAATAAAGGACTAAATGTTCAAGAAAACCTTATTGCGTTATTAAAATAAAAATAGTTTTTATATAAAATAAATCTCCTTTTTGAATAGCAAAAAGGAGATTTTGTTTTCTGTATATTTGCCAATAAGAAAAAATAATTATGTTAGTAGATTTTAATACGTTGTCTGAAGCGGCAAAAGTTTGGATTTATCCTTGCAGTAGGAAATTTTATCCACAAGAAATTGAAGGTGTAAAAGAACAACTAAAAACATTTATTGAAGGTTGGAAAACAGAAGACGAAAACTTTAAAGCTTCTTTTGAGCTAAGGCATAATCGATTTATTATTTTTTTAGCTGAAGAAAATTCAATTTTATCAAATATAGATGTTGATGCTCAAGTAGGGTTTATTTTACAATTACAACAACAATATGAAGTTGAATTGTTAGATAGGATGAACGTTTGTTTTAAACAAGGAGAGTATACTCAATACAAAGATTTAAAAGATTTTAAGAAGTTAATTAAAAATAAAGCAGTAACAGAAAAAACAATAGTTTTTGATAATTTAATTGAAACAAAACATGAGTTAGATAATTACTGGGAAGTGCCAATTTCAGAAAGTTGGTATCATCGGTTTTTAAAAAAAACTAAATCCAATACCTAACGACACACTATCTAGATTACCATTTTTAAAATTACTGATTTTTTTTCTGTGAAAATCTAGATGAATAACAGAATGCCATCTTTTTGAGCCTCCAATCTGTGTTCCTATACCAAAAGCATAGTATTTTCCGTTTTCATATTTATTAGAAGGTCGCCATAAATTACCATAACTAACTTGTGTAAAAAAGCTATCATAACTATCTTCAGAGATATTATAGCGTAATGTACCAAACATAGGTATTGTGTTTATACCGAATCTAGTATGATAGTCGTATCCTATATTAATAATACCAGCCCATTTTTTATCAAACTGATACCCTACACCAAAACGAGTCATTAATGCAGAAAACTCTATAAGTTCGTTATCGTCGTCTGGTTCAAATAAAACATAATTTTTATTGAGAGCAAAAGTAAAATTTAAACTACCTGTAAAAAATGGGCGTTTTTCTTGAGCGTTTAGTGATAAATTAACTAATGATATTACTGCAATTAGTAGTAATAGTTTTTTCATAGTAGTAAAATAATTTTAGCATATTAATTCAAAAATTATTCCACTTCTAAAGAATTTATAAATTTTTCTATACTTACTGCATTATCAACGTGAAAATCACCAATTTTTGTTCTTCTTAAGGCTGATAAATGAGCACCTGATTTTAAGGCAATTCCAAAATCATAGGCTAAAGAACGAATGTAAGTTCCTTTGCTACAAACTACTCTAAAGTCTAGTTTATTGTTATTAATACTAGTAATTTCAAAGGTAGAAATTGTAATTTCTCTTGATTTTATTTCGGTGGTTTCTCCTTTTCTGGCTAATTCATACAGTCGTTTTCCTTCCTTTTTTATAGCCGAAAAAATAGGTGGTTTTTGTTGAATTATTCCTGTAAACTGTTTCGTAGTTTCATGAATTAGTTGGTCAGTAATATGATTTGTGGCAAAGGTTTCATTTATTTCGGTTTCTAAATCGTAACTAGGTGTGGTTGCTCCAATTGTTATAGTACCTGTATATTCCTTTACTTGTCCTTGATATTCGTTAATTGTTTTGGTTTTTTTTCCTGTACATATAACCAATAAACCAGTTGCTAGCGGGTCTAAAGTACCTGCATGCCCTACTTTAATCTTTTTAATGTCAAAACGTTTACGAATATGCCAGCGGAGTTTATTTACTACTTGAAACGATGTCCATTCAAGTGGTTTATCAATCAATAAAACTTGTCCGTTTTTGTAATCTTCTTCGGTTTTCATAATTAGTTAAATAATGCGTATGCTATTGCAATAAGTCCTACAACGGCACAGTAAATTGAAAAGTAAGATAATTTGCTTTTTTTAACCAAGGCAATCATCCAGTTACAGGCAACTAATCCTGCTAAGAAAGCAGCAATAAATCCTGCAGATATAGGTGCAATCTCAGAAGATTCAAAATTAATATCTCCACTCAAAAGATCTTTTGCTATTTTTCCGAAGATAAGAGGTACCACCATTAAAAAAGAAAAACGAGCTGCTTTACTACGATCTATACCTAATAAAACAGACGTTGATATGGTTGCTCCAGATCTTGAGATACCTGGTAACATGGCAATAGCTTGCGAAATACCGATAATTACAGCGCTACTAAAAGAAACTTTTTTGTTGGTATTTTTAGCTTTGTCGGCTAATAATAATAATACCGAGGTAATTAAAAGCATTGCACCAACTAATAATATTTTTCCTCCAAAAAATGATTCTAATTGTTCTTCAAACAATAGTCCAATAATTACTGCTGGAATCATAGAAATGATAATTTTTAAAGAAAATTTTGTTTTTTCATTCCATTTAAATTGGAATAAACCTTTAAAAATCTCCGCAATTTCTTTTCTAAAAACAACCAGTGTGCTTAATGCGGTTGCAAAGTGTAGTACTACAGTAAAAGTTAAACTTTCTTCAGGAATAGAAGTGTCTCCTAAAATAGCTTTGGCTAATTCAAGATGCCCACTTGATGATACAGGTAAAAATTCGGTAAGTCCTTGAATAATTCCAAGAATAATAGCTTCTAGTAAATCCATGCCTATTTTTTAGGGTTGGCAAAAATAGCATAAATTTCAATACCTAGTCCAATAATTACTAAGGTTGGTGCTAAACGGATTCTGCGCCAGCTATAAATTTCTTCATTAAAAACATTAGGGTTTTCACTTCCGCCACCGGCCATTAAAATAAACCCTAAACCAATTATGGCTAAGCCAATTAGCATAATGATATAATTTCGTTTACCGAACAAGAATTCTTGTTTTGGTTGATTGTCTTTTTTCATAAAAATCTTAATAATACAAATCGTTAGTTTGTAGGTTTAAAAAACGTTGTGTGGCAAAAAAGGTGCTTATCCAAGTAATAAAAAAAGCAGTAAATAAAACCCCGCCTGTTACGTATGCTAATGATACGTAATCGGTTAATAATTCTAGAGTAGGAATGTATTTGTTAAGATAATAAATTACAATAGCTAAACCAATTAAAGAAATAACGGCTCCTAAAACTCCTAGCTTAATACTTTGCCAAATAAAAGGTTTACGAATAAAACTTTTGGTAGCGCCCACCATTTGCATGGTTTTAATGTTAAATCTTTTAGAATAAATAGATAATCTAATAGAACTGTTTATTAAAATAATGGCTACTAAACCAAAAAAACCACTTAAAACTAATAACCAAAAGCTAATTTTTTGAATGTTTTTAGTTAGTAATTCCACTAAAGGTTTATCATAGTTTATCTCAGCAACAAAATCATTTTTAATAAAACCTTTTTTTATTTCGTTCATCTTTTTAGGAGTAACAAAATCAGCTTTTAAGTAAATATCAATTCCATTTTTAAGCGGATTGTCTCCTAAAAATTTTATAAAATCTTCACCTAAATCTCTTTTGTAAGTTTTTGCAGCTTCATTTTTACTAATATAAACAACTTTTTTAGTGTATGTTTTCTTTTGAAGAGTTTGCTTAAATTTTTTTAACTGGATGTCAGTCATGGTATCTTTTAAAAAGAGGGTCATTACAACTTTTTCTTTGAAATGGTTGGCAACTTTAGTTGATTTTAATAATACCAAGCCTAAAACTCCCATCATAAAAAGTACCAAAGCAATACTAACTACTACAGAAACATAAGAGGATTGTAGGCGTCTTTTTTGAAAAGAATCAAAAGAGTTTGTCATTGTTTAATATGAGTTTAGACTTTGCAAGATACAAATATTTAATAATTTTTTAGCGAATCAATTATTCGATTTCTTGGCATAATTCAATTAAAACACCATTAGTGGTTTTTGGATGTAAAAAAGCAACTAATTTATTGTCAGCACCTTTTTTAGGGGTTTCATTTAATACCGTAAAACCTTCATTTTGTAAACGTTTTATTTCGGCATTAATATCGTTAACAGCAAAAGCTATGTGATGAATTCCTTCTCCTTTTTTATCAATAAACTTAGCTATTGGACTATCGGGTTTTGTAGCCTCTAATAGTTCGACTTTGTTTACACCAGATTTAAAAAAAGAAGTTTTTACACCTTCACTAGCAACTTCTTCAATTTTATAATGAGGTTTGCCAAAAAGTGAAGCAAACAGCTCATTAGATTTTTCTAAATCTTTTACAGCAATACCAATATGTTCTATATTATTCATTTGGTAAAAATAATAAATTCTATCGGTAACTAAGAATAGTAAAAACCAAAGTGTTTGCTATGAGAAATAATTAGTTTAATCATTGATTTATATAAGATGTTTATTTTGGTTTTTATAGGTTGGTGGTTTTTTAACCTTGTTATACTTGGGGCTTTAATTATAGTGCGTTGCATCTTAAATTGTGAAAGGAGATTTTACAAAAAGTATAGAGGAGAAAGGGATTGATCAAATAATATAAAATTGTATTTTTTAGATAAGCACCCCGAAAAGTAACAAGTTTAATAATAAATTGCTATATTTAAAGGCATAGTATAATCCCCCTTATAAGATAATAGTAACCAAACCTACGTAATTATGAAATATTCAGTTGTAGTTGTAGATGATCATACATTATTGTCACAAGCTATTGAGGGGATGGTAAATACTTTTGAAAAATTTAAAGTATTATATACCAGTAAAAATGGAAAAGAACTAACCGCAAAGTTTTCTGCTTCGCCTAAAAATATACCAGATATTGTATTGTTAGATGTTAATATGCCAATAATGAATGGTATTGAAACAACTGAATGGATAGTTAATAACCATCCAAGCGTAAATGTAATGGCATTATCGGTAGAGGATGCAGATAATACTATATTAAAAATGCTAAAAGCAGGAGCTGTAGGTTACTTGTTGAAAGATACAAAGAAAGAAGTTTTAGAAAAAGCCTTGTTAGAAATGATGGATAATGGTTTTTATCATAGCAAAAATGTGACAAACTTATTGTTAGATTCAGTATCAAGCAAAAATGGAAAGCATAATGTGTCTTTTAAAGATAATGAAATGAAGTTCATGAAGCTAGCCTGCTCTGAACTAACTTATAAAGAAATAGCAGAAAAAATGTTTTTAAGTCCCAAAACGATTGATGGTTATCGCGATAGTTTGTTTACTAAATTGAATATTAGAAATAGGGTAGGGTTGGTAATATATGCCGTGAAAAATAAAATTTACACTCCGTAATTTTATCCTTATTTTTGCAAGATGGAAGAAACGAACAGACAACGAAAAATTGCAGGAGTATTACAAGAAGATTTAGTAGATGTTCTACAGCGAGCTGCGCAAGATGGAATGAAAGGGATTATAATATCTGTTTCAAAAGTGTCGGTTACTGCCGATTTAGGAGTTGCAAAAGTGTATTTAAGCGTTTTTCCTTCTGATAAAAGAGATGAAATTGTTGAGGGAGTAATATCTAATACACCTTTAATTCGTCATGAAATGGCGAAAAGAACAAGACATCAGTTAAGAAGAATGCCTGAATTGTTGTTTTTTGGTGATGATAGTTTAGATTATATTGAAGATATTGATAAATCTTTAAAAGGTGAAGATGTAGATCCTATAAAAAACCCAGATGTTTTACCTCGCCGTCAAAAACGTTAATGAATTTTATTTAGAATACTAATATAAAATTTATAGCTAATTGAAATTTTCACTATACATCGCTAAAAGATACCTGTTTTCAAAAACAAGCACAAATGCAATAAATATAATTACATTTATTGCCGTTTTTGGTGTTGTTATCGGAACTTTAGCATTGTTTGTTATTTTATCTGGTTTTTCAGGGTTAAGAACTTTTAGTGAATCGTTATTAAGTGATTCTGATCCTGATATAAAAATAACAACATCAGTTGGAAAAACTTTTGAATATACCGATGAAATACATCAAAAATTAATTGGTCAAAAAGAAATAAAAGCAGTTTCTAAAACTATTGAAGAGCGAGTTTATCTAAAATATAAAGATAAAAATCAAGTTGCTTTTATAAAAGGGGTTGATGAACATTATAATACCATTATCCCAGTAGATTCTTTATTAACTGTAGGAACGTGGATTGATCCTGAGTTTAAAAATACAGCCGTAATTGGTTACGGAATTTCATATAATTTATCATTAGGTATCTTGAATTTTGGAGAGCCATTACAAATTATGGTGCCAAAACCAGGCAAAGGGTTTGTAAACGTAAACAATGCTTTTTATTCGGTTTCAACACAAATAGTGGGTGCTTATGAAGGAACCGAAGAGTTTCAAAATAAGTATGTTTTTACCGAACTGTCTTTAGCGCAAGAGCTTTTGAAGTATCGTAAAAATCAAATATCGGGGGTTGAGCTAAAATTAAATAAAGCAGTTGATTTAGATGATTTTCAACAAAAACTACAACAAAAATTAGGTGAAGGTTTTAAGGTTAAAACAAGAGCCCAGTTAAACAGTTTGTATTACAAAGTAATTAATACTGAAAATTTTATTTCTTATTTAATATTTACTTTGATAATAGCCATTGCTTTGTTTAATGTAATTGGATCTATAATTATGATGATTATTGATAAACGTAAAAACCTTAAAACCTTATACAATTTAGGAGCAAGTGTTGATGAAATTAAAAAAATATTTATCCTACAAGGATTTTTATTAACCCTTGTAGGGATGTTTGCAGGAGTTGTTTTAGGGGTTGTTTTAGTGTTAATTCAGCAACGATATGAACTATTTATGATAACAGAAACATTAGCTTATCCAGTTGAATTTAGATGGTTAAACTTATTGGTTGTACTGTTAACAATTGCCACATTAGGTTTTATTGCAGCCAAAGTTGCAAGTTCAAGAATATCTGTTAAATTTATTGAAAAATAAGATTACCCTATTTCAGGAATAATCATATTACCAAAGGTAGCTTCTACTTCATCAAAAGCAGCAAAAACATCTTTTGCATCATCTGAAGTAACCATTTTCATACGGTATTCTTTAAAATGAGGAATTCCCTTAAAATAATTGGTGTAATGTCTTCTAGTTTCAAAAACACCTAACACAGGCCCTTTCCAATCAATAGCCATTTGTAAATGCCTACGTGCCATTTCTACACGTTGTGCAATCGTAGGTTTAGCTAAATATTTACCTGTTTTAAAATAATGTTTTACTTCGTTAAAAAACCAAGGATACCCAATTGCGGCTCTACCAATCATACAGCCATCTAAACCATATTTATCACGCATTTCCATTGCTTTTTCTGGCGAAGTAACATCACCATTACCAAATACAGGAATGTGCATTCGTTGATTGTTCTTTACTTGTGCAATTGGCGCCCAATCTGCATCACCTTTGTACATTTGTGCACGTGTACGTCCGTGAATAGCAATGGCAGCGCAACCAACATCCTGCAAGCGCTCGGCAACTTCAACAATTCTTATCGAATCATGATCCCAGCCTAAACGTGTTTTTACTGTAACGGGTAAATTAGTGTGTTTTACCATGGCTTCAGTTAAAGAAACCATCAAATCAATATCTTTTAAAATACCAGCACCAGCACCTTTAGAAACCACTTTTTTAACAGGGCATCCAAAGTTAATGTCAATAATATCTGGGTTCGATTTTTCAACAATTTCTACCGTTTTTAGCATTGAATCTAAGTTTGCACCAAAAATCTGAATCCCAACAGGACGTTCTTTTTCGTAAATATCTAATTTCATAACGCTTTTTGCAGCATCACGAATCAGTCCTTCTGATGAAATAAATTCAGTATATACCACGTCAGCACCATTTTCTTTGCATAAAGCTCTAAACGGTGGGTCACTCACATCTTCCATCGGCGCTAATAATAGCGGAAAATCAGGAAGTTCAATATTGCCAATTTTTACCATGTTGCAAAGTTACTTTTTATTTTTTTATTGAGTAAATTTTTAATTGTACAACGTTTTTCAAAAAAGTATCTTTGTCGGTCATAAGAAGTTAGAACACGAAGCATGAAAAAAATAAGAAACTTTTGCATTATTGCGCATATTGATCACGGTAAAAGCACACTTGCTGATAGATTATTAGACTATACAGGTTCGGTTACCGAGCGTGAAAAACAAAGTCAGCTTTTAGATAATATGGATTTAGAGCGTGAGCGTGGTATTACCATTAAGTCACACGCAATTCAAATGGAATATACGTATGAAGGAGAAGAATATGTACTAAATTTAATTGATACTCCAGGACACGTAGATTTCTCGTATGAAGTTTCTCGTTCAATTGCTGCTTGTGAAGGTGCTTTGTTAATTGTTGATGCAGCACAAAGTATACAGGCACAAACAATTTCTAATTTATATTTAGCGTTAGATAATGATTTAGAAATTATTCCGGTATTAAATAAAGTGGATTTACCAAGTGCAAATCCAGAAGAAGTTACCGATGATATTGTTGATTTATTAGGATGTGACGCCGAAGATGTAATTCACGCAAGTGGAAAAACTGGTTTCGGAGTAGATAATATTTTAGCAGCAATTATAAATAAAGTTCCTGCGCCTCAAGGTAATCCTGATGCGCCGTTAAAAGCCTTAATTTTTGATTCGGTATATAACTCTTACCGTGGAATTGAAACTTATTTTAGAGTAATTGATGGTTCTATCAAAAAGAATCAACGAATTAAATTCATGGCAACAGGTAAAGAGTATGGAGCTGATGAGGTTGGTACTTTAAAGTTAGAACAAGAAGTAAAAAAAGAAGTAAAAACAGGAGATGTAGGGTATTTAATTACAGGTATTAAAGCCGCAAAAGAAGTAAAAGTAGGAGATACAATTACCGATTTTGAAAACCCTACAACCGATACAATTGATGGTTTTGAGGATGTAAAACCAATGGTATTTGCGGGTATTTACCCTGTTGATACAGAAGATTACGAAGAGCTTCGTAACTCAATGGAAAAATTACAATTAAATGATGCTTCTTTAGTGTTTCAACCAGAAAGTTCAGCAGCTTTAGGTTTTGGATTTCGATGTGGGTTTTTAGGAATGTTACACATGGAAATTATTCAAGAACGTTTAGAGCGTGAGTTTAATATGACCGTAATTACTACGGTTCCTAACGTATCATATCATGCTTATACAAAGAAAAATCCAGAGGAAATTGTTTTATTAAACAATCCAACAGATTTACCAGATCCATCAAGGTTAGATCGAGTAGAAGAGCCTTTTATTAAAGCATCTATCATTACAAAGTCAGATTTTGTAGGGCAAGTAATGTCACTTTGTATTGAAAAAAGAGGAGAAATCGTAAATCAAACGTATTTAACAACCGAAAGAGTTGAATTAACATTTGATATGCCGTTGGCAGAAATTGTTTTCGATTTTTATGATCGATTAAAAACAGTATCTAAAGGATACGCATCATTTGATTATGCTCCCATAGGAATGCGTACCTCAAAATTAGTACGTGTAGATATTTTATTAAATGGGCAACCTGTAGATGCACTTTCGGCATTATTACATGCAGATAACGCCTACACGATAGGTAAAAAAATAGTAGAAAAATTAAAAACGTTAATACCAAGACAACAGTTTGATATTCCTATTCAAGCTGCGATTGGAGCAAAAATTATTGCGCGTGAAACTACCAAAGCATTGCGTAAAGATGTAACAGCAAAATGTTATGGAGGTGATATTTCGCGTAAACGTAAGTTATTAGAAAAGCAGAAAAAAGGTAAAAAGAGAATGCGTCAGGTTGGTAATGTAGAAATTCCGCAAGAAGCATTTATGGCAGTTTTAAAACTAAATGATTAAGTTTTTTTAGGAATTAAAAGCCAAAACGAGAATTAATGAAAAAATCACATTATCAAATTATTGGTATATTTATAATTATCATACTTACTTCTTTTTTAAAGAATACTAATTACCAAGGTTTTTGGTTTTCATTTATTGTAGGGGTCTTATTTATAATTGGTCTTCTGTTTATTTTAGGAACTTTTCCAAGAAAAGAACAAAACGATAACTAATATGTTTGTTCCCCAGTGAAGGCAGTAACCCACGAAGATAAAAATTAAGAGTAGAAAAAAACCTTTTTGAGAAATCAAGAAGGTTTTTTTGTAGCTATTTCCTGCTTTTCATTATATCTTTTTTGAAAAAAACAAAAAAGGATGTCATTTCAATCAGGGCTATACTAGTTTAACAATATATGGCTATTTTAAGAGTAACTAATTGTAAATGTTGGCTTTTGTTTAGTTTTCAAGCCATTTTCTAAAATCAGAAGTAACAGCCGAGCTTGTCATTGATTTTTCCTTTACACCTTTCATGGTAATTAGCAACCGGTTTTTAAAATGACTTTCTATATTATCAATAAAATCGATGCAAATAATTTGACTTCTATTAATTTTAAAAAATTTAGAAGGGTTTAATTGCTGAAAAATGTTTCCTAAAGTTTGAGAAATATTGTGTCGTTTTCCAAAGTTGTCAGTAGCAATGCAAAAATCTCCAGACGCTTCAATCAAACTAATTTCTACAACACTTAATAATTTAATTCCTTTTGTTTTTTTTATAACAAATCGTTTTTTATACGATGTGTTTTCTTCTTTTAATGCTGATTTTAAATTAGATAATGTTTCAGAGTTTAAGTCGTTATAACTACCTTGGTTAAACAAAGATTGGTATTTTTTAATAGCCTTGTTAAAGTCAGATTTTGAATAAGGTTTTAAAATGTAAGCAATTCCGTTTGTATTAAATGCTTTAAATAAATATTCGTTGTGTGCTGAACAAAAAATAATAGGGCAATCAATTGTAACTTCATCAAACAAATCAAAAGAAATTCCGTCTAATAACTGAATGTCAGATAAAATAAAATTATATTTATTTTTAGAAAGAAATTCTTTTCCATCTTTATTAGAGCGTGCTAAATCGTGCGGTATTTCTTTACCAAAAAATTGATTTAAATAATTAACTAACTTTTGGTAAGCTGGTATTTCGTCTTCTAGAATTAAAATTTTCATAAGCTTAATTTTCTTCACTTAAATTAATAGTAGGAATAGATACGCTAAATTCTTTATCGGTATTAATAATAATAACTTTTTTGTCAGAAAGTAGTTTGTAACGAGTTTTTAAGTTGTTTAAACCAGTGTTAAGAGAGTCGCTTTTAGATACATATTTTGATTTTTGATTAACTACCTTTAGCGTGTTCTTTTTAATACAAATATCGGTGTTTATAGCAATGTTGTTTTCTGATTTATTATGTTTTACAACATTCTCTAATAGGGTTTGGATAGCGCCTGTTGGAACAAATTTATCTTTTATTGAAGTTTTTACGTTAATAGTAAAGTTGTAGTCATTACCAAAGCGAGTTTTTATTAAAAAAATATAGTTTTCAGCAAACTTTAACTCTTCTGATAACTCCATAACTTCAGCATCTTTTGTTTGAATTAAATAACGATAAATTAATGATAGTCGATTTATATATTCCTTAGCCTTCATTGGATTAAAATCAATTAAAGAGTCTAAAGTGTTTAGATTGTTAAATAAAAAATGAGGGTCTATTTGTGAACGTAATAATTTAAGCTCATTTTCTTTTTGTTGTTTCTCTATTTTTAATAAATCTCTTTGACTTTCATAAAACTTTTTAGTCAGCAATAAACCTAAAGGAAAGCTTATAGCATTTGATGCATAATTAATACTTTTTTTGATGAAGTCCCACCAATTAGGAAACTCGTTCCAAGGATTACTTCCGCTCCAAAATCCTGCAGTGTATTCAAGCCCTCCGCAAATTATTATAGTTAAAAGTCCAAAAAAAGCAAAGTGAAAATATTTTTTATGGTTTACAATATATTTAGGGATTAACCATAGGGTAAATGTTAATACCAAAATAATTGACATTATTATAAAAATTGGAATGTCTATTAAATACTCAATTAAAGCATTATTTCTTTCAGTATAATCATCTATTTCCAATAACATAGAAATACCGTAGTACACAAGTAGTAAAAAATAATCTGATTGGTTAAGTTTGGTATTCATAGTTTTGTTAAGTTATATTTCATTTAAACTAAGTTCAAAGAAAAATATTTTAGAGATTGTTTTTTAGTAAAAACAAAGTTAATTATTATCTTGAATTCTATTTTCTTCCTCATAAGAAGCATTGCGTTTTGATTTTTTCTTTCCAAATTTTGATCCAAAACTATACACTAAGCGTAGTTGGATGTTTTGACGCGAACCATTGCTTTCTACTTTAGCAGATCCATTTCCATAATCAATTTTACCGTTAAATCCTCTGTTTAACATTTTATTAAAACCAAGGTTTACTTTTAGTTTATCGTTCATAAATTTTTTTCCAAAAGAAAAATCTAAACCAGCCAACCAATTTACTTGTATTTGGTCTTCTAATGCACCTGTTCCGTAATTTCCACTCATCTCAAAATTAACATCCCAAGGTAATTTATAGCTTGCTTGCATAAACCAGAATAAATTCCATTTAGATAAAGCTACATTATAAGTTGCTGAGTTGTAACTGTTGTTGTTTACGATAAAACCAGTGTAACCTTCAACTCCTTTTATAAAACTTAATGGAGCGAATAATCTAAAATTCCAGTTAGTGTAATTTTTTACATTAACAGCTTGTTGTCTTATTTGTTTTGTGATGTTATTTTGTTTTATTAAATCAAAAATTACATTATCCGTTTCGCTATAGCCTACCGTAAAAAAAGGTTGTCCGTCGTATGTTAAATTAAATTGATAATTGTTAGTGAAAGCTGGTTTTAAATTAGGATTTCCTTGTTCGGCAGAAAACGGATCTAAATATTCTTCAAATGAATTTAAACTACCATAAGAAGGTCTTCTTATTCTATAACTATAAGATAAACTTGTGCCTAATTTTTCTGTTATTTTTTTTCCAATAGATGCACTTGGAAATAGTTTTTGAATAGGTCTTTTTTTAATTTCAGTTGATGGGATTCCGTTTTTTATAAATTTTGAGGTTCCATTGGTTTTACTATCTTCATAACGTAACCCACCAGAAAAAGACCATTTACCAGAGGTTGCATTGATTTTAGAATATATTGCAAAAATAGTTTCGTCAACTAAAAATTGACTACTACTCTCTTGGTCTAATTCGAATTCGTTTGAGTTGTTTTCAAGAAATGATTGCAAATCATTATTAGTATTTACAATTGCATATTTACCACCGATACTTACTTTTAAATTATCTGAAAAAGTTTTAGTATAGTCTATTTTAGATGTTTTTATAGTATATTTTCCATCTTGCTTATATCTTCTATCTGTAAAAGGAAGTGTGCTCCCTGCAACATCATATAAAGTATTAATGTTGTCATTTTTATAATTTATATAATTAAAATCAAAGATCAGTTTATCGGTATCAGATTTGTACTCGTAATAAGGGTTTATGTTAAAGTCAACACGATGCTTATCATAGCTGTTTTCAGAAAACAAAGTATTTGTTAAATTTGTGTCATAAATTATGGTTTTACTACTTGTAATTCTATCTGATTTTTTGGTATTCAAACGTGCTCCAATACCTATAGAGTTATAATCATTAATATAATAATCTACGTTTCCGTTTATGTTAAAACGATTTGGATTGTATGGTGATTTTGTGGTTTGATCATAAGTTTGATTATCAACGGTTCTAACTAAAAATAAGTCATCTCTCCAGGTTGGTTTGGAGTGTCCTAAACTAGTTTGCCAATTTAGTTTGTTCTTGTAGCTAGCTATGGCAACTTTGGTTCCGTATTCAAAGCCTTCATCTTCACCAATCCAACCAGTAACGCTTCCGTGAGTACCTAAACGTACATTTTTCTTCAAAATAATATTAATAATTGCTCCAGATCCAGTAGCGTCATATTCAGCACCGGGTTGTTCTATAACTTCAATTTTAGCAATATTATCTGCAGGGAAATCTCTTAAAAGTGTTTCTACATCCATATATTCAGTAGTTTTGCCATTAATTAGAATCCTGACACCTCTTTTTCCGGCAATTGAAATTCCGTTATTTGTAACTAATACACCAGGAACTTTTCGCATTACGTCTTGTAAGTTAGAATTTAACATTTCAGATTTTTCTAAATCAACAACCAACTTTTCGGCAGTTTGTTTAATAACAGGTCTTTTAGAGTTTATAACAACCTCATTTAGGGTTAAATTATCTTCATTTAAAGTAAAGTTTAAAGTTTTATTTGTTGATAATTTAAATTCTTTACTTTTTGTTGTTTTGAAGCCTAATGTAGATACAGTGATTTTATAGTTACCATGAGCGATATTTTTTAACGAATAACTTCCGTCGTCGTTAGAAATTGTTCCTTTAGGATTTGCTTCGTCTCCAGTTTTATAAAGTATGATATTTGTATAGGGCAAAGCTTTTTTGTTAGAATCAGTAATTTTTCCTGAAATATTGTATTGAGAAAATACAGAGGTAACTGTAAAAAATAGTAGTAAAGTAGTGATTGTAAATTTCATGTTTTTTTAGTTTAATACCTCAAAAGTGCGTTGTTAATCTAATTTTTGAAATTAAAATCTGATGAATTGGGCTAATTTTCCGATGAACAGCTATTGCTTAGCTGTCAAAAAAATGTAGTTATTAGAATAAAAAAAACTCTTAAATTTTATTAAGAGTTTTTGTAGGTGTTATATAATGAGAAAAGTGATTAATCTCTATTTCCTAAAATTTGTAATCCCCAATATAAAAGCATTGCTAAAGAACCTAAAGCAGCAACTAAATAAGTTCTAGCAGCCCATTTTAAAGCATCTTTAGATCCTGCTAATTCTTCACGGGTAACAATCTGTTTGTTTTCTAACCAAGCTAAAGCTCTATTACTTGCATCATACTCAACAGGTAAAGTAATAAAGCTAAATAAGGTACCTATAGCCATAAAAGCTAATCCTGCAATGGCAATATAAAAACCAATTCCTGTATTTCCAGAAGCAGCACCAAAAGCAATACCTCCAATTACCATCCATTGCGAAAAACGTGAAGAAATATTTACCATAGGCACTAACTTAGATCGCATTTGTAAATATTGATATGCTCTTGCATGTTGTACAGCATGTCCAACTTCATGGGCAGCAACAGCAGCAGAGGCAGCATTTCGCTGATTGTAAACAGCTTCACTCAAATTTACCGTTTTATTTTGTGGGTTATAATGATCTGTCAATCTACCAGGGGTCGAAATAACTTGTACGTCATTAATACCGTGGTCGCTTAGCATTTTTTGAGCAATCTCAGCACCACTCATGCCGTTTCTTAAATGAACTTTTGAATATTTATCAAATTTTCTTTTTAGTGTGTTACTTACTAACCAGCTAAA
This sequence comes from Tenacibaculum soleae, assembly GCF_030549005.1. Lineage (NCBI taxonomy): Bacteria > Pseudomonadati > Bacteroidota > Flavobacteriia > Flavobacteriales > Flavobacteriaceae > Tenacibaculum > Tenacibaculum soleae. Next base: position 197,540 of record NZ_JAUOSW010000004.1, read on the forward strand.
TAAAGAGATAATACCAATTAAAATATAAAATCCTATCATAATTTATTTCGTTTTAAAAATTTGTGTCATTTTTGTTGGATAAATTTACAACATAAATTATTCCATAATTAAATTACTTATAACAAAAGTGTCATAATGTCAAATAAACCTAAAATTTTAATAGTTTATACAGGAGGAACCATTGGTATGGTGAAAGATTATAATACAGGAGCTTTAAAAGCTTTTGATTTTAGTCAGATATCAAGTAAAATTCCTGAATTACAACATTTAAATTGTGAAATCACAACCATTTCATTTAGTAATCTGATAGATTCTTCAAATATGAATGTGGATTATTATATTGAAATAGCTCAAATTATTTCTGATAATTACAATAATTATGATGGTTTTGTTGTTTTGACAGGGTCTGATACGATGTCGTACACATCATCAGCAATAAGTTTTATGTTTGAAAACTTACAAAAACCTGTGATTTTTACAGGATCTCAATTGCCAATAGGTGATTTACGTACTGATGCCAAAGAAAATTTAATAACATCAATAGAAGTTGCATCAACATATGAAAACGGAAAACCTGTAATACAAGAAGTTGGGTTGTATTTTGAGTACAAATTATACAGAGCTAATAGAACAACAAAAATAAATGCAGAGCAGTTTGAAGCTTTTGCTTCGATGAATTACCCTGCTTTAGCAGAAAGCGGTGTACATTTAAATTTTAATCTGTCAATGTTATTAAAATCAGACAAACAGGAAGAAAAACTTGTTTTTAGGAAAAAACTGGACAATAATGTTGCAATTTTAAAGTTGTTTCCAGGAATAACAGCATCTGTTGTAAAAAGTTTTATGAACATACCAAACCTAAAAGGAGTAGTTTTAGAGACGTATGGCTCTGGAAATGCCCCAACTGAAAAATGGTTTTTAGATTTGTTAGAAAAGGCGGTAGCTAAAGGGATTTATATAGTTAATGTAACGCAATGTAAAGGTGGGAGTGTTATTTTAGGTCATTATGAAACAAGTTCAGATTTAAAACGGATAGGAATTGTAGACGGAAAAGATATTACAACCGAAAGCGCCATTGCAAAAATGATGTATTTGTTAGGAGAAAAGTTGTCAAAAGAACAATTTAAGTACTGTTTTGAAACTTCATTAAGGGGAGAAATCAGTTAGAACGTGTTTTTTCTATTTATTTTTATCACTGTAACTGCTTGAATTAGTAAGAGAAAGAAGAAAAAAAGAACAAATAACATAGTTTTTTTTAATGTACCAAGATTTTTTTGTTACTTGCCACTTTCAAAATTAAAAGTGTAATAAGTACAAGCAAAGAATTACTTTTTAATAAAAAAAACAGTTTTTCTTAACAAAATTTGTATTTTTAACCCGTTAACTATTTAAAATTAATTATAACAAAATGAAGAAAGTAGTAAATTTCCTAACTGTTGCAGGATTTATGTTTTTAGGGGCTATTCAGTCAACTTATGCTCAAGAAGCTGAAAAAACTTTTCACCAAGAGTTAAAACAACGTTTTATTGAAGGAGATCCTAAATTTATGGGGATTGTATTGGTAGCTTTAATTTTAGGTTTAGCAATTGCAATTGAAAGAATCATTTATTTAAACATGGCAACAACAAATACTAAAAAATTAGTAGCAAGTGTTGATGATGCTTTAAGTTCAGGTGGTGTTGAGGCTGCTAAAGAAGTTTGTAGAAATACAAAAGGGCCTGTTGCTTCTATCTTTTACCAAGGTTTAGAAAGAGCAGATGAAGGTTTAGAAGCTGCTGAAAAAGCCGTAGTAGGTTATGGTGGTGTACAAATGGGATTATTAGAGAAAAATGTTTCTTGGTTGTCTTTATTTATTGCTTTAGCACCAATGTTAGGGTTCATGGGAACCGTAATTGGTATGATTGAAGCTTTTGATAAAATTGCAGTAGCAAATGATATTTCACCAGCAGTAGTAGCAGGAGGTATTAAAATAGCACTTTTAACAACTGTATTTGGTCTTGTTGTAGCAATTATTTTACAAATTTTTTATAATTACATCGTTTCTAAAATCGATAGTATTGTAAATAATATGGAAGATGCTTCAATCTCTTTAATCGACTTATTAGCTAAGTATAAAAAATAATAAATCATATGAATAATAAAATATTAACATTACTTACAGCTGCAATATCACTTATTGGTGCAGCATTGTTTGTAAACGTTGTAAGAATAGATAAGGAAAACGTAGAGGCGGTTTCTGATGCTGTTTCTCCATTAGTTACTTATTCATATTATTTATTAATAGGAATAGTAATTGTTGCAGTGGTAATTTCATTACTAAGTATGTTTAAAAACCCAGCTGCCTTAAAAAAGACAGTATTAGGTGTTGCTGCTTTAGGTGTTATCTTTGCTGTATGCTATATGTTGTCTTCTAACGGAAATGTAATTGGAGCAGACGGTGCAGAATTAGTAGGAGAAGGAAGTATTTCTAAATGGGTAGGAACAGGGATTAGCTTTAGCATGACTTTAGGTGCTGTTGCAAGCGTGTTTTTTGTAGTAGATTTATTAAAAGGAATAGTTAAATCGTAAGTTATTATGGCAAGAAGAGAAAACCCAGAAATTAATGCAGGTTCGATGGCAGATATTGCATTCTTGCTACTTATCTTTTTCCTTGTAACAACAACAATGGATGTTGATTCAGGTATTCCTAAAAAGTTAGCTGAAAAAACAGATGTTGAACCACCAATAGTAAAAGAGAAAAATATTTTTCAAGTTAGTATTAACCGTAATAATGAATTATTCGTAGAGGATGAAATTATGGAGTTAAAAGACTTAAAAGATGCTGCTATAAAATTTATAGATAACGGTGGTGGTGTTGGTAACCCAATGCCAGGAAAAGATGCAGGAGCGTCTTGTAATTATTGTAAAGGAGCAAAAGATCCAGAATCATCAGACCACCCAAACAAAGCTATTATATCTGTTGAAAGTGATAGAGGTACTGAATTTGGAACCTATGTTTCTGTTCAAAATGAGTTATTAAAAGCTTATGCCGAATTACGTAATAACCTTTGCCAAGAGAAATATGGTATGAGTTTTACTGAATTAGACAAAGCTTTTAAGGCAAGTGCAAGAAAAGATGATGCACTTAGAAGAAAAGTTGAAGATATTAAATCGAGTTATCCTCAAATTATATCAGACAGCGAGCAAACTAATGTTCAATAGTATTAAAACAATTTAAGTATGTCTAAATTTAAAAAGAAGAAAAAAGAGATGCCTGCAGTGAATACTTCTTCACTTCCTGATATTGTTTTTATGTTATTATTCTTTTTCATGGTAACTACGGTAATGAGAGAAAACGATTTGTCTATCGAAGCTCCTCGTCTGCCAAGTGCAAGTGAAGTTAAGAAACTTGAACGTAAAAGTTTAGTTAGTACTATTTATGTAGGAAAAGCCAAAGACGCTAAATATGGTACAGGCTATAATAGAATTCAATTAAATGATAAGATTGCAACGCCTGATGACGTACCTTCTTTCATTTTTTTAGAAAGAGGGAATGTATCTGAAGCTGAAGTTCCATTTATGACAACTTCTATAAAAGCAGATAAAGAGTCAAGTGTTGGTACATTAGCTGATATTCGTGAGAAATTAAGAGATGTTAATGCTCTTAAATTGAGCTTATCTACTCATAAAGCAAGTGATATTACAAAATAATTACTTACTATATTCACATAAAAGAGCAATCACACGATTGCTCTTTTTTTATATCTAAAATTAGTTAGATTTATATATTATTTTAATTATGAAAAAAACGATAATTTTATTTTTCATCTCAGCTATAGTTTATGGACAAAAAGATTCTTTACAAATAGGTGATCGTTATTGGGATGATCAATTATATATAAATATATCGTATAATACTTTAAATAACCAGCCTGTAAGGGTAAGTAAAAGTGGTTTTTCTTTTGGTATCTCTGGTGGGTATATAAAAGATATTCCTTTTGTTAAAAGTGGTAAATTAGGACTAGGTATTGGTTTAGGTTATGGCTTTGATTCTTTTAATCATAATTTAAAGATTGTTAAAGGAAGCCCGAATAGTTTTCAGATAGACAATAATATCACTCAAAATAAATTTAAAGTACATAATATTGAAATGCCTATTCAATTTCGTTGGAGATCATCAACAGCAAATACTTATTCTTTTTGGCGATTTTATACTGGTGTTAAGTTAAGTTATAATATAAGTAATCACTTTACATATAGTGATTCAGGTACAAGTATTAGTATTTCTAATTTAGATGAGTATCGTAAGTTTCAAACAGGATTTATTGTTTCAGCTGGTTATGGAACCTTTAATTTTCATATATATTATGGCTTGAACCCTATTTTTAAGAGAGCAACACTTAATGATAATACAGTTGATACTAATATTATTCGATTTGGTCTGAGTTTTTATTTATTATAAGATGTAAAAAGTAAAAAAAGGAGCGACTAGGCCAATAAAAAAACCAAGATATACTTCCGTGCTAGTATGAGCTTTTAAATGTAATCTTGAGCTTGCTAGTAGACCAGATAATAATAAGAAAATTATTGTTATTGGAGTAATAGCTAAGCTGTGTAGTTGTTGAAACAATAAAAAATAACCTAGAGCAGCCCCAATAGATAGTAAATGTAAGCTTGTTTTAATTTTAAATACAAATAATATATAAATTAAACCAAGACCTAATACAACTCCAAAAAAGAGATAGCTAAGATCTTTAATAATCGTAGTTTCGTAAAAAAACTTTCCGAGCATAAAAAATAGCGCCATCATAAAAAATATAGGAATCTTACGTTCGCTAATTCTCTTTACTTGATATGAGCTTATGTAACCAATAGATTTTAATAAAATTAATAAAAGTAACGGGATAATATAAGTGCTAATAAATACAACGCTCAAAATTGTATATTGTTGGTGTCGACTTAAATTAACTGGCGTTAAAATAAAGTATAGTAATATACCAATTGTTGGTATTACAATTGGGTGTAAAGCGGTTGATATGAATTTATGCCAGCGCATTATATTTCTTTTCGTAAACGTGCCACTGAAATATCTAACTGTTCACGATATTTTGCAACGGTTCTTCTGGCAATAGGATAGCCTTTTTCTTTTAGTATTTTAGATAATTTTTCATCAGTCAAAGGCTTCCTTTTATCTTCTTCTTGAATTACGGTTTCAAGAATTTTTTTAATTTCACGAGTAGAAACATCTTCTCCTTGATCATTTTTCATTGATTCAGAGAAAAAGACTTTTATTAATTTTGTTCCGTAAGGCGTAGCTACATATTTACTGTTGGCAACCCTAGATACCGTAGAAACATCCATCTGAATTTCGTCAGCAATATCTTTTAAAATCATTGGTTTTAACTTACGTTCATCACCAGTTAAAAAATAAGCTTCTTGACGATGCATAATTGCGTTCATCGTAACCAATAATGTTTGTTGACGCTGTTTTATAGCATCTATAAACCATTTTGCTGCATCTAATTTTTGTTTGATGAACATTACTGCGTCTTTTTGACTCTTACTCTTATTTTTAGCGTCACTATATCCTTTTAACATGTTGTTATATTCTCTTGATACATGTAATTCAGGAGCATTTCTAGAGTTTAAGGTAAGTTCTAAAACACCATCAATAATTTGAATTGAAAAATCAGGAACAATTTGCTCAGCTATTTTATTATTACCTGCATAAGAGCTTCCTGGTTTGGGGTTTAACCTACCGATTTCTGTAATAGTTTCTTTTAAAAGTTCTTCATTAATATTAAACTTTTCAAGAAGTTTTTTGTAGTGTTTTTTTACGAAATGATCAAAAGCATTTTCTAAAATATCTATAGCTAAAACTCTTGTTTCTTTTTCAGGTTTGGATTTTAACTGAATAATTAGGCATTCCTTTAAATTACGAGCGCCAACTCCTATAGGGTCTAGTTTTTGAACAACATTAAGCAAAACATTTTCTACCTTTTCTTCGGTTGTAAATACGTTTTGAGTAAATGCTAAATCATCTACAAGATCAATAACTTCTCTACGAATATACCCGCTATCATCAATACTACCAACTAAAAACTCAGCAATTGCTCGCTCTTCTTCATCAATACGAAAGGTATTTAATTGATTTTTTAAGGATTGATGAAAAGTAGTACCCGCTGCATACGGAACTTGTTTTTCTTCATCATCAGCTGAGTAATTATTTGCTTGTGTTTTATAACTAGGATATTCGTCGTCACTTAAATACTCATCAATATTAATATCCTCAGTGTCTATTTTCTCATTTCCTTCATCATAATCGTCAGCATTGGTTAAGGTATCTTCAAAGTTTTCAGGTTCTTCTTTGCCTGTGTCTAGCGCAGGATTTTCTTCAATTTCTTGTTTTAAGCGTTCTTCAAAAGCTTGTGTTGGTAGTTGAATTAACTTCATCAGCTGAATTTGCTGTGGAGATAATTTTTGAAGTAATTTATAATGTAAACCTTGTTTTAGCATACTTACAAATATATGAAATAGGTTAAAAAGAAATCGCCATTCTGTGAGGAATGACGATTGTAGTATATAATTTTATGATTTTTTTAAAACTCTGCGTTTTGAGGTGTTCTTGGAAACGGAATTACATCACGTATATTTCCCATTCCTGTCGTAAATAAAACCAAACGTTCAAAACCTAAACCGAAACCAGAATGCACTGCTGTACCAAATTTACGGGTATCTAAATACCACCATAATTCTTCTTCTTCAATATTAAGTTCGGCCATTTTAGTTTTTAAAACATCTAAACGTTCTTCTCTTTGGCTTCCTCCAACCATTTCACCGATTCCTGGAAATAAAACATCCATTGCGCGTACTGTTTTACCATCGTCGTTTAAACGCATGTAAAATGCCTTGATAGTTGCTGGGTAATCGAATAAAATAACAGGACATTTAAAGTGCTTTTCTACTAAATAACGTTCATGTTCAGATTGTAAATCTACTCCCCATTCGTTTACTGGAAATTGGAATTTTTTCTTTTTGTTAGGTTTTGAATTACGTAAAATATCAATGGCCTCGGTATATGAAACACGTTTAAAATTATTGTTTACTACAAAGTTTAATTTTTCTAGTAAACTCATGTCACTACGCTGCGCTTGTGGTTTTGATTTTTCTTCTTGTGTTAAACGATTGTCTAAAAATGCTAAATCGTCTTTACAGTTTTCTAAAACATAACCTAAAACAGACTTGATAAAATCTTCGGATAAATCCATATTTGCATCTAAATCATTAAATGCAACCTCAGGTTCAATCATCCAAAATTCAGCTAAATGACGTGTTGTGTTTGAGTTTTCGGCTCTAAAAGTAGGGCCAAAAGTATATACTTTACCAAGTGCCATTGCATAAGTTTCGGCTTCTAATTGACCAGAAACAGTTAAGTTAGTCTCTTTACCAAAAAAATCTTGGGTATAATCTATATTACCTTCTTCGTTTACTGGTGCTTTGTTTGCATCAAAATTAGTTACATGAAACATTTCTCCAGCTCCTTCAGCATCAGAACCTGTAATGATAGGTGTGTTAACGTAGTTAAATCCGTTTTCTTGAAAGTATTTATGTACTGCAAAAGATAAAGCAGAACGTACTCTCATTACCGCACTAAAAGTATTGGTTCTAATACGTAAATGTGCATTTTCTCTTAAAAATTCTAAACTGTGTTTTTTAGGCTGAATAGGGTATTCATCTGGATTAGAATCTCCTAATATTTCTAATTTTGTAACTTTAATCTCTACAGTTTGTCCTTTACCTTCACTTTCAATTAAAGTACCGGTAATGCTTACAGCAGCACTTGTAGTTATTCTTTTTAAAAGTTCTTCATTGGTGTTTTCAAAATCTACAACACATTGAATATTATTAATGGTTGAACCGTCATTTAAGGCAATAAAACGATTGCTTCTAAAAGTTCTAACCCATCCTTTAACATGTACTTCTTGTAAAAATTTATTAGAATGTAATAATTCTTTAACGCTACTTCTTTTCATCTTTTAAAAATTGAGAAGCAAAGATACTTTTTTGAACTAAAACAATCAATGTAGATTATAATTGATTTTTAATAAGTTTTTTTTAAAAGTGATGTATTTTTACAGTTATACTTTATAATGATGCGTAAAATTAATAAGAAAACTATTTTTAATCAGTTTAAAAAAGATTTAATAGGGAAAGATTCTCATAGAGGAGTTACCTTAACTTATTCGTGGTTAGCAAATCAATTTGGGCATATTGCACTGGGTTTTGTTCCTTCTTTTATTTTACATGATAATATTAATCATATAAAAACTTATCAAAATCCTGTTGTTGCTAGTGCAATAGTAACTTTTTTTTGGTTTTTATTTGAGTTGTATAATTTTTTAGGGCCATTATTAACTAAAAAAAAATCATTAAATAATCATTTTTTTATTCCAAATAACAAGAGGTATGTTTTTAATCCGAAATGGTTAAATATAGCTTATGATACAATTACCGATGTTGCTTTTTTTAGTTTTGGAGCCTTTTTGTACAGTTTTTACATAAATGGATTACAAGATAAAATTACAATAGTTGCAATAATTTTGCTTTTTTTATACTTGTTAAGAGCTTCTAGTTATTGGTATTTAACTAAAATGTATCAACATTATGCAAATTATCCATTTCAATTTCGATTGAGTCAATGGAATTTTACTATAAATGATGAAGGAAAAAAAGAGGTTTTTAATTTTATAGAAGCTAATGATTCAGGAAATCATTTGTTAATTTTTGGTTCACAGTTTTGTGGAAAAACAAGTTTAGGGGTTGGTGTTTTAAATGAATTATCGATTAAACATAAAATATGTTTGTATACCAGTGCAATGAAATTATTTAGCCTTTTTTTTATTGAAGAAAACACAAAATTAGATATCCATAGAATATGGTCGTGGAAAGAAAGTAATTATCTTGTCATAGATGATGTAAACCCAGGTAAACCTATTGATGAAGAGTTGGTAAATCCTAAAAAAATATTGCAGTTTTTAGATCCTACAGCATCTGGTAAAATGAATGAGGAGTACTGTAAAATAATAGCAAATAAAAATGTTATTTGGATTTTAGGTAATGACTATAACTTGAATCAAGACGATGAATGGACACAAATGTTAGTTAAAATAGGGGTTGATGCTCTTAAGATTAAAAAAATAAATTTAGTTCATTAAATTATTATAAAATATGATTTGTGTATGCAAAACTTATTAAATGGGGTAAACTTTTTACTTTAAATCGTTTGTATAAAGGAATAATTCGTTTTTCAATTGCAGATTGACTTACGTTTAATTTATAAGCAATTTCCTTAAAAGCCAATCCTTCAGCAGCTAAACTAAGAGCCTCTTTTTCTTTTCTTGAAATAGCAAAATGATTAAATAATTCTTTATTTAATGTTTCTTCAAAATCAGAAGTGTCGGGGCCATAAGCGGCATATTGCATAACATTACTATGTTTGAGCGATTTTATAACTTGAGAAACTCCGATAATTTCTTCAACGTTACCATTTGCCGATTTAAAAACACCAACTCTTGAAAATAAAGGAATAATTTCTCCATTCTGATTTATTTTTTCAAGTTCAAGTGTAAAGCTATATTTTTCTAATTCTTCGTTTTTTGTTTTCAAAAATTGAAGTGCCTTGTCGTTAAGTTCATTAGAAAATTGAAAGTGTCTTGGTGAAGTACAACTTACTATTTTAAGCATAGTTATTTCTTCATCTTTATACCCTAACAGTTCCTCCCATCCATGCGCATATAACATTTTGTTTTCTTTAAAAGAATAAATATATAATGCTTCACCAACAAATTTAGGAATAGTTGCTTTATAAAAATTATAAGTTTCAGTGGTTATATCTAATGGAATATCAGAAACTCTTTCCTTGGTGTATTTTCCAATATTATTTTGTGTTGTACTCATAAAATTACATAAACTGCGTAAAAACACAGTTGTCTAAATATTAAATTGAATGTACATTTGTAGTGTACTTTAAGGGATTAAAAAGTAAAAATATGCAACAATAGTAGGTATATTTTTAGAAAATAAAAAATTAGTTATGAAAAACTATATTAAAGTATATGAAAAAGAATGTAAAAAGGGTTAGCAACTGCTAACCCTTTTTTGTATTTTATCAATTAAAGAATATTTTTATAAGCTTTAATATTCTTCTTCTTTTGGGGGTAGTATTTTAAAATTTGTTTCTTTTAATACTTTTTTATTTGCTATTTTCTTTTCAAAAGATAGTAAAAGCGATGGTAATAATAATAGATTAGATACCATTGCTAATAACAAGGTTACAGATACTAAGCCTCCTAAAGCAATTGTACCCCCAAAGCTAGAAAGTGTAAATACTAAAAAGCCAAAAAATAATACAATTGAAGTATAAAACATGCTTACACCAGTTTCTTGAAGAGCTGAATAAACAGCGGGTTTAACTTTCCAATTATTGGCAAGTAATTCTTGTCTGTATTTTGCTAAAAAATGAATTGTATCATCAACAGAAATACCAAAAGCAATACTAAACACTAAAATTGTAGATGGTTTTATAGGAATACTAAAAAAGCCCATTAATCCTGCAGTAATTAGTAAAGGTAGCATGTTAGGTATTAATGATATAAAAATCATTTTGTAGGAACGGAACATCCATGCCATAAAAATTGAAATTAATAAAATAGCAAGTGATAATGAAATAACTAAATTTTTAATAAGATAATTGGTTCCTTTTAAAAACACTAAAGCTTTACCTGTCATGGAAACCTTAAATTTTTCTTCAGGAAATTGTTTTTTAATAACTGCATTTAACCGCTCCTGAATAATATCCATTTTATCTGTACCCACATCTTTCATAAAAGTGGTAATACGTGCATAACGGCCCGTGCTGTCAACAAAGTTTTTTAACATACCAGAGTTGCTGTCCGAGTTTTTAGTGTATGCAAAAATGTGTGCTTTTTCTTGACTTGTAGGTAATTGGTAATACTTAGGATTACCTTTGTAATAAGCCTGTTTAGAGTATTTAACTAAGTTTGTAATAGAAATAGGCTTTGATAATTCAGGAAAAGTTTCAATTGTTTCATTAAGTTTTTCCATCTTTTTTAAAGTAGAAAGTTTCATAACACCTTTCTCTTTTTTGGTGTCAATCAATATTTCTAGAGGCATTATTCCACCAAATTCAGTTTCAAAAAACTTAATATCTTTATAAAACTGCATTCCCTTAGGCATATCTTCTATCAAGCTACCAGATACTCGAATTTGAAAAAGGCCAATCATACTTAATATAATTACAACTACGGTAGTAATATAAACTGAAATTCGTTGGTTTTTTACCATACGTTCCATCCATGAAACTACATTTCCCATCCACTTTTTTTCTAAGTGATTTAGATGCTTTTTTTCAGGTAATGGCATGAAACTATAAATAATCGGAATTATTAATAAGGCTAAAATAAATATGCTTACAATGTTTACAGATGCTAAAACACCAAACTCTCTAAGTAATTGACTTTTAACAAAAACAAAGGTTGCAAAACCAGATGCAGTGGTAATATTTGTCATCAAAGTGGCGTTACCAATTTTTGAAATTACACGTTGTAAAGATTTTGCTTGATTACCATGTTTTTTTATTTCCTGTTGATATTTATTAATTAAAAACACAGCATTAGGTACTCCAATAACAATAATTAAAGGCGGAATTAAGGCGGATAAAACTGTAATTTCATATCTAAATAGCCCAATAAAACCAAAAGCCCAAATAACTCCAATACCAACAACTAATAATGTAATAAAGGTTGCTCGGAATGAACGGAAAAAGAAAAAGAAGATAATGGCAGTAATTCCTAAGGCACCAAATACGAAAAGACTCATTTCATCAATAATGTTTTGAGAATTTATAGTTCGTATATAAGGCATTCCAGAAATGCGAACATCAATTTGATATTCTTTTTCAAACTCTTCTACATTAGGAAGTAGCACATCTGCAACAAAATCTCTTCGTTCAGGGGTGTTTACAATATCTTTATCTATATATATTGCTGTTTGTATGGTTCCTTCTCCATTATAAAGCAAATTGTCGTAAAAAGGTAATTTTTCAAATAATTGTTTTTTGATTTTTGTTACTTCTTCATTTGTAACAGGTGCTTTATTAAATAAAGGTTCAAGCACAAATTTACGTTCCTTTCTATCAGCTTTTAATTGTTTAACATCTGCAATTGATAAGGTGAAATCTACTTGTTTTACACTATCAATTTTTTTTACAAGTTTGTTCCAAGCATTAAATTTTGATGGAGTGAAAATTGTTGAGTCTTTAACTCCTAGAATTACTAGATTGCCTTCTTCTCCAAAAATTTCTAAAAACTTATCATATTGTATGTTAGCTTCATGGTCTTTGGGCAGTAAATTGGCTTCAGTATATGAAAAACGCATATACTTCATTTGAGTAACTAAAAGTCCTGTAATAACAGCTATAGCTATTAAAACTAAATATCTATTTCTTAATATAAATCCTGCGATTTTAGTCCAAAAAGTCATTCAAATATTTTTTGTAAAGTTATGGTAAATGAAACAATTAAACGAAAAAAAAGAGTGTCGTAAAACACTCTTTTTTATGTTTTTGAAATATACTTAAACAGTCATTATTTCTTTTTCTTTTACAGAAAGTTTTTCGTCAATGTTTTTAATAAATGTATCAGTTAATTTTTGAACATCAGCTTCAGCATTTTTTTTCAAATCATCAGAAAGATCTGTTTTTTTTATTTCGTTATTAGCATCTTTACGAGCGTTACGAATACCTACTTTAGCATGTTCAGCTTCACCTTTTGCTTGTTTTGCTAATTCTTTACGACGCTCTTCAGTTAAAGCAGGTACATTAATAATAATATTATCACCATTATTCATTGGGTTAAATCCTAAATTAGCAAGCATAATAGCTTTTTCAATTTCTTGCAACATGTTTTTTTCCCATGGCTGAACTGTTATTGTTCGAGCATCAGCAGTACTTACGTTAGCAACCTGACCTAATGGAGTTGCAGCTCCATAATAATCTACTTGTACATTCGCTAACATTGCTGGTGATGCCTTACCAGCTCTAATTGCACGTAATTCTTTTATTAAATGCTCTATTGCGTTATTCATTGCCTCTTTGGCCGAATCTAAAATAAAATCAATTTCTTCGTTCATTTTGTTCGTATTTATTACTTCTAATAATGGTAGAAGTTATTTTTTGTTATTTATCAACTATGGTACCTATTTGTTCTCCAGAAACCAACTTTAGTAGGTTACCTCCTTTGTTCATGTCAAAAACGATAATAGGAAGTTTGTTTTCTTCACTTAAAGTAAAAGCAGTCATGTCCATTACTTTTAAACCTTTATCAATAACATCTTTAAAAGTAATTGTTTCGTATTTTATAGCGTTTTCATCTTTTTCAGGATCTACATTGTAAATACCATCGACTCTAGTTCCTTTTAAGATTGCATCTGCATTTACTTCAATGGCTCTTAGTACAGCAGCAGTATCTGTTGTAAAATAAGGGTTTCCTGTTCCTCCACCAAAAATAACAACACGTCCTTTTTCTAAATGACGATTTGCACGACGTTTAATATATGGTTCTGCAATTTCTTTAATTTCGATAGCAGTTTGTAAGCGAGTATGAATTCCTTCATCTTCCAAAGCGCTTTGTAAAGCTAAACCATTGATACAGGTTGCTAACATTCCCATATGGTCTCCCTGTACACGATCCATACCATTACTAGCACCAGCAACACCTCTAAAAATATTACCACCACCAATAACAATGGCAACTTGAATACCTTTGTCAATTACTTGTTTAATTTCTTGTGCGTATTCTTTAAGTCTTTTAGGATCGATACCATATTGGCGATTTCCCATTAACGCTTCTCCACTTAATTTTAAAAGGATTCTCTTGTATTGCATAATTTTTTTGAAAGTTATGCAAAACTACGTATTTTTTTTGAGTTTGAATTTTGATAAAATAAAAAACCATCCAAAATATGGATGGTTTTAAATATATAAGACTGTTTTGAATTATCCTAAAGTAACTCTTACGAAGTTTTTAACTTCTACATCACCAAATGAAGAAACATATTCTTCAACAGTTTTCTTTTCGTCTTTAATAAACTTTTGATCTAATAAACATTGTTCTTGATCTAAAGTTGTGTTATCAGAAATAAATCTTTCCATTTTTCCTGGTAAGATTTTATCCCAAATTTGCTCTGGTTTTCCTTCTGCTTTTAATTGCTCTTTAGCAGCTTCTTCAGCTTTAGCTAAAGCATCGTCAGTTAATTGTAATCTAGATACGTATTGAGGAACGTTTTTTAACGTTTTACCTAAACGAACTAATTCTTCATTATCTTTTACGATTGCAGCAATTCTTGCTTCAGTTTCAGATGCTACATAAGCAGGATCAAAACCTTTGTAAGATAAAGAAGTTGCACCCATAGAGGCAGCTTGCATAGCTAAATCTTTTGTTAATTCAGCAGCTTTATCTATTGAAGCAGATAAACCAACCATAGCAGCAATTTTACCAACGTGTGTATAAGAACCTACGTAAGGAGCTTCAAGTCTTTCGAAAGAAGTAATATCGATTTTTTCACCGATAACTCCTGTTTGTTCGATTAGTTTTTCAGCAACAGTAACACCACCAAAATCGGCAGCTAAAAATTCTTCTTTAGTTTTAGTATTAAAAGCAATAGCAACAAATTGAGCAGCTAATTCTTTAAAAGAATCGTTTTTAGATACGAAATCTGTTTCACATGCTAATACAATAGCAACACCGTAAGTGTTGTCATCACTAATTTTAGTAATAGCTACACCTTCAGTAGATTCTCTATCTGCTCTTTTAGCAGCGATTTTCTGTCCTTTTTTACGTAAAACTTCAACAGCTTTATCAAAATTTCCTTCTGCTTCTACTAATGCATTTTTACAATCCATCATACCAGCTCCGGTACTTTCTCTTAATTTTTTTACGTCTGCAGCGCTAATTTTTACTGACATTTCTATCGTTATTTTAAGTTGTAAATATTTTTTTTAATAAAATTTAAAGGCTTCAAGTTATATTGAAGCCTTTAAAGGTAAATTATTTTGCTTCTTCTTTAGCTGGTGCTTCAGTAGTAGCTGCTTCTGATTTAGCAGGAGCTTTTTCAACTTTTGCTTTTTCTTTGTCAGCTTTTCTTTCAGTTAAGCCTTCATTGATTGCATCTGTGATGTATGATAATACTTTATCGATAGATTTTGAAGCATCATCATTTGCAGGGATTACGTAATCTACTGGTCTAGGATCAGAGTTCGTATCAACCATTGCAAAAATTGGAATGTTTAATTTTTGAGCTTCTGCAATAGCAATATGCTCTTTTTTTACATCAATTACAAATAAAGCGGCAGGTAAACGAGTCATATCAGAAATAGAACCTAAATTCTTTTCTAATTTTGCTCTCTGACGGTTAATTTGTAATTTTTCTCTTTTTGATAATGCATCAAAAGAACCATCTTGCTTCATTCTATCAATGTGAGCCATTTTTTTAACAGCCTTACGAATAGTAACGAAATTTGTTAACATACCTCCTGGCCAACGCTCAGTAATGTATGGCATGTTTACATTTTCAGCTCTTTCAGCAACGATATCTTTAGCTTGCTTTTTAGTTGCAACGAATAAGATTTTACGTCCAGAGTTTGCTATTTTTTGTAAAGCTAAAGCTGCTTCATCAATTTTAGCTGATGTTTTATACAAATCGATGATGTGAACACCATTACGCTCAGTATAAATGTATGGAGCCATGTTAGGGTTCCATTTTCTAGTTAAGTGACCGAAGTGCACTCCACTTTCTAATAATTCTTGAATGTTTGCCATTTTAATAAAATGTGTTTACGTTCTGTTTTCACAATATTTCAGTAGTTATATTAAGTCTGAAATATTTAGATACTAAACTGTTAAAAATTAATTTGTAACAGTCTCTTTTTGAAAATACACAACCAAAGCTTTTTGTAAAGCAGTGATAAATATTAACGCTTAGAGAACTGAAATTTCTTACGTGCTTTCTTCTGACCGAATTTCTTACGTTCAACCATTCTAGGATCACGAGTTAATAAACCTTCTGGTTTTAATACTGCTTTGTACTCTTCGTTAATAGCTACTAATGCTCTAGTAATTGCTAAACGAATAGCTTCTGCTTGACCAGTAACACCACCACCAAAAACATTTACTTTAATGTCATAAGACTCTAAGTTCTCAGTTAACATTAAAGGTTGCTTTACTTTATATTGTAAAGTAGGTGTTGTTAAATAGTTGTTTAAATCTTTTTTGTTAACAGTGATATTTCCACTTCCTTGAGAAACGTAAACACGTGCAACAGCTGTTTTTCTTCTACCTATTTTGTGTACAGTTTCCATTATTTAAGATCGTTAAGGTTAATAAGTTTAGGGTTTTGAGCAGTTTGTTGGTGCTCAGTACCTGCGTATGCATACAAGTTTTTGTATAATACACTACCTAATTTATTTTTAGGTAACATTCCTTTTACTGCTTTTTCGATTAATCTTGTAGGATCTTTTTCGAACATTTCTGTAGCAGTTAATGATCTTTGACCTCCTGGATATCCTGTGTGACGGATGTAAGACTTGTCAGTCCACTTTTTACCAGTTAAGTTAATTTTGTCTGCGTTGATCACAACCACGTTATCTCCACAATCTACGTGAGGAGTGTAATTTGGTTTGTATTTACCTCTAATTAGCATTGCTATTTTAGAAGCTAGACGACCCAACGTTTGCCCGTCCGCATCAACTAAAACCCACTCTTTGTTAACAGTGTTTTTGTTTGCTGATACCGTTTTGTAACTTAATGTGTTCATAATTACACGATTAGTTTTTGTTTATTAATAAAAAATTTTATCCTTAAAAAAGGTCTGCAAATGTACAACTAATTATTTGGTATACAAATAGCTAATAAGTTTAATTTGTAGCTTTTAATTTTCCGTTTTTAAAGAGGTCAAAGGCAGATTGATAGTAAGATATTGTTTCGTTTAAAAATAGCGAATCTGTTTCGGTTATTGTTATTTCGTTTTCCTCTTTATCCCAATGGTAAGATTTATGTTGTTTGTTGGTTTCTAATAAGAGTAGTTTTCCTTTTTTTAATAAGCCTACTTTTCTATGATTTCCTATAAAAGCACGTTCATCATTTATTTGCATTTTGTTGATGTCTTTACCATAAAGTGCTGTTTTGTATGACCAATTTAAGTATCCAAAAAGTGTTGGAAAAATGTCTATTTGCGAACTTAATTTGGTTACTTTTTTAGGTTCTTGATTTTGCAAATTTAAAATGAAAGCAGGTATATGGTGGTTTTCTACATTTATTTCGGTTCTACCAGCACTAAAGCCACAATGGTCAGACATGATTACAAATACGGTGTTCTTATACCATGATTTTGTTTTTGCTTTTTCTAAAAATTCACGTAAGCTTTTGTCTAGGTATTTGATAGATCCTACTACACTTGTGCCTGAAGGGGTGTCAACAACATTGTCTGGGTAGGTGTAAGGTTTGTGGTTAGAACTTGTCATAACAAAACTAAAAAAAGGTTGTTTTTTTTCTGCTTTTTCATCAGTAACCTTTAATACTTTGTTAAATAAATCTTGATCACAAACTGCCCAAGCATTTTCAAAAGTCATTTCATCATCTTCAATACGTGTTCTTTTTGTAGGTAAATCTTCTTGTAATCGATGTTTTTTTCTTCTATCAACAATATCAAATCCGTTGTAACTAAAGTAGTTTGTCATATTGTCAAAATGACCGTCACCTCCATAAAAAAAAGTTCTACTATATCCTTTTTGTTTAAAAATTTCGCCAATAGTAGCTAGGTTATCGTTGTTTTCTCTTTTTACGATACTTCTTCCTGGTGTTGGTGGAATGGCTAAACTGATGGCTTCAATTCCACGAATAGTTCTGGTTCCAGTTGCATATAAGTTTGTGAAAAAAATAGATGCTTTAGCAAGCGAATCTAATGTTGGAGTCCAGTTTTTTTTACTTGTAAAGCTTTTCATAAAACGTGCATTAACGCTTTCTAAACCTATAAAAATTACATTAGGTTTTAATTCGGTGCTATCATTTTTTGTATGTCGATAAATATTATTTTTTGATAACAAACTATCGTTAATTGCTTTTATGTTTTTAGCCAGTAGTTTGTATGTTTTTTCTTTAGGAAGTGTAGCATAAAAATCGTTATAGTTTAATTCATTACTTTTATAAGCTGCAAAAAATGAATACAGACCTGATTTGGCTAACTCATTTTCATTAATATTTGAAAAAATTTCAGCTTTGTTATTAGTGTTGTAGTTGTGGCATAATAAAAAACTACTTATAATAAGTAAACAAGGTGTTAATTTAGCATTAAAAGAGTCAGAATTGTTAAAAGTATCTTTGTATGCGTTCTTTTTTGATGCGTATCGAATACTAAGAATAAGTATAAAAACAATAATACCAATTAATAAAGGTAATGGGAAAGATTGATGAATGTTTTCAACAACTTCATAGGTATATAAAAGATAATCAACCGCAATAAAATTATAACGTCTTTGGTATTCTTGCCAAAAAGGAATTTCGGCTAAAAATGAAAAAATAAAAACGAATAAAAAGAGTCCGTAAGAAAATTTGGTAACAATTTTATCAATAATACTTCCGTGAAATCTTGCAGGGATTATTAATAAATAAATGGCATAAATGCTTAATAGATATAATAAAGTATTGAGGTCAAAAAATAAACCAACTAAAAAAATTTTCAAAAAATTGATTATCGAAAAATCAAAATAGTTAACTGCTAAAATGTATAAAACACATCGTATAATAAAAGCAAAAAGTAATACGGTTAAACTAAATGTTTTTAAGAGTTGAAATCTTTTAGGTAAAAGAATGCTTTGCATAGTATGTTTGATTATAAACAACAAAGAACGTTCCTTTTTTTGAAAAAAAAAAGACTACTTAAACAAGTAGTCTTTTTTAATGTTTTTAAGAATGATGTTACTCTGCTTTTTGCTCTAACAATTCAAAAAATTGATTTAAACGAGGGAGAATAATAATTTTAGTTCTTCTGTTTTTTGCTTTATTAGCAGGAGTATCATTGGCAACCAAAGGAGAAAAGCTACCTCTACCAGCTGCAATTAACCTACTAGGCGCTACTTTGTGTTTGTTTTGTAGTTCGCGAACGATTGATGTTGCTCGTAAAACACTTAATCCCCAATTGTCTTTCAAGGCAGATCCTTTGGAAACAGGAGTGTTGTCTGTATGTCCTTCAATCATAACATCCATTTCTGGCTGTCCGTTTACAACAGTAGCAACTTTAGCTAACACTTTAGAGGCTTTGTCAGAGATATTATAACTACCACTTTTAAATAATAATTTATCAGAAATAGAGATAAAAACTACTGTTTTTTCAACATTTACAGTGATATCTTCATCGTTAATTCCATCTTGTAACTCTTTCTTTAAGTGAAAAGCAACTACTAAGTTTAAAGAATCTTTTTTAGATGCAGCAGCTCTAATTTTATTAATGTATTTGTCTTTTTTGCTTAACTGAGTTAGTGTTTCTTTAATGTTGTCATTGGCTCCTTTTGTTAAAACTGTTAAGTTTTCAACCTGTTGTAGCGTATTTTTTTTATCAGCTTTCAAATCACCTACCGAGGCTTGTAGCGTAGAAACTTTATCTTCACAACTTTCTTTTTCAACCAAGCACTTAGTTAAATTTGCTTTTACAGTTAATAATTCTTCTTTTGTTTTTTCATGTTTTGTTTTTAAAGCATCTAACTCTTTCGTAGAAGCACAAGATGCTAATAGGATAGAAGCTGTAAGGAATAAGAAAATTTTTTTCATCTTATATTGTTTTTTACAATGTTATTAATGTAATTGTAAAACAAAGTTATAAAAATGAAGCTACAAAAAAGATAATTAACAATCTTTTATGATGTGATAATAAATTATTTTTGCCAATAAATTTTTAAAGATGATTAAAAAGATATTTTATTTTGCGGTTTTAATTGTGTCTCTTTCTTGCAAAAATGAGTCAAGAATTTCAGAAACTAAATTAGAAGGTTTTGTTTTCGGAACTACCTATCACATTACTTATGTAGATAAAGTTGATTATCAACAATCAATAGATAGCTTGTTTACTTTGGTAAATAAATCGCTCTCAACTTATATGCCTACTTCTGATATTTCTAAAATAAACAAAGGGGATTCAACAATTGTTGTTGATGATATGTTTATAGAAGTTTTTAGCAAGGCAAAAAGAATTTATGAAGAAACGGATGGATATTTTGATCCTACGATTGGTAGGTTAATTGATGCTTATGGATTTGGTTCAGGGAAATCAAAAAAAGAGCTATCTAAAGATGAAATTGACTCATTAATGAAAGATGTTGGTTTTGACAAGGTGAGATTGGAAAATAGAAGGGTTTATAGAGATAATCCGAATATTGAATTTAATGTCAATGCTTTTGCTAAAGGATATGGAGTTGATGTTATTGGGCGGTTTTTAGAAAGTAAAAACATATCAAATTATCTTGTTGAGATTGGTGGAGAAATTAGAGCAAGAGGTAAAAAACAAGGAAAGTTATGGAGGGTAGCTATTGAAGAGCCAAATACTGACGGAACAAGATCGGTTCAAAAAATAATTGAATTAGATAATCAATCTATGGCAACTTCAGGAAATTATAGAAAGTATAAGGTAAGCGACGAGGGGAAAAAAATAGTACATACTGTAAATGCAAAAACAGGGTTGGCCGAAGAAAGTAATTTACTAAGTGTATCAGTTAAGTTAAAAGGAGATTGTGCTGATGTAGATGCCTACGCAACTGCTTTTTTGGCAATGGGATTAGAGCGAACAAAGCAATTTTTGGTAACACATCCTGAGTTAAAAGTGGTGTTGTTGTATAATGATAAAAATAATGAATTAATGGAGTTTGTGAATTAACTCTTAAAACACACGGGCAAAATTTCGCCTTTCATTAAAGCAAATCGTTCTAGTTTTTCTGGGGCGATTTTTTTTGTGAAGTCAACTTCATCAACTTTAAAGCCAATAGAGCGAAGTTTATCGAAATAATCACGTCCGTATACGCGAACATGATCGTACTGGCCAAATATTTCGGCACGTTCTTTACGATCGGTGATAGTGTCATCTTCAAAAGAAATTTCTCTATTTAAGTCTTGCGGAATTTGAAAAATACCAAAGCCACCAGTATTTAATACGCGATAGAGTTCTTGCATTGCTTTGGTGTCATTAGGAATATGTTCTAGCACATGATTGCAAAAAACAACATCAAACTCATTGTCTTTAAAAGGTAAGTCGCAAATATCAGCCTTTACATCAGCAATTGGTGATTCTAAATCTGAAGTAATATACTTTAAGTTTTTTTGTTTCCTAAAAATGTCTAGAAAGCATTGTTCAGGTGCAATATGTAAAACTTTTAATTTTTTATCCAAAGAAAAAAAATCGGTTTCATTTTGTAAGTATAACCAAAGTAAACGATGTCTTTCTAATGATAGTGTAGAAGGAGAAAGTGCATTTTCTCGTTGTATACCATAACCATAAGGTAAAAATTTACGAAATGATTTACCATCAATAGGATCGGTAAAATTATCACCTTTTAACCACCATGTAATTATTGGACGAACCCAATAGCTAGCTTTAATTAATAAAGGTCTTGGAATGGTGTTTAATATGGATTTAAAAAAAGACACAGATTTCTCGAATTTACACTAACTTATTTAAAATTACCCTTTTATATTTAAGGCTATCTTCGCCAAAATTTATAAGTAGCCCTAAGTTTAATTTAGAGGTAGCTAAATAATTTAATGTTTGTTTTATATGACTAGAATTTAATTCTTTTATAGCTTTAACCTCTAAGATGATTTTATCATATATTACAAAATCAGCAAAATAAAAATGAGGAATTATTTTGTCTTTATATGTAATATTAAACTTAACCTCTCTTTTGTAAGGAATATTTTGGGATGTAAACTCTATTTCTAAAGCATCTCCATATACTACCTCATTAAATCCTTTTCCTAACACTTTGTGAACTTCCATACAACAACCAATAATCTTATAGGCTTCATCTTTGTATAAAAGGTTATTATTCATAGTTTAATTTGTGCTAATTAGAGTAATTCGCGTCTAAACTCATCCTCTTCATTGCTTTCAATACCTAAAGCATCATAAATATATTTAAAGGTAGATAATAATTCAGGTTTACCGTTAATAATAGCAACATCGTGCTCAAAATGAGCAGAAGGTTTACCGTCTAAAGTTGTAATTGTCCAACCATCATTATGTTGTAGTATTTTGTGAGTTCCTAGGTTTGTCATAGGTTCAATGGCAACAACCATCCCTTCAATAAACTTTTTACCACGACCTCTGCGTCCATAATTTGGCATTTCAGGATCTTCGTGCATTACGCGTCCTAAACCATGACCAACCAATTCACGAACAACTCCGTAACCATGTTTTTCGGTGAAATTTTGAATAGCAAAACCAACATCACCAACGCGATTACCAACTTTAAGCTCACGAATTCCTTCGTATAAACTTTGTTTAGTAACGTCTAGTAACTTCTGTGTTTCAGTAGCAATTTCACCTACTGCAAAAGTATACGCATGATCGCCATAAAAATCATTTTTAATAGCACCACAATCAATAGAAATAATATCACCTTCTTGTAAAGGGGTTTTGTTAGGAATTCCGTGTACTACTTGTGAGTTCGGGCTCATACAAAGTGTGTTCGGAAAATCATACAATCCTAAAAAACCAGGAATAGCTCCTTGTTCACGAATAAAATCTTCAGCTAACTTGTCAAGTTGTAAAGTACTAACTCCAGGTTTTACCTCTTTAGCAAGCATACCTAAGGTTTTTGATACTACTAAGGCACTTTCGCGCATGATTTCTATTTCTTCTCTAGTTTTTGCTTTGATCATCTTAAAAATATTGAGGCGCAAATTTACGGTTATTTTTGATACGGATGTGTATATGGTTTACCAGAAACTATTTTTAAAATATCTTCTTCAATTGAGCTTCCATCAACAGGGTGTTCTACAAAACGACCAATTTCTTTTCCGTCTTTATAAAAGATAAAAGTTGGAACTCTAACTACATTAAATCCTTTTTCTAACCCGTTAGCCTTTTTTTTACGATTAACTGTTACCAACTCAAGGTTTCGGTAATTAAAATTTGATTGATCTAATAATTTATAAAAATTAGGAATTTCTCTTTGGCTATCGCCACACCAAGTTCCCATAAAACCTTTAATAGTTACCTCTTTTAAATAGGATTTTAATTGAGTAATAGTATTTTTATCTGTTTCATAATAGCTGTAAAAATCATTAAACCATTCAGAAGCATAAGGTTCTTGCTGAAAATCTTTTTTTGTAGCAATACCAACTAAATTACCGTCTTTGTCTTTTACTGCTGGCTTTTTTTGTTGGATTTTTGCACAAGAAGTAATCAATATGGCAATTAAAATATAAGTGATTTTTTTCATCATTTGTTTTTAAATAAGTGAGTTTTGAGTCATTTCTTTAGGTTGCTCTACATTCATTAGTCGTAAAATAGTTGGAGCAATATCACCTAAAACACCATTTTTTATCGATTTTAATTCTTTGTCAATTAAAATCATAGGAACCGGATTTGTAGTATGCGCGGTATGTGGTGTTCCGTCAGGATTCATCATTGTTTCACAATTACCATGATCGGCAATTAATATAGTTGTATAATCATTTTCTAAAGCGGTTGTTACAACATCTTTAACACAATTATCAACAGTTTCACATGCTTTAACGGCAGCTTCAAAAACACCAGTATGACCAACCATATCGCCATTAGCAAAGTTTAAGCAAACAAAATCAACCGCTCCTTCTTTTAATTCAGGAACTATGGCATCGCGAATTTCATAAGCGCTCATTTCGGGTTTTAAATCGTAAGTAGCAACTTTTGGAGATGGACAAAGTAATCTTTTTTCACCATTAAATTCTTGTTCTCTTCCGCCAGAAAAGAAAAATGTTACATGTGGATATTTTTCAGTTTCGGCAATTCTAATTTGAGTTTTTCCAGCCGTTTCTAAAACTTCGCCTAAGGTATTTTCAATATTATTACTGTTGTAAATTACGTTGATGTTTTTAAAAGTTTCATCATAATTTGTCATGGTAACAAAATATAATGGAACCTTTTTCATATTAAATTCAGGGAAGTCTTTTTGACTTAAAGCTTCTGTTAATTCACGGCCTCTATCGGTTCTAAAATTAAAAAAAATAACCACATCATCTTCCTTAATTGTTGTTTTTGGGTGCTCATTTTCATCAACCATAATAATAGGTTTAATAAACTCATCGGTAACAGTTGCATCATAGTTTTCTTGAATACTTTTTATAGCATCTGTTGAAAAAGTTCCTTTACCATTTATCAAAGCATCGTAGGCTAATTGCACACGTTCCCAACGATTATCACGATCCATAGCATAATAACGACCTGTAATTGAAGCCAATTCCCCAGTCGTTTTTTGCATGTGTTCCTGAATATTATTAATAAAATATTTTCCTGATTTCGGATCACAATCTCTACCATCAGTAAAGGCATGTAAAAAAACATTCGACAAACCAAAATCATCAGCAGCGCTAAGTAATCCTTTTAAATGATTGATGTGTGAGTGAATACCACCATTAGAAACCAATCCTAAAAAATGAACGTTTTTGTTGTTTTTTTTAGCGTATTCAAAAGCGTTTAATAATTCAGTTTCTTGTGCTAAGGTGCCATTTTTAACAGCTTTGTTAATTTTAGCCAAATTTTGATATACAATTCTACCCGCACCTAAATTCATGTGTCCAACTTCCGAATTTCCCATTTGTCCTTCAGGTAAACCAACGTGTTCACCGTCGGTTCGCAACTCGGCATGCGGAAATTTATCGTATAACGAATTTATAAAAGGAGTTTTGGCGTTGTATATGGCAGATACTTTAGGGTCTTGGGTAATTCCCCAACCATCTAATATCATTAAAATTACTTTCTTGTTCATTTGTTGTGTGTTAAAAAACAAAAGTAAGAAAGATTTTTTCTTGATTTTTAAAAAATAACGAAATCGATTGTTTGTTGTAAATGATGTGAAGCTGTTTCCCGCTTTCCGTACTCGCTTTTTTTAAGAAAAATAAAAAAGAGCTCAAACAAATGCTTCAATCGGGGCTAGGCTTATTTGTTGGTTGTAGTTTTAAATTAAGGAATTTTGTGTTTTTAATTTATCAAAAAGACCTCACAGGTTTTTAAAACCTGTGAGGTCTAAATTTTCATTATATTATTTACAGCAACTACCCTTTATATTTACGAATAGCCTCTTTTATTTTTTCAATTCTATTTTCAGGATCGGGGTGTGTGCTTTGAAATTCAGGAGTTCTATTAGGCCCAGCGGCTTGTTTTAAAATTTCCATTACGCCAATTAAACTTTCAGGGTTGTAGCCTGCATCAATCATTAATTTTACGCCTAAATCATCACTTTCCAATTCGTCACTTCTCCCATACTTCATGTTAATTACATTGGCGATAGATGCCATGCCTTGTGCTGTGTTAGGATCAAAACCAACAGCAGCGCCTGAGAGTATTCCTTGCGTTAAATCTTGCTTAGCCATACGAGCTGCCGAATGTCTACCAATAACATGCCCAATTTCATGCCCTAAAACACCAGCTAGTTGATCTTCGTTTTTTAATTTAGAAAACAATGCAAAAGTGATAAATACTTGTCCGCCAGGTAGGGCAAAAGCATTAATGGTTCGTTCATCTTTTAATAAATGAAAGTCAAAAGGATATCCAGAGTTTTTGGCAATGCTGTTTCTAAGTAATTTTTCGCCAACCCGATCTACCAAGTCTTGGTATTTTTGACTCGGATATAAGCCACCATGTTGTTGTGCCATTTGCGGCGCACTACTTAAACCAATCGCAATTTCTTGCTTTGGCGATATAGAAATATGTTGTGTTTTACCAGTATACGGATTCGTTTCAGAACTAGCACAGTATTTAAATAAAGCAAACAGTGCAATGGCAGCACCAATTAAAAGTCTAACTTTTAAATTTCCGCGATTTCTCATAGTTTTTAATTTTGACGATAAAGTAAATGTACAAAATATATAATTTAA
Organism: Tenacibaculum soleae; assembly: GCF_030549005.1. Lineage (NCBI taxonomy): Bacteria > Pseudomonadati > Bacteroidota > Flavobacteriia > Flavobacteriales > Flavobacteriaceae > Tenacibaculum > Tenacibaculum soleae. The sequence goes on from NZ_JAUOSW010000004.1 coordinate 223,714, forward strand.
CGAATATCGATTTTTTGTGAACTATAAAAAACTTAAATTTACCAAGCAAAATAAACAACAATATGGAATCTCATTTTGAGCTAAATGAAATCACAAAGAAATTACCAAAACACTTACATAAATTTGTAGTAAAACAACCGTATCATGAATACACAGCGCAAAATCAAGCGGTTTGGCGTTATGTAATGCGTATGAATGTTGATTATTTAAGTAAAGTTGCACACGCTTCCTATTTAAAAGGCTTAGAAAAAACAGGAGTTTCGGTTGAAACGATTCCTTATATGGAAGGGATGAACCGTATTTTAAAAGAAATCGGTTGGGCAGCAGTTTCAGTTGATGGCTTTATTCCGCCAAATGCATTTATGGAGTTTCAAGCCTATAATGTTTTGGTAATTGCTTCTGATATGCGAACTATAAATCATATCGAATATACTCCAGCACCAGATATTATTCATGAAGCTGCAGGACATGCACCAATTATTGCTAATCCTGAGTATTCTGAATATTTACGTCGTTTTGGTGAAATAGGATCAAAAGCAATTTCGTCATCAAAAGATTACGAAATGTATGAAGCAATACGACTATTATCTATTTTAAAAGAAAATCCGAATTCAACTGAAAAAGAAATAAACGAAGCGCAAAAAAAGGTAGAGTGGTTGCAAGATAATATGGGTGAATTATCTGAAATGGCGCAAATAAGAAATTTACATTGGTGGACGGTTGAATATGGATTAATAGGAACACTTGATGATCCTAAAATATACGGCGCTGGTTTATTGTCATCTATTGGTGAAAGTAAATGGTGTATGCAAAATGAAGTTAAAAAAGTGCCATATTCTATTGAAGCTGCAAATGTAAGTTTTGATATTACTAAGCCACAGCCACAGTTGTTTGTAACACCAGATTTTGCCTATTTAAGCCTGGTGTTAAATGAGTTTGCAAACACCATGGCGCTTAGAACAGGAGGCTTAAAAGGTGTTGAAAAATTAATCGATTCTAAAAATTTAGGAACTGTCGAATTAAGTACTGGAGTTCAAGTTTCAGGAATATTTACAAACGTAATTGAAGATACTAAAGGAAAAGTAGCATACATACAAACTACAGGGCCAACAGCTTTAGCAAATAGAGACAAAGAGTTAATAGGGCATGGAATTAGATACCATGCAGAAGGTTTTGGTAGTCCGGTAGGAAGGCTAAAAGGAATTAATTTGCCTATTGAAGATATGAGCCCGCGTGACTTAAAAGCTTATGGTATTTATGAAGGTGAAGAATTAACATTAGAGTTTGAAAGCGGAGTTGTGGTTAAAGGAAAAGTAATTACAGGAACTCGTGATTTAAGAGGTAAAATTTTAATTATTTCCTTTAAAAACTGTACCGTAACTTATAAAGAGCAAGTGTTGTTTCAGCCTGAATGGGGAATTTATGATATGGCAATAGGGAAAGAATTAGTATCGGCTTACTCTGGGCCAGCAGATGTTGAGTCTTTTCAAGATTTAGGAAAAGTATCTGAAACAAAAACACATAAAATCGAATATACTCCTTCGCAAAAAGAACTGTATAGTTTATATGAAGAGGTTAGAAAGATGAGAGATATTGATGAGGTTTCTGAAAATAAACTTGATGATATTTTTAAAAAATTAAAGAATAATTTTAATGAAGATTGGTTGTTGTCTTTAGAATTGTATGAATTAGCTTTAAAAAATAATTTTACAATACAAACAGTACTTAAAGAACATTTAGAAAACTTAAAGAGTAACAAGAGTTACAAAAATTTAATTGAAAACGGATTACATTTGTTGTCTTAATAGGCATAAAACAAATGGGGTTATTTAATTTATTTAGAAAGAAAAAAATGACAAACGAAATACAAGAATATTTAGCTAAAGATGCAGTAGTGTTAGATGTACGTACTTTAGAAGAATGGAATGAAGGACATAGTGAAGGAGCAAAACATATCGTTTTAACAGTAGTGCCTTTAAATGTAGAAGAAATTAAATCGTGGAATAAACCAGTAATTGCTGTTTGTAGAAGCGGTGGTAGAAGTGGACAAGCAATGCAGTTTTTACAGGGGCATGGAATTGATGTAATTAACGGTGGTCCTTGGCAAAACGTAGATCAGTACCTTACAAAATAATAAAATTTAAAATTTCATAAAAGGAAATGCTTTAACAAGTGTTTCCTTTTTTTGTTCAATATTTTTTAAGAATTTTAAATGTGCTTCAGAAGTAGGGTTAAAAGAACGATGCGTAATTCCCTTTTGAATAGTATTTACTTTTTCCATAGTTTGTTGAGTTTCTTGAGAAAACCAAACCTCGGTATATTTTTTCCAAATATAATTAATAGCAGTTTGGTTTGGATGAATCATATCTTCTGCGTAAAAACGATAATCGCGCAATTCATCCATCATAATTTCATAAGCAGGAAAGTATGTGATTTTGTTGCTTTGTGTAAAGGAGGTAATTTCATGAATTGCAGATAATAAATGAGATTTACTACGCTTATTTTCGATAAAACCATCTTTTATGTGGCGAACTGGAGAAACAGTAAAAGTAATTATAGCATTATTATTGATTGATTTAACTAAGGTTGTTATCGCTTCTAAACTTTCATAAACTTTATCAACGGGTAAAATTTCTTTTAAAAATTGTTTCTGCGGTATTTTATGACAATTAGCTACAATGTTATCTGATGAAATTCCTCTATAAACCCAAGAAGTACCTAGTGTAATAATAATATGCGACGCTTCGTTTAATTGCTGATATGTTTGTTGTATCGCATTGTTTAAATTACTTAATAATTCGTTTTTATTAGAAGAACTTAAACTAGAATGTGCATCAAAACAATGCCAACGTTCGTTATGAAAAAAGATATCTTCCTCACTATATTTTTTTTGATTTATAGCATTTGTAATTAGTTTTTCAATGGCTTTTGGATGAAATAAAATTCCGAAAGGATTTTGATTCGATTGAAATTTATAATACGCTAATTTATTGCCGATATTTTCAGAAAAACAAGATCCTAGTAATAGTAGCTTTGAGTTATAATCAATTTGGTCATGTTGCTGTTTTTTTAAAGGAATTTGTGTTTGAAAAATCATACTAAAAGTAAAATAAAGTTTTTTCAAAAATAATTAGATTCTATTAATTAGATAATTTTTATTAAAGTTTATATATTTGTTGAATAAAAAAACAAAAAAATTGAACAATATAAAAAGTGTATTTACGATAAAGGATCTCGAAAATATTTCAGGTATAAAAGCTCATACTATTCGTATTTGGGAAAAACGCTATAATTTATTACAACCACAAAGGACAGATACTAATATTAGGTACTACTCTTCATCTAGTTTGCAAAAATTGTTAAATATAGTGTTGCTAAATACTAATAATATAAAGATTTCTAAAATAGCGTTAATGTCTGATGAACAAATTATTGTTAATGCGAGAGAAATAGCTTTTAAAAAAGCAGTTAATGATGAGGCGATAAATGCTTTTAAATTAGCAATGTTTCAGTTTGATAAAGTCTTGTTTAATAAAACATATAATAAACTATTACATCAAAAAACATTTCGAGAAATTTTTAAAAATATTTTTATGCCTTTTTTGAATCACATAGGTCTTTTATGGCAAACAAGTACTTTAATGCCTGCTCATGAGCATTTTATATCTAATTTGATTTCTCAGAAAATCCAAATAAATATTGAAAACTTGGCATATACTATAACAGATTCAGCCAAAACTTACGTGTTGTTTTTACCTGAAAATGAAATTCATGAATTAGGATTATTGTATTTAAATTATGAGTTAGTTTTAAGGGGGTTTAATACGGTGTATTTAGGGCAAAGTTTGCCAATTAATAATTTAAATTATTTTTTTGAAAGCGACGCTAAAATATGTTTTGTAACATCTTTAACTGTTATGCCTCAGGCAGATAAAGTGTCCGATTATTTTAAAAAATTGGATGAAGCATTAAAGGATACTCAACATGAATTAATTGCCATTGGTAAAAAGGTTTTAGAGGTTGAAAATGATTCATTTGTCTCAGATATAAAAACTTATGAATCAGTGATTGATTTGCTTAAAGTGATGTAATTTTTTTTTGTTTTTTAAAAAATGTTTAACTTTTATTTGTTTTTTGTTAAACAAAACTTGTTATATTTGTACACGGTTTGGTATTAATGGATACAAAGTTAATTTCTTGATTGTTTTTGAATTTATTTTCTAACAATCATTTTTTTTGATCAAACATCAAACTGTTTATCTTTTTAGATAAAACAATAAACAAAAAGTGTTTGCGGTAGCTGAAAAGCAAACTATAAAAAACTAAAGAGTAAGCATTAATTTAATTTTTAAAATTATGAAATTCAAAAGTTTATCAGTCTTGTTTCTAAGCCTTTTTGTAGGTTTAACAACGTTTACATCGTGTGATGACGATAATGATTCTATACCGAAAAGAGAGAGTATTGTTGAGATAGCGTCAAAAAATACAGATTTAAGTATTTTAGTAGCAGCTCTGCAAAAAGCAGATCTAGTTTCAGCAATAGATACCGATGGTCCTTTTACCGTTTTTGCACCGACAAATGAGGCATTTCAAGGGTTATTAGATTCAAATAATTCATGGAATTCGTTAGAAGATATTCCAGATGCTACATTAAAAGCAGTGCTTTTATACCATGTGGTTTCAGCGCAAGCACTTTCAACTGACTTATCAAACAATCAAGAAATAACAACTTTAAATGGGGCTAATATTACAATAGATTTATCTTCAGGTGTTATGATTAATACTGGTTCAGGTCAGTCAGTATCAGTAGTTCAAGCTGATGTGTTAGCAGATAACGGTGTTGTACATGTAGTTGATGAAGTAATGTTGCCAAATCAATTATTCATGAGTATTGTAGAGATAGCATCTGCTAACAATAGCTTTTCAACATTAGTTGCGGCTTTGCAAAGAGCAGATTTAGTTTCAATATTGCAAGGTGATGGTCCATTTACTGTTTTTGCACCAACGAATGATGCTTTTCAGAAGCTTTTAGATTCTAATAACTCTTGGAATTCATTAGAAGATATTCCAGTAGAAACTTTAAAATCAGTGTTGTTGTATCATGTAGTAGGCGCACAAGCTTTTTCTGGTGATTTATCAAATGGACAGGAAATAACAACAGTAGAAACAAGTGTTGTAACTGTTGATTTAAGCAACGGAGTAAAATTAACTACAGCAGCAGGGCAATCAGTAGCTGTTACAACAGCAGATATTCAAGCTTCTAATGGTGTTATACATATAATTGATGATGTGATGTTAATGTCACCTTTATTTGATAGTATTGTGGAAATAGCATCAGGAAATGATAACTTTACAACATTAGTTGCGGCTCTGCAAAAAGCAGATTTAGTATCAGCTTTACAAGCAGATGGGCCTTTTACAGTATTTGCACCAACAAATGATGCTTTTCAAGCATTGTTAGATTCTAAACCAGAATGGAACTCATTAGACGATATTCCAGTAGAAACATTAAAGTCAGTTTTATTGTATCATGTGGTAGGAGCTGAAGCTTTTTCAAGTGATTTGTCAGATGGACAAGAAATATCAACTTTAGCAGATGTTAATGTAACTATTGATTTATCAAACGGAGTAGAATTAATTACAGAAGCAGGCCAGTCAGTAGCTGTTACAACTGCAGATTTACAAGCAACAAATGGAGTTGTTCATGTTGTAGATGCTGTTATGTTACCAATGGTAATTCAAGATATTACAGAGTTAGCAATTACAAATTCAAATTTGTCAACACTTGTAGCTGCTTTACAAAAAGCAGATTTAGTATCGGCTTTACAAGCAGATGGGCCTTTTACAGTATTTGCGCCAACAAATGATGCTTTTCAAGCTTTATTAGATTCGAATAGCTCTTGGAATTCATTAGATGATATTCCTGTTGAAACTTTGAAATCAGTATTGTTATATCATGTTTTAGGGAGTAAAGTAATGTCTAGTGATTTATCAGATACTTATGTAAATACGTTGGCAACCGGACCAGATACTAAAAACTTATCACTTCAAGTAGAGGTAACTGGAGGGGTTGAGTTTAACGGAGACGCTAAGCCTGTAGCAATAGATATAATGGCAACAAATGGTGTTGTTCATGTGATTGATAAAGTAATGCTACCAGCTGATATTGTAACTGTTGCGTTAAATAATGCAGGTTTTTCAACTTTAGTTGCAGCTTTAACAGATGACAGACATACAACAGATTTTGTTGCTTTATTACGCGCCGATGGTCCATACACAGTATTTGCACCAACAAATGATGCTTTTCAAGCTTTGTTAGATTCAAATGATACTTGGAATGGTTTGGGAGATATTCCTATAGCAACTTTAGATGCAGTGTTAAGGTATCATGTTTTCGCTGGTGGTAATGTGCAATCATCACAATTAACGGATGACCAAGAGATAACTATGTTTGATGGAAACATGCTAACAGTAGATCTTTCTAGTGGTGCTAAGTTAGATACTGCGTCAGGGCAATCGGTAATGATTTCTGTAGTAGATGTACAAGGAACTAACGGGGTTATCCATGCAGTAGATACTGTTTTACTACCATAAAAAATAAAAAAAACACAAGTGTAATATTGCTTGTGTTTTTTTACTATATTTAAAAAACTTCAAAATTGAAAAAAAAAGTATATATAATAGGTTCGGGTTTTTCTTCTTTATCAGCTTCATGTTATCTTGCAAAAGCAGGGTTTGATGTAGTTGTATTAGAAAAAAATAATACAATTGGAGGTCGAGCTAGACAGTTAAAAAAAGAAGGTTTTACTTTTGATATTGGGCCTACTTGGTATTGGATGCCAGATGTTTTTGAGAAATTTTTTGCTGATTTTGGAAAAAAGCCTTCAGATTATTATAAATTAGAAAAATTAACACCTGCTTATCAAGTATATTTTGATAAACAAGATTCAGTAACAGTTCCTAGTACCTTAGAAGAAATTTATCAAATATTCGAAACTGAAGAAAAAGGTAGTTCAAAGCATTTAAAGTCTTTTTTAAAATCAGCAAAGTATAATTATGATGTTTCAATAAATGATTTAGTTTATAAACCAGGAGTTTCACCTTTAGAATTAGTAACTCCTGTAACTATTGGTAAAATAACACAGTTTTTTTCAAGTATAAGAACGCAAGTCAGAAAAAAAATTAAAAGTAAAAGATTAATTCAAATTTTAGAATTTCCGGTTTTATTTTTAGGTGCAAAACCGAGTAATACACCAGCTTTTTATAATTTTATGAATTGGGCTGATTTTGGATTAGGTACCTGGCATCCCAAAGGAGGTATGTATGAGGTTATTGATGCTATGGAAACTTTAGCAAAAAGTTTAGGTGTAGTATTTAAAACTAACGCAAACGTTCAGGAAATTGTAGTAAATGAAATAGGCGAGTCAATTGGTTTAATTGTAAATAATGAATTTGTAGACTCAGATATAGTTTTAAGTGGTGCAGATTATCATCACACTGAAACATTATTGCCAAAAGAATTTAGGCAGTATTCTGAATCGTATTGGGATAAAAAAATATTTGCACCTTCTTCATTGTTGTTTTATGTTGGCTTTGATAAAAAACTAGAAAACGTATGTCATCATACGTTGTTTTTTGATACAGATTTCGATGAGCATGCAAGAACAATTTATGATAATCCGAGTTGGCCAAAAAAACCATTGTTTTATGCTAGTTTCCCATCAATTACAGATGATTTTTTCGCGCCAAGCGGTAAAGAAGCTGCAACATTTTTAATTCCACTTGCACCAGGAATAGAAGACACACCTCAGATTAGAGAAAAATATTTTAATTTAATTATCGAAAGGTTAGAAAAGTTAACGGGTCAATCTGTAAAAGAACACTTAATTTTCAAAGAAAGTTTTTGTGTAAATGATTTTGTAAAAGATTATAATTCATACAAAGGTAACGCTTATGGGTTGGCAAATATCTTGACACAAACAGCCTTTTTACGACCAAAAATTAAGAGTAAAAAAGTAGATAATTTATTTTTTACAGGGCAGTTAACAGTGCCAGGACCAGGAGTGCCTCCGTCATTAATTTCAGGAAAAATTGCTTCAGATTTAATTATTAAAAACCACCATTAATTATGAAAAAACAACTGTTTGATGAAGTTTCTTATGCAAGTAGTAAGCTTGTGACAAAAAGTTATAGTACATCTTTTTCGTTGGCTACAAGAATGCTAGCACCAAGTATTAGAGGAGCAATTTATAATATTTATGGCTTTGTTCGGTTTGCTGATGAAATTGTAGACTCTTTTCATGAATTTGATAAAGCGACGCTATTATTAGCGTTTGAAAACGATTACTACTCAGCTAAAAAAAGTGGTATTAGTTTAAACCCTATTGTAAACTCTTTTATCCATACCGTTAATAAATATAATATACCAAATAGTATGGTTGAGGCTTTCTTAAAAAGCATGAAGGCAGATTTGTATAAGACAGAATATCAAACAGAAGATGAGTATAAGGACTATATTTATGGCTCAGCAGATGTTGTTGGTTTAATGTGTTTAAAGGTTTTTGTTAATGGAAATCAACAAAAATATGATGAGCTTAAAGATGCAGCACAGCGGTTAGGATCTGCGTTTCAAAAAGTGAATTTTTTACGTGATTTAAAAGATGATTTTGAAGAGTTAAATCGTTCATATTTTCCAAATGTGAATTTTGGTGATTTTGACCAGCAATCAAAAGAAGAAATTATAAAAGATATTGAAGCAGATTTTGAATATGCCTTTAAAAACGGAATTTTAAAATTACCTGTTGAAGCAAAGTTTGGTGTATATATGGCTTACCGATATTATAATAGATTGTTAAAAAAATTAAAAGCCGTACATCATACCGAAATTATGGAAACAAGAGTGCGTATTTCAAATTCAATGAAGCTAAATTTACTAGCCAGAAGTTATGTAAAGTATAAACTAAATTTAATTTAATGAATTTAAATTTTTTATTACTGTTATGTTTTTTTTTAGTTAATTATCAAGATGTCACCCCAGATTATGTTGTTAAATATCATAGTGTCTTATCTAAAAAAGATGAGTTGAGGTATATTGAAACATATCAAGAAAAAAAAAACATAAATATACAAGCATATGTAATTTCACTACAAATGAAACGAGCAAAGTATAAAACTTTTCCTTGGAGTAAATTAAGTATTTTTAACAAAGAAAAGAAGAGGTTAGATGAGTTGATTAAAACTCATCCTAACAATATCCATTTAAGATATGTTAGATTAGTTATACAAGAAAAAACTCCTAAAATTTTAGGATATAATAAAAAAATACAAGAAGATAAATCATTCTTAAAAATAATGCTTAAAAAGAAAGATAGCTCTGATTATTTAGATAAATTTATCATTAAAAATACTTCACTATGATTTTGTTTTACTACATGTTAATTACACTAGCTGTGTTTATAATAATGGAAGGAGTTACTTGGTGTACCCATAAATACATAATGCATGGCTTCGGTTGGTTTTTACACGAAGATCATCATCAGCCAGGATATCCACATGTTTTTGAAAAAAATGACGCCTTTTTTGTAGTATTTGCAACGCCCAGTATTATGCTTTTTTATTTTGGAATTAGACCGGAACTAAATTACATGTTTTTCATAGGGTTGGGTATCTTATTATATGGATTAGCCTATTTTTTAGTACATGATGTTTTAATTCATAGACGATTTAAATGGTTTAAAAACACCAATAATCAATACTTAAAAGGATTAAGAAAAGCACACAAAATTCACCATAAACATTTAGGTAAACCAGATGGTGAATGTTTCGGAATGTTATTTGTACCTTTTAAATATTTTAAAAAAAGACAATGAGTCAATATTTATATCTCATATTAACATTAGGTAGTTTAAGTATTCCGTTATTGTATAGTATAATTGAAAAAAAATTCCATTTTATTCAATACTTTAAACAAGCTTTTATAAGTATATTATTGGTTGCAATTCCTTTTTTAATTTGGGACGGATTGTTTACAAAATACGGAGTTTGGGGATTTAATTCAAATTATCATTTATCAATAGAAATTTTTAAAATGCCTATTGAAGAATGGTTGTTTTTCTTTTGTATTCCCTACGCTTGTTTGTTTACTCATGAAGTATTGAAATATTTAGTACCCAAATTCAAATTATCTAAAGGGGCGGCAATAATTATCAGTTTTTTATTGATTCTTACAGCATTAGTTTTATTGATTTTTAATTTCGGAAAACTATATACAACGATAAACTTTATACTCTTTTTAGTATTAATTTTTTACGGATTAAGATATCATTTAACAACATTACAAGAGTATTTTCCTAGTTTTTTAGTCATCTTAATTCCATTTTTAATCGTAAACGGAATTTTAACAGGAAGCTTTATAGATGAACCAGTTGTTTGGTATAACAATGCTGAGAATTTAAATTTTAGATTGTTTACAATTCCGTTTGAAGATGTTTTTTACGCATTTAGCATGTTGTTTTCAGCACAATTGATATTCAATTATTTAAAAATTAAAAAGTTTGAACAAAAATAAATATATACGGTTTTTATTATTTCTAGTAGTTAATTTTTTAGCATTAGGCATAGGAACATTGTTAATGGAAAATGGCCCTCAAAAAGATTGGTATCTTTCTTTAAATAAAGCACCATGGACACCCGAAGGTTGGGTTTTCGGAGCGGCTTGGACAACGATAATGTTATTGTTTTCATTTTATATGACCAAATTAAGTTTCGAGTATAAAATTTTAGATAAAAAATTACTTCTACTATATACAACTCAGTGGATTTTAAATGTAAGTTGGAATTACTTTTTTTTCAACCAGCAATTAACAATTGTTGCCCTAATTTCAATCACCTTATTATGGTTGTTAATCGGCTATTTTACGTTTGAACACTTAAAAAGATTAAAATTATTCACATTACTAATACTTCCGTACTTAATATGGATGACTATTGCAACAAGTTTAAACGCGTATATCGTATTTAATAATTAAGATTATGGCAAAAAAAAAGAATATTACCCAAGAGAAAATAGTAGAATGGTATATGAACTCAGTTTTAATATCAGGAAAACCATCTTCTATTTATTCATTTGCAGAAGATAATAATTTTGAAGAGTCAGAGTTTTACAAGCACTATTCAAGTTTTGAAAGTTTAGAAAAATCAATTTTCGCAATTTTTGCAAAAGAAACAATTCATTTATTGCATAAGACCGAAGCTTACAAAGAGTATTCATCAAAAGATAAATTACTAAGCTTCTATTATACTTTCTTTGAATTGTTAACAGCAAACAGATCTTACGTTTTGTTTCAGTTTAAAGATGTAAAATCAAACTTTTCAAAATTATCAATGTTAAAAAAATTACGAACAGAGTTTGTACATTTTGTAAGTGGTATTAGTTTAGAGAAAATAGATTTTAAGAATGATAAAGTAAACGAAATTCAAGATAAAACAATCTCAGAAGGTTATTGGATTCAGTTATTAATGGTGCTGAAATTTTGGATTGATGATGAGTCATCAAACTTTGAGAAAACGGATGTCTTTATAGAAAAATCGGTTAAAGCGAGTTTTGATATTCAGCAAATTGCACCTGTAAAGAGTGTAATAGATTTAGCAAAGTTTTTGTGGAAAGAAAAAGGAGCATCTGTATGAAAAGGCTAGACAAAATACCCACATCTAAAATAGAAAGAGCAACCAAATTAGTTACTACAGGAATTAAAGTAGGAGTAAACTATGCTAAATACTATGGAAATAAAATAACAAAAAGTGAAGAAGAAGCACGAAATCAATTAAATGAAGACAATGCAACTGATATTTACGACGGTTTAAAAGAATTGAAAGGATCGGCATTAAAAGTAGCGCAAATGCTAAGCATGGAAAAAAGCTTGTTGCCAAACGCTTATGTAGAAAAGTTTTCATTATCGCAATTTTCAGTTCCGCCTCTTTCTGGTCCTTTAGTTGTAAAAACATTTCAAAAATATTTTAAGAAAACACCTGAAGAGGTTTTTGATACGTTTACAGTAGCATCTGTAAATGCGGCAAGTATCGGTCAAGTGCATAGAGCTACAGTAAACAATAAAACATTGGCAGTTAAAATTCAATACCCAGGTGTTGCGAATAGTATCTCTACCGATTTAGCAATGGTAAAACCAATTGCAATGAAAATGTTTAATATAAAGGGTGAAGGTTCTGATGAGTATTTTAAAGAGGTTGAAAATAAATTATTAGAAGAAACTAATTATATACTAGAATTAGCTCAAAGTAATGAGATAGCAAATGCATGTAATAAGATACCAAACTTAAAATTTCCGAAGTATTACGAAGAATTCTCTTCTGATCGAATTTTAACGATGGATTGGATGGATGGCGTTCACCTTTCTGAGTTTACCCAAAAAGGATTGAATCAAGAAACGTCAAACAAGTTAGGACAAGCATTATGGGATTTTTACATGTACCAATTACATGTCTTAAAAAAAGTACATGCCGACCCTCATCCTGGTAATTTTTTGGTTTCACCAGAAAACGATCTAATTGTTATTGATTTTGGGTGTATGAAAGAGGTTCCTCAAAGTTTTTATGTACCATATTTCGAATTAGCAGTGCGAGATAATATCGATAATCCAGCTTTTTTTGAAAGCAAGTTATATGAATTAGAAATTTTAAGAAAGGATGATACTGAGGAAGAAATAATCTTTTTTAAAGAATTGTTTTATGAGATGCTATCTTTATTTACGCAGCCGTTTCAACAAGAAGAATTTGATTTTTCTGATGAAAATTTCTTCGGTAAAATAGCAGCGTTAGGCGAGAAATATTCTAAAAGTACAGAGTTGAAAAAAATGAATGGAAATAGAGGCTCAAAGCATTTTATTTACATTAACAGAACATTCTTTGGGCTGTATAATTTAATGCACGATTTAAAAGCTACAAATATTAAAATTAATAATTATAAAAATATATAATGCATTTATCTAGAGCGGCAATAGATGAGATGGGGCATCTATACAAAATTAATTTAATGAACAGTATTTCTGGTTATAAACCAGCAAACCTTATTGCTACGAAATCTGAAGATGGAGTAACAAATTTGGCAGTTTTTAGTTCAGTGGTTCATTATGGTTCTAGTCCTGCAATTTTAGGATTTGTATTACGTCCTACCACAGTAGTTCGTAACACATACGACAATATAAAAAAAACAGGTTTTTACACTATAAATGCAATTTGTGAAAGTATAATTGAAGATGCGCACCATACATCAGCGAAATATGAATCAGGAATATCAGAATTTGATAAAACTGATTTATCACCAGAATATAAAGATAATTTTCACGCTCCATACGTAACAGAGTCACCTTTGCAAATAGGAATGAAATTTCTAGAAGAATATCATATAAAAGCAAACGGAACTATTTTGGTTTTAGGAGAAGTAACCGATTTGTATTTTAAAGATTCAATGCTTTCAGAAGATGGTTTTTTAAATCTATCAAAAGAGAAAATTGCAGCAGTAAATGGTTTAGATACCTATATGGTTGCAGAGAAATATAAACGATTATCATATCAAAGACCAAAATAAATGAAAATTCTAATCACAGGAACCACAGGTTATATAGCTAAAAGATTGGTGTTAAAATTGCAAGAAGCAGGACATCAATTGGTGTGTTGTGTGCGTGATTTAAATCGAGTTCCTGATGAAATAGAATATAAAAAAAACATTGAGTTTATAAAAGTAGATTTTTTAAACACCGAGGATGTTGTTTTTCCTTCAGATATAGATGTTGCCTATTATTTAATACATTCAATGGCAACTGATGCTATTAATTTTGAGGATTTAGAACAACGTTGCGCTAAAAATTTTAAAAACTTAGTTGAAAAAACGAACTGTAAGCAAGTTGTATATTTAAGTGGTATTGTTAATGATAGTTCTTTATCTAAACACTTAGCTTCTCGTTTTCAGGTTGAGGAGAACTTGCAATCAAAAAAATACGCACTTACAACATTTAGAGCTGGTATTATTGTAGGTAGTGGTAGTGCATCTTTTGAAATTATTAGAGATATTGTAGAGAAATTACCATTAATGGTTACTCCAAAATGGTTAAATACTAAATCACAGCCAATTGCAATTAGAGATGTGTTAGCTTTTTTAGAACGTGCGGTTGGAAATAAAGAATTATACAATAAGTCTTTTGATATATGTGGCACAGAAATACTTACTTATAAGCAAATGCTTTTGCAGTTTGCAGAAGTAAGAGGTTTTAAAAGATACATTTTTACATTACCGTTGTTAACTCCAAAATTATCATCGTATTGGTTGTATTTCGTTACATCAACATCATTTAATTTGGCACAAGCATTAGTGGATAGTATGAAGGTTGAAGTAATTGCTAAAGCGAGTAATATTAATCAACTTTTAGATATAAAGCCTATTTGTTATAAAGAAGCAGTAAAATTAGCATTTCAAAGAATAGAACAAAACGCTGTTGTATCAAGTTGGAAAGATGCAATTAGTAGCGGTATTTTTAAAGACCAATTGTCTGATCATATTCAAATGCCACAGTATGGTTGTTTTAAAGACATTCGTTCTGTAAAAATCACAGACGAAGACCTTACAATAAGCAAAATTTGGTCTATCGGAGGTAAAAATGGATGGTATAGCTTTAATGGCTTGTGGAAAATAAGAGGGTATATAGATAAGATATTTGGAGGTGTAGGTTTACGAAGAGGGCGTAGGCATCCAACAGAATTAGAACCAGGAGATGCTTTAGACTTTTGGAGAGTATTGTTAGCTGATAAAAAAAGTAAAAGGTTGCTTCTTTTTGCAGAAATGAAACTTCCAGGTGAGGCTTGGTTAGAGTTTAAAATTGAAAATGATATTTTATACCAGAAAGCAGTGTTTAGACCTAAAGGTATACTTGGTAGAGTGTATTGGTATGCTGTACTTCCTTTTCATGGTTTAATTTTTAAAGAACTTATACGTTTTTTATCCAAATAATTTTTTTTGAAAAAACAACATTTGCCATCTAAAATATGTAAAGTATGTGAGTTACCTTTTTTTTGGAGAAAAAAATGGGAAAAAAATTGGGAATATGTTAAGTATTGTAGTAAGAGATGCAGGAAAAGCAAGAATGTACTTTAGTTTGGTTTCGTAATGATTTACGGATAAATAATAATGAACTACTTAAAAAAGCAATTGCTACTCAAAAAAATATTATAGCTATTTATATTTTTGATGATGTGCTTTTTGAAAAGCAATATTCCTTTGTTAGAACTGGAAAGTTTAGAACTTCTTTTTTAATAGAAACATTAATTGAGCTTGAAGAAAACTTAGCAATTTATAATATTCCGTTATTAGTTTTTTTTAAATCAATAATTTGTGAGTTAAAAAAACTAAAAAGTAGGTTTTTGGTTAAGAATATAGTACTTCAAGAAGATTCTACTTTTGATGAGCGAAAAACTGAAAAAAAAGTTTTAAAAGAATTTTCTGAAGAAACACAAGTATTAAAAGTTTCAAACCAGTATTTGTATAATCCATCACAAATTGATGCTGTTTTTAAAAACGGAATTCCAAAATCATTTTCCTCTTTTAGAAAAATAGTTGAAAAGAAATTAAAGGTTGAAAAAAATGTGGTATACCAGATTCCAGAGCAAAAAAGACTATGTGTGTCGAATTTAAAATTCCCAAAAACCACACATTTTAAAACGCCATCTTTTTCTGCATTTCCTTTTAAAGGCGGAGAAAATGAAGCCATAAAACGTGTAAAATCTTATTTTTTTAAAACAGAAGCGGTTTTAAATTATAAGCAAACCAGAAATCAATTATTAGGTGCAAATTATAGTACCAAATTATCAAGCTGGTTAGCTAATGGCTCTGTAAGTGCTAAGACTATTTATTGGGAGTTGAAGGGGTTTGAAGAAAGTGTAGGTAAAAATGATTCAACTTATTGGGTTTATTTAGAACTGCTTTGGAGAGATTTTTTTAAGCACACGGCACGTTATCAAGGGATTAAAATATTTACTCTCGGCGGAATTCAGGATAAAGAAATTTTAAATTCTACAAAAGATGCTTTATTAATTCAGAGTTGGATTGATGGAAAAACAGCTAGTGATTTTGTAAATGCCAATATGATTGAGCTAAAATATACAGGTTTTATGAGTAATAGAGGAAGGCAAAATACAGCGTCTTATTTTATACATGAATTAAATCAAGACTGGCGAGTTGGAGCAGCTTATTTTGAATCTATATTACTTGATTATGACCCTCATAGTAATTATGGAAATTGGATGTATATCGCTGGTGTAGGAAATAGTGCTCAACAAAAAAAGTTTGATGTGGTTTGGCAAGCAAATACATATGATGTTAACAGAGAGTTTACGAATAAATGGATAAATTTTAGATGAATAAAGTATTACGAATTATTTTAGGAGATCAATTAAATGAAAATCATAGTTGGTTTAAAGAGCGTGAAGAGCATGTTGTATATGCAATGTTTGAATTAAAACAAGAAGCGAACTATGTTAAACATCATATCCAAAAGTTGGTTGGCTTTTTGTTAGCAATGAGAAATTTTGCAAATCAGCTAACCTCTAAAGGGTTTAATGTTGAGTATTTTAAAATATCGGATACTCATAATTCACAAAATTTCATTGATAATATTATCTTTTTAATTAATAAACATCAAATTACTAAGGTGCAGTATCAGTTGCCCGATGAGCATCGTTTGGATAGTTATTTAAAAAAAGAGTTCGCAAAATTGTCTATATCAATTGAGGTTTTTGATACAGAGCATTTTTACACATCAAGAGAAGAATTAGTTAGTTTTTCAGAAGG
Organism: Tenacibaculum soleae; assembly: GCF_030549005.1. Lineage (NCBI taxonomy): Bacteria > Pseudomonadati > Bacteroidota > Flavobacteriia > Flavobacteriales > Flavobacteriaceae > Tenacibaculum > Tenacibaculum soleae. Next base: position 240,569 of record NZ_JAUOSW010000004.1, read on the forward strand.
TAGAAAAAAAACGGTAATGGAAGATTTTTATCGATACATGCGTAAAAAACACAATGTCTTAATAGAAAATCAAAAGCCAATTGGAGGTAAGTGGAATTATGATGCTTTAAATAGAAAAAAATGGAACGAAGATGAATTAATTCCGTTGCCTTATGAGCCTAATAATAATTGTGCTGATATTATAAAGGAGATAACCAATGCTGAAATTGAAACCTTTGGAAAAGTTAATAAAGTATTTAATTACCCAATTTCAAGGGAGCAAGCTTTAATTCAATTAGATTATTTCTGTACTTATTTGTTGCCTTTTTTTGGTGATTATCAAGACGCAATGCACACTTCTCAAGATTTTTTATTTCACTCAAAATTATCATTTGCTTTAAATATAAAATTAATTAGTCCTAAAGAAGTTGTTGAAGCTGTAGAAACAGCATTTTATGAGAATGAAGCAATTCATGTTTCACAAGTTGAAGGATTTGTTAGACAAATTTTAGGATGGAGAGAATATATGCGCGGTATGTATTGGCAATTAGGAGAGGGTTTTAAAACAAAAAATTTCTTTAATAATACAGCAAAATTACCTAAGTTTTATTGGACAGGTAATACCAAAATGAATTGTTTAAAGCAATCTTTAAAAAACTCGTTAGAAAATTCATATGCACACCATATCCAGCGTTTAATGATTCTAGGTAATTTTGCGTTATTGTTAGGTGTTAATCCTGATGAAGTAGATGCATGGTATTTGGGTGTGTATGTAGATGCTGTAGAGTGGGTGCAGCTACCAAATACTAGGGGAATGAGTCAGTTTGCAGATGGTGGCTCTATAGCAACAAAACCTTACGTTTCTAGTGCTAGTTATATTAATAAAATGAGTAATTACTGTAAATCATGCAGTTACAATTATAAAACAAAAACAGATAACGATTCTTGCCCGTTTAATACTTTATATTGGAACTTTTTAGATGCTAATAAACCGTTATTAGAAAAAAATCATAGAATGCGCATGATGTATAGCTTGCTTAACAAGATGCAATTAAAAACTCAAGATTTTACTAAGATTTTAGAAAAATCAGCTGCTATTAAGTTGAATATCAGTGATTATTAAATTTTGTTTATTTTTTTAAGTAAAACATTAAACAAAATTTCGTATATTTGATTCAACTTAAAATATTGAATTGAAAAATAAAGAGCAAATATCTGTAGTATGGTTAAAAAGAGATCTTCGTTTAAACGATAATGAAGCTATTTTTAATGCTATAAGCTCAAAAAATAGAGTTTTGTTTGTTTATATTTTTGAAGATAGTTTACAAGAAGATTTACATTATTCTGAGCGACATTGGAACTTTATAAAACAGTCTTTAGTAGATCTTAATACTAACTTAAAGCAGTACAAGACAAAAGTTTTAACCGTTCAATCTGAGGTTTTATCTTTCTTTAGGTATGCGTTGTTAAAATTAAATATCACAGAAATTTTTTCACACATAGAAACAGGTATTTTAAAAACTTACGAGAGAGATAAAGTAGTAAAAAGGTTTTGCCGAAATAACACTATCAATTGGGTAGAGAATGTACATAATGGTGTTTTTAGAGGAAGAGAAAATCGAGATAATTGGCAAGAAGATTGGGAGACTTATATGAATTCTAAGCAATTTGATTTTAATCCAGAACCATCAGTTTTTATAAGTTCACAAGAAATAGATGAGCTCTTTAAAGAGTTAACAACGGTAAGTTTATTAACCGATAATAAGACTCTTTTTCAAAAAGGAGGTAGAAATTTTGCGCTAAAATATGCAAATAGTTTTTTTAATACTAGATATAAAAACTATGCTAAATATATTTCTAAACCAACCGAAGCAAGAGAAAGTTGTAGTAGGTTGTCTCCTTATATTGCTTGGGGTAATGTTTCAATTAGAGAAATTTATCAGAAAGCAAAACAAGTAAAAGCTACGGCTACAAACAAACGTGCTATAGACGGGTTTATATCAAGGTTATGCTGGCAAGCTCATTTTATTCAAAAATTTGAAATGGAATGTGTTATGGAAACCGAAAGTTTAAATAAAGGTTATAAGAAACTCAAAAAAAATATTTCAGATAGTTATATAAAAGCCTGGGAAGAAGGTAATACAGGTATTCCTTTTATAGATGCATGCATGAGGTGTTTAGTAGCTACTGGATATTTAAATTTTAGAATGCGCGCAATGTTAGTTTCTTTTCTTACGCATAATTTATGGCAACCTTGGCAAGAAGCATCTAAACATTTATCTAGATTGTTTTTAGATTTTGAACCAGGTATTCATTTTCCTCAATTACAAATGCAAGCGGGTGAAACAGGTATTAATGCAATAAGAATATATAGTCCTATAAAAAATGGCTTAACTCATGATTCAGACGCTTTGTTTATAACAAAATGGGTACCTGAGTTAAAAAATTTACCATTAGCTTTTAAACATGAGCCTTTTAAAATGACTTTCTTAGAACAAAAATTATATGATTTCGAATTAGGTGATAAGTATCCAAATCCTATTGTTGATATGAAAATTTCGAGAAAAAAAGCATCTGATTTAATTTATGGTATGAGAACTGATCCAGAGGTTATAAATGAAAGTTATAGAATCTTAAAAAAACATATTGTAAGGCAATAGCGTAATTTAATTAAGTATGCTTAGATAAGTTTTATTAGTACTTTCTAGATTTTTAAAATTAGGAGTAGAAGATTCTGAAATAATAGTTATTGATAGTGTATGTGTGAATTTAAAATGAAAAACAACTCAAAATCATTTTTATGACAGTAATAGAGATAGATAGAATTATTGAAATGGCTTGGGAAGACAGAACTACTTTTGATGCTATTAAGTTTCAATTCGGATTAAAAGAGCAAGAAGTAATTGCTTTAATGAGAAAAGAACTGAAGCTTTCAAGCTTTAAGCTTTGGAGAAAAAGAGTACAAGGTAGGGCTACAAAACATCAAGCTAAAAGAATATTTAATAAAGGTAGATTTAAGTGTAGTAGACAAACAAATATAAGTAATAACAAGATTTCCAAGCGATAAAATAAATGAAAAAAATAGCTATTACAAGAAGAGAGCATTTTAACTCAGCCCATAGACTTCATAATTCTAACTGGTCAATAGAGAAAAATAAAGAAGTATTTGGTAAATGTAATAACGAAAATTACCATGGCCATAATTATGATTTAGAAGTAAGTATTATAGGTGCAATTAATCCAGAAACAGGTTATGTAATTGATACCAAAATACTTTCAAATCATATTAAAAGAGAGGTACTAGAGCCTTTTGATCATAGAAATTTAAATCTTGATACCAAGGAGTTTGAATATTTAAATCCAACTGTAGAAAATATAGCAGTAGTGATTTATAATAAGTTAAGAAAAGTAATTAGTAACCATTTAGAAATAAAAATTAAACTTTATGAAACACCTAGAAACTTTGTTGAATATCCCTACTAAAAATGGTTATAAAGGTTTGTCTGCAGATGAGATAGGAGACAATCACTTATCTGTTGGTATAGATACTCCAATGACACCAGATGCATTTTTAGTTTCAGATGAAGAAAAGAAGCAAAAAATAGCAATGCATTTTAAAGAAATTATGAAAACAATGGGTTTAGACCTAGATGATGATTCTTTAAAAGGCACACCAAATCGATTTGCAAAAATGTATATAGATGAGATTTTTTCAGGATTAAATCCTAAAAATAAGCCTAAAATAGCATTGTTTGACAACAAGTATCAATATAATCAAATGTTGGTAGAAAAAGACATTACTTTTTACTCTAATTGCGAACATCATTTCGTTCCAATAATAGGAAAAGCGCATATAGCTTATATTTCATCGGGTAAAGTAATAGGACTTTCTAAACTGAATAGAATAGTACAGTATTTTGCAAAACGCCCACAAGTACAAGAGCGTTTAACAAATCAAATTGCAAAAGAATTAAAAGAAATATTAAATACTGAAAATGTTGCAGTAATAATAGATGCGAAACATTTATGTGTCTCATCCAGAGGGGTAGAAGATAATGCATCATCTACGCTAACCTGTTATTATGGAGGTGTTTTTAATACTTCAGAGAAAATTGTAGAACTTCAAAATTATTTAAAATGAGTACAGTAAATTTAGTAGAACAAGCATTAGATTTTGAAAAAAATTACAAATCTTTTAGAACAAGAAATGAAAAAATATTAGCCTCAAGAAAAGCCAAAGAAATAGTTTTAGCGATAAATGAAATTTACAAGAATAGTAGCGACAAAAAATTAATGGATATAATGAAACGTATTACATTAATTAAACAGAAAGTTGAGAAAAGATTAAAAGGGAGATTATGAAGACTATAGTTTTAGTAGGAGGTAGTTCTGGTATAGGAAAAGCAGTTGTGAGCAAATTAAAAGAGACTCATAAAATTATAAATATTAGTAGGACCGTACCTGAAGAACACGTAAATGTAAAACATTACTCATGTGATGTTTTGGAAGATGAATTACCTGCTGTAGACGAGGTTCATGGCCTTGTGTATTGTCCTGGGAGTATTAATTTAAAATCATTTACTCGACTTAAAGAAGCTGATTTTAAACAAGATTTTGAAATTAATGTTATTGGAGCTATTAAAACGCTAAAAGCATACGAAAGTAATTTATCGAAAAATAATGGTAGTGTGGTGTTGTTTAGTACTGTAGCAACATCTTTAGGAATGCCATTTCATGCAAGTGTCGCTACAAGTAAATCAGCGGTAGAAGGGTTAACAAAATCATTAGCTGCAGAATATGCAACAAAAATCCGCTTTAACGCAATTGCGCCAACAGTAACAGACACACCGTTAGCAGCTCGTTTATTAAGAAATGAAAAACAGCAAGAAAGTATGCAAGATAGGCATCCGTTAAAAAAGTATTTAAAACCAGAAGAAGTAGCAAGTTTAGCCTGTTACTTATTGTCAGACGATGCGGGTTCAATTACAGGTCAAATTATTCCTTTAGATGCAGGAATTGTAAGTGTTAAAATGTAAAATAATAGCAAATGAAATGGTTGGTAATACTTAGTGTTTTTTTATGTATGAATGATGAAATTATAATTTTTGATAAAAATAGTAGTAACCAAAATTGGTACATAACTAATGATGACGTTATGGGAGGAGTATCTAACTCTTCAATGAAGCTTGATGAAGAAAAAAAGATGATTTTTTCTGGTAATGTTTCTTTAGATAATAATGGTGGATTTGCAATGACTCGATTACCTCTAAATATTAATTTTAATACGAAAAAAACTAAAGTTGTTCTCAAGCTAAAAGGAGACGGTAAAAAATATCAGTTTAGAATTAAAGCTAAAAATAATCAGCGCTTTTGGTACATCCAATCTTTTCAAACATCAAAAAGTACAGAAGAAATAGAGTTGCCATTAAATAAATTTCATGCTTCTTTTAGAGGTTATAAATTAAATGTTGACAATTTTTCGGCAACTACAATAACCGAAATAGCTATTCTGATAGGGAATAAAAAGAATGAAAATTTTAAACTATCAATAGAAAAAATAGCACTTAAATAAATGAAAACATTAAAAATAACTATACTTATGGCATTATTTAGTTTTTTAGGAAACGCACAAACTGTAGCATCTAAAGAGTCTTTGTATGATATAAAGATTGAAGGAATTGATGGGAAACAATTAGATCTTAACCAATACAAAGGAAAAAAAATATTATTCGTTAATGTAGCTTCTAAATGCGGATTTACAAAGCAATATGATGGTTTACAAGAGTTGTATGCTAAGCACAAAGATAAATTAGTAGTTATAGGTTTGCCATGTAACCAATTTGGTGGTCAAGAACCAGGGAAAGAGTCAGAGATACAATCATTTTGTCGTTTAAATTACGGCGTAGATTTTCCTCTGACCGAAAAAATTGATGTTAAAGGAGATAAGCAACATTCATTATACCAATGGTTAACACAAAAAAGTAAGAACGGTAAAATGAATTCTTCAGTAAAATGGAATTTTCAAAAGTATTTAGTAAATGAAGAGGGAAGATTTATTGACGTTTTCTATTCAGCCACAAAGCCTATGAGTTCAAAAATTACAAAACTATTATAAATGGAAAAAAAACCAGACAATGTAGTTTTTAACAGTGATACTAATACTTATGATGCGTTTTTAAAACCGTATGCAACTAGTTTTACAGCTCCGGCAATAAAAGCAGGAAATGCTGTAAACTGGAAAAATCAACAAATTAAAAAAGCAAATTCTCAATTTTATACGATTTTTAATGAAATAAAAGAGCAGTATAACGCTTTACAAAAGCAGCATCAATACAACGAGATTATTTATAATGCTAAGTTTAATTTTCAACCAATTGTTGGAGAGCTATATCATTTGTACAAAAGGAAAAATCAAGAGTTCTTTCTTTCGATATTAGCTCCTGAAGAATGTAATTTTAATTTCGTAGGAAGCTTTCAATTAAACTCAGATCAAATCTGGATGAAAAAACAATAAAATGATTCATTTTAAAAAACACTCTGGTATTTATACACTAACAGCCAAACAAACTATAGATGTTTCTTTAGAAAAGGCATGGGGCTTTTTTAGTTCGCCAGAAAATTTAGAAAAAATAACGCCACCTCACATGGGGTTTAAAATAACAACCAAAGTTGATAAAAGAGCATATGCTGGCCAAATAATCACTTATAAAGTTGGAATTTTACCAGGGGTTAAATTGAGTTGGGTAACAGAAATCACTCAAGTAAAAGACAAAGAATTTTTTATAGATGAGCAACGTTTTGGGCCATACAAAATGTGGCATCATGAACATTGGTTTAAAGAATTGCCAAACGGAAAAACCTTAATGGAAGATAAAATTTCATATAAAATTCCGTTTGGTTTTTTAGGACATATAGCGCAAGCAATATTTATAAAAAAACAATTAAAAGGGATTTTTGAGCATCGTTTTGTAACTTTAGAAAAACTATTTAATGGAAAGTAAAATATCTTTTTTTTGGTTTCGTAGAGATTTACGATTAGAAGACAACAAAGGTTTATCAGAAGCTTTAAAAGCTGGAAGTAAAGTAATTCCTGTATTTATTTTTGATGAAGAAATTTTAGATAAACTGCCTAAAGATGATGCACGAATCTCATTTATTTACAGAGCTTTAAATACGATTGATGAAAAATTAAAATTACAAAAATCTTCGTTATTAATTGAAAAAGGAAGTCCTATTGAGGTTTGGGAAAAGTTATCTAATGTTTATCAAATTGAAGCTGTTTATACAAATAAAGATTACGAACCTTATGCTATTAAAAGGGACACGAAAGTTGATGAGGTTTTAGCGTCTAAAAATATTCAGTTTAAAACTTTTAAAGACCAAGTAATTTTTGAAGAAACTGAAATTGTAAAAAACGATGGTTTGCCTTACACTGTTTTTACTCCTTATAAAAACAAATGGTTGCAGCATTTTTCAGAACAAAAAGACACAGAAGAATATAAAATTGAGTTTCATAATTTTCATCAATTCAATGCCGATTTTCCAAGTTTAGCAACAATAGGTTTTCAAGAAAGTTCTATCAAAGTAAAACCATATAATTTATCAAATTTAGATGAGTATGATACTGTAAGAGATTTTCCATCGCAAGATAAAACATCTTACTTATCACCGTATTTTCGTTTTGGTTTGGTAAGTGTACGTAAAATGGTGCGTTTTGCTTTAAACACTAATGCTACTTTTTTAAGTGAGTTGATTTGGAGAGAGTTCTTCATGCAAATTCTATTTCATTTTCCAAAAGTGGTAACTAATAATTTTCGTCAAAAATATGATGTTGTTCCTTGGAGAAATAATGAAGAAGAGTTTAAGAAATGGTGCAAAGGAGAAACAGGATATCCAATGGTTGATGCAGGTATGCGACAACTAAATAAAACAGGCTATATGCACAATCGTGTACGAATGATTACAGCAGGTTTTTTGTGTAAACATTTGTTAATTGATTGGCGTTGGGGAGAAGCATATTTTGCTGAGAAGTTATTAGACTATGAGCTATCTGCAAATAATGGAAATTGGCAGTGGGCAGCAGGTACAGGCTGCGATGCGGCACCGTATTTTAGAGTTTTTAATCCAGAAGCACAGTTAAAAAAGTTTGATAAAGATTTACAATATATTAGAAAATGGGTTGAAGATTTTGATGAACTAACATACCCACAACCAATGGTTGAACATAAACTAGCAAGAGAAAGAGCGATTGCAACTTATAAAAAAGCATTAAATTAAGAGCCTATTTAATATTAAATATAGACTAAGTTCTCGTCATGCTGAATTTAATTCAGCATCGCATAAAGATAATAACTAAAGCAAATTAGGGGGTGAAACAGAAATAAATTCAGTTTGACGATTCTTTTTTTTAGCTACAAAACATTTTTTAAATCAAATTTAAACAGGCTTAAGTGGAAAATAAAAAGGTTCAAAGAATTAAATCTTTGAACCTTTTTAATATTATTTTTATTTGAAGCAATTTCCCGCTTTACGCACTCGCTTTTTTTGAAGAAAAATCAAAAAAGAGCTCAAACAAACGCTTCAATCGGGGCTAAACTTATTTATAATTTTTTAGCTGCTATAAAGTATTGTTTGTATTATGATTAAACAATATAGTCTTTCGCTTTTTCTAAAGCTTTCGGAATTCCGCCTGGGTTTTTACCACCAGCAGTAGCAAAGAAATTTTGTCCACCACCACCACCGTGAATCAGTTTTCCTAGTTCTCTAACTACTTTTCCAGCATCATAACCACGTTCTGCAGCTAATTCTTTAGAAATATAACATGTTAACATTGCTTTGTCAGCTTTTTCTGATGAAGCAAAGAATAAAAATAAGTTTTGAAACTCTTTACCTAAAGCAAAAGCTAAGTTTTTAATTCCGTTAGCATCTAAATCTACTTTAGTTGCTAAAAACTGTACTCCATTTACTTCTTGTAATTGATTTCTTAATTCACCAGATAAGTTTTGAGCTTTTTCTTTTAATAATTGCTCTACTTGCTTTTTTAAAGCTGCATTTTCATCTTGTAAACTATTTACAGATTTGGCAACATCTTTAGGATTTTTTAATAATTGTTTTACCGCAGAAAAGTTACGTTCAACATCCTCAAAATAATTTCCAACAGCAACATTTGTAATCGCTTCAATTCTTCTGATTCCAGAAGCAACAGCTCCTTCAGATTTAATTTTAAAATACCAAATATCACCAGTTTGTGCTACGTGAGTACCTCCACATAACTCCATAGATTGCCCAAACTTAATAGCTCTTACAGAATCTCCGTATTTTTCTCCAAATAAAGCAATAGCACCTTCGTCAATAGCTTGTTGCATTGGTATGTTTCTTCTTTCAACTAAAGAAAGATTTTCACGAATACGAGCATTTACAAAGTTTTCTATTTCTTGTAATTGATTAGCATCTACTTTAGAAAAATGAGAAAAATCAAAACGTAAGTGTTTTGGACTTACTAATGATCCTTTTTGTTCAACATGTGTTCCTAAAATAGTACGTAATGCTTGATGTAATAAATGCGTTGCAGTATGATTACTAGCAGATAAATTTCTAGCTTCTTTGTTTACAACAGCTTTAAATTTTTCAGATAAATTACTAGGTAAGTTTTTAGTGTAGTGAATAATAAGGTTGTTTTCCTTTTTAGTGTTAACTACATATATAACATCACCGTTAGCTGTTTCTATGTAACCTACATCACCAACTTGCCCTCCACCTTCAGGATAAAAAGGTGTCATATTAAATACCAATTGGTATTGCTCGCCATCTTTTTTTGTAGTTACTTTTCTGTAACGTGTTAACTTAACATCGGCAGTTAAAGTGTCGTAACCTATAAACTCTTCCTCATCATCTTCTATTAAAACATTCCAATCGTCAGTTTCAATCGCAGTTGCAGCTCTTCCTCTATCTTGTTGCTCTTTTAAAGCTGTTTTATATTCTTCTTCATTGTAGCTAAATCCTTTTTCAGATAAAACTAAAGCCGTTAAATCTTCAGGAAAACCATAAGTATCTTTTAGTTCAAATACCTTTTTTCCAGAAATTAATTTATCAGCAGCATTAGCAGTTATCGTATCTAATAAAAGCAAACCTTGTTCTAATGTTTTTAAGAAAGAATGCTCTTCTTCTTTAATAACATTATGCGCTAACTGTTCCTGTGCTTTTATTTCAGGGAAAGCATCTCCCATTTGTGCACTTAACGTTTCTACTAATTTGTAGATAAAAGGCTCTTTTTGGTTTAAAAAAGTAAAACCATAACGAATAGCTCTTCTTAATATTCTTCTAATAACATAACCAGCCCCAGTATTACTTGGTAACTGACCATCGGCAATAGAAAATGCTACAGCACGAACATGATCGGCAATAACACGAATTGCAATGTCAGTTTCGTCTCCAGAAACGGTAGTATCTTCATATTTTACACCTGTAATGGTTTCGATTTCTCTAATAATCGGTGTAAATACATCCGTATCGTAATTAGATTGCACACCTTGCAATGCCATACATAAACGTTCAAATCCCATACCGGTATCAATATGTGTTGATGGTAAGTTTTCTAAACTTCCGTTTGCTTTACGGTTGTACTGCATAAAAACTAAGTTCCATACTTCAACAACATGTGGGTGATCTAAATTAACCAGTGATGCACCCGATACTTTTGCTTTTTCTTCCGCAGAGCGGATATCTATATGAATTTCTGAACAAGGTCCACAAGGTCCTTGCGCTCCCATCTCCCAGAAATTATCTTTTTTATTACCTAATAAGATACGATCTTCAGCGATGTATTGTTTCCAAATATCATAAGCTTCAGTATCTTTTTTTAATCCTTCTTTTTCGTCGCCTTCAAAAATAGTAACATATAAAATGTCTTTATCTATTTTATATACTTCAGTAAGTAACTCCCAAGCCCAAGCAATGGCTTCTTTTTTAAAATAATCACCAAAAGACCAATTTCCAAGCATTTCAAATAATGTATGATGATACGTATCTTTACCAACCTCTTCTAAATCATTATGTTTTCCAGAAACACGCAAGCATTTTTGAGAATCGGCAACCCTACTACTTACAACTTTTTTTTGTCCTAAAAAATATTCTTTAAAAGGTACCATCCCTGCATTAACAAACATTAAAGTAGGGTCATTTTTTAATACCATTGGTGCAGACGGAACTATATTATGGTTTTTAGATTTATAAAATTCTAAAAATTTTGATCTTATTTCTTGAGATTTCATACGATTTGAGCTCGAAATTTTGTTAAATAATCATTAAAAAACAACTAAAGAAAAGTAGTTTTAAAACATTTTGTAAATTTGTGTGTTTCCAAACATAACCCCTTAAATAAAGTTGCTTGTTTAACGAGCACAAAAATAGTACATTTAGCATTATGGCGAAAGTAAAATATTATTACGATCCCGAGACGTTGTCGTATCGAAAAATAGAGTCAAAAAAAAGCGAAACATTTAAAAAGTCTTTCTTAGGAATTGCTGGAACTTTGTTAATAGCCTTTTTTGGATTTATTGGGTTTAGCCAATTTTTAATGTCGCCGAATGAGCGAGCGCAAAAAAGAGAATTAGAAAACTTTAAGTTGCATACAGAGTTAATGTCTAAAGAATTAGGCGTGTTATCTGAAAGGTTAGCTGAATTACAAGAAAGAGACGACAATATATATAGAACTTATTTTGAGGCAAGCCCAATACCTGACGAGCAACGTAAAGCAGGTTTTGGAGGAGTAAATAGGTATAAGCATTTAGAGGGATTTAAGAATAGCGCAATGATTACTAAGGTAACCAGAGATATTGAAATTTTATCAAAACAAATGGTGGTGCAATCAAAATCATTAGATGAAATTGTTTCTTTAGCAAAAGAAAAGGAAAAAATGTTGGCTTCAATACCTGCAATTCAGCCTGTTAAAAATGAAGATTTAAAAAGAATGGCTTCTGGTTATGGTATGCGATTACATCCGATTTTAAAATCGTGGAAAATGCATAACGGAATGGATTTTACCGCACCAAAAGGAACTCCGATTTTTGCTTCAGGAAATGGCGTCATAAAAAAAGCACATCGAAGCGCAACTTTTGGAAAAGTAGTATACATAGAGCATGGTTACGGGTATCAAACTATTTACGCACACATGAGTAAAATGGCAGTAACAAAAGGGCAAAAAGTTAAACGTGGTGATATTATTGGTTACGTAGGTAATACTGGACGTTCAGCAGCTGCGCATTTACATTATGAAGTGCATAAAAACGGAAGGCCTGTAAATCCTATTTATTATTATTACGGCGATTTAACTCCAGAAGAGTTTATAGCGATGCAAAAAGCGTCACAACAAAAAGGACAATCATACGATTAATTTGAATTTGTTAAGATGTATGTAGAATTACCTGAAAAGAGATATTATAAAATAGGTGAAGTATCTAAAGCATTTGGCGTAAATGTATCTTTAATTCGTTTTTGGGAACAAGAGTTTGAGGTAATTAAACCAAAAAAAAATGCCAAAGGAAATCGTTTATTTACTAAAGAAGATGTTGATAATTTTAAATTAATTTTTAACTTAGTAAAAGAAAGAGGGTTTACTTTAGAAGGGGCAAAACAAAAATTAAAAAGAAATCCTGAAGATGTTATTAATAAACATGAAGTTATTAGTAGATTAGAAAAAGTAAAAGCCGAATTACAAAAAATCAAAAATCAATTATAAAAAAACAGAAATTATGAAAAAATGGTTAGTGCCTTTAGTTATTGTTGGAATCATTGTATTTGCAATCTTTAAATGGGTAGTTGGATTTAATAATACAGCAGTAAGATTAAATGAAAATATTGCAGAAGCTTGGGGTAATGTAGAAACAGCTTACCAACGAAGAAGTGATTTAATAGGTAACTTAGTAAAAACCGTACAAGGAGCTGCTGATTTTGAAAAATCAACACTTACTGAAGTTATTAATGCAAGAGCCAAAGCAACCTCAATGAATATTGACCCTTCAAAAATAACACCACAACAATTAGCCGAATTTAATAAAGTTCAAGGAGGTTTAAGTGGTGCTTTAAAAAGTTTACTGGTAACAGTAGAGCGTTATCCTGATTTAAAAACGAATCAGAATTTCTTAAAATTACAAGACGAATTAGCAAGTACAGAAAATCAGATTCTTACAGTTAGAACTCGTTATAACGAGGCTATAAAACCTTATAATAATCACGTAAAAGTATTTCCGAACTCAATCTTAGCAGGATGGTTTGGTTTTGAAGGAAAACCTTATTTTGAAGCAGAAGCAGGAGCCGAAAAAGCACCAGATGTTAACTTTGATTTTGGTACTAAAAAATAACAATGTCTAAAGTAGAAGATTTTCTTACCCAAAAAGAAGAGCAAGAAATTGTTGCAGCTATTAGAACAGCTGAGTTAAATACTTCTGGCGAAATACGAGTACATATAGAAGCATCCTCAAATAATGAGGATGCTTTTAATCGTACTTTAGAGGTATTTCATTCTCTAAAAATGTTTGAAACCAAACAAAAGAACGCTGTTTTAATATATGTTGCTGTTGAAGATCATCAGTTTGTAATTTACGGAGATGAAGGTATTAATAAAGTTGTACCAACTAATTTTTGGGATACTACAAAAGATGTAATGCAAAATCATTTTAAAAAAGGCGCTTTTAAAAAAGGTATTGTTGGAGGAATTTTAAAAGCAGGAGAAGAATTAAAAACTCATTTTCCTTGGCAAACTAATGATGTAGATGAATTGTCTAACGAAATATCTAAAGGATAAATAATCTTGAAAAAATCAGCACACATTTTATTTTTTGTAATTGGATTATTATTTATTCAAACAACATTTTCTCAAGGATATAAAATTCCTGAAAAACCAAAAAAACAAACTAGTGTTTATGATTACGTTGGTTTACTTTCTGATACCCAAAAAGCAAGTTTAGAAAATAAATTAATTAAATATTCTGATACTACTTCTACGCAAATTGTGGTAGGAATTATCGATACAACCAACGGAGAAAGTATCGGAATTTTAACTCCCAGATGGGCACATAAATGGGGAATTGGTCAGGCAAAGGAAGATAACGGTGTTTTTATACTTTTAGCAAAGAACGATCGAAAAATATGGATTTCTCCTGGATACGGAGTAGAACATAAATTAACAGCTGGAATTGTAGGTGAAATCACCAGAAATTATATTATTCCGCAATTTAAAAGAGGTGATTTCTACGCTGGATTAGACGCAGGTTCGAATGCTATTTTTAAAGTTTTAAATGGTGAGTATAAAGGTGAACGTAAAAAAAAGACGAAAGGTTTTGACCCAAGTTTTATCTTTTTTATAATTATTGTCATCATCTTTTTTATCGTTATTTCCAGAGGAAACAAAGGAAATAGAGGAGGAGGAAAACGAAATTACAAGCGTTCAACATCAAGAGATATTTTAGAAACCATAATTTTAAGCAATTCAGGTCGTGGCGGATTTGGAAGCGGTGGTGGTTTCGGTGGCTCGTCTGGAGGATTTGGCGGCGGATTCGGTGGTGGATTTGGCGGCGGCGGATTTAGCGGTGGTGGTGCCGGTGGTAGTTGGTAAAATTAAATATAGATGGTAAAAAAAAGTCTCATTTATCTTTCTTTATTATGCTTTGTTAGTTGTCAAAATTTTGGGCAATTAAAAGTGCTAGCCAATTTGCCAAATTCTTTACATGAAGTTTCTGGAATTGAAAAAGTAAAAAACGCTGATTTGCTTTGGATGTTGAATGATAGTGGTAATAAGCCAATTATTTATGGAGTAGATAACCAAGGTAAAATAATTAGAGAGATTATTGTAAAAGCTAAAAATAATGATTGGGAAGATATTACATCAGATGAAGAAGGAAACTTATATATAGCCGATTTTGGAAACAATAATAATAAGCGAAAAAATTTAAGAATACTTAAAATTAAGCACCAAGATTTATTAATAAAAGATAAAGTTGAGGTTGAAAAAATTAAGTTTTCATATCCGAATCAAATTAAATTTCCGCCGAAAAAGAAAGATCGTTTTTTTGATGCCGAAAGCTTGGTGTATAAAAGCGGTTTTTTATATATTTTTACAAAGAGTAGGGTTAAAGGTAAATACGGTAAAACGATTTTGTATAAAATTCCTGCAGAAAAAGGAAGTTATGAAGCAAAACGCATTTCAACTTTCGAAAATTGCACTGATTTAAAATGTTCGATAACAGGAGCATCAATTTCTCCTAACGGAAAAAAAGTAGCTTTGTTAAATCATCAATCTGTATTTATATTTTCCAATTTTGTTGATGATGATTTTTTATCTGGTGATGTAAAAGAATTTCCTTTAGGGCATGTTTCTCAGAAAGAAAGTATCAGTTTTATAGACGATACAACACTTTATATTGCCGATGAAAAAACAAAATCGTTAGGCGGAAAATTATACGAGTTTTCTTTAAATTAATCGTAATTCGTTTTTTGATACTCATCTATCCACTCTTTCGGAAACTTGTTATACAAATCAATTAAAACGGGTTTATTTATCTCCTCAGATTGAAAATCTTTATAAAAACTCCCTAATAACCAAACTTGTGTGTTTTTTAGTTCTTTTTTATGTAAATTTAGTAATGCTTTTTTAGAAGTTTCATCAGCGTCTAATAACAAAAGAACAAGTGAAGCCGCAGTTTCAAAATTACTATCTAAATAAAAATCTAAACCATTTTTAATACGAGTTAAAAGCAGTTTGTTTGATAAAAAAGGAGTAAAACGAATTCTTTTTTTACGTAGATTCGGGTAGCAAGAATAACTATTACTTAAATTTAAGAATTTAATTGATGCTATATAATCCTCATAAGAAAGAGTTGCTATTTTAGGTAAATCACTATTATTTTTAAAGTCGCAAAGTAAATACATTTTAGAAGCGCTAACATAGGTTTTATCCATGTCATTGTCTAATATGTTTTTTTCTACAGCAGCCAAAAATAAAGGGAAATTTAGTTTGCTAGGTACATCCCAAACACCTAATTTTATTCTGTAATAATAGGCGAGGTAAATATTTTTTTGCGATATTTTTGTCATCTTCGTTTTCATTACTCTGTTAATTTCATAATGAAACGAAGGGTAAAATTGTCCCTGAAAATCATGTAAACGAGCTTCTTTTTCGCTATCAATAAAATTTTGAATGATGCCGTTGTTATCTTTCTTTATAGCTACTGCGAAATTTAAGTTGTTGTAACGTTTTTCTTGCTGTTTTATTAAGTGTTCTTTATCCATTGTTAATAAGATATGTTTTTTTTGTGTTTCAAAAGCTAATAAAGTGTTATTTCTTTTACTTTATAGTGTAAAATTATAGCGTTTTTCTCTTGCTAAGAGAATGATTTTATAAGTGCTATTGCCTATTTTATATTTGAATAAAAGTAAGTGGTGTTTTTTAAAATCTGCCATTATTATGGTTATTTTAGCTGTTATAAAAAAATAGAATAACCTTTTATGTATTCCACTTTTAAGCGTTTTTTACAAGTTGTTTTTGTGTTTGTTTTTTGTGTGTTTGCAATAAGATGTTCTAAGCCTAATAGTATTAGACCAGTATTAGAAAAGCAATTGTTAACATTACAAGAAGACTCTCAAAAGCAACCTGAAAAAGCAATAAAAAAAATTGATAGTTTGCTATTAAATGTTACTGACTTAAATACTGCGGAAGAAGCGCTACTTTTATTTGAAAAAGGAGAAATATATTATTTGAATGATGAGTTTATAGAAGCGAAAAATATTCATTTAAAAACATACACGCTATTTTCTAAATTTAACGATAACTATAATAAAGGAAGAAGTTTAATAACGTTAAGTAACACATGTATTAAATTAAGAGAATTTGAAAAAGCACAAGAATACGCTATCGAGGCTTTGCATATTGGTGAACTTATAAATAATAATAGACTACAGGCAAAAGCAAACAATCAATTATTTCAATTACATTTTAGACTAAAAGACTACAAAAAAGCATTAGCATATATAAATCAATCAGAAAAACTATTTTTAAATTCTGAAGACATTACATCTATTATTGCTGTAAAAGGAAACATAGCAACGATACACTTACAGTTAAAAGAATATAATAAAGCATTGCAAAAATTTTCAGAAGCTTTAAAATTAAGTGAGAAAATTAAGGATCCTAAAACTATTGTACGGGTTTTAAATAATATAGGATTTACTTATTTAGAAGCGAGGGAGTTTAAACAATCAGAAAAATTTTTAAGAGGAGCTATTACTTTAAATAAAAATATTAAAGCTATAAATGCAGCACCTTATAAAGGTTTAGGAGCTTTGTTTTTAGTAACGAATAGGTTAGATTCTGCTAAAGTAAATTATAAGAAGGCGTTAAATATTTATAAAGATAAAGGTAACATAGAAGAAGAAACAGATATTAGAGATAAATTAATTGCTGTTGCTCTTTTAGAAAAAAACTTTGAAGAAGCTTTATTTCATCAAACGATACGTGATAGTGTTAAAATTCAATTGAATAAAAGTGAGAAAGAAAAACTACTTCATTTTGCGAATGTAAATTATAAAGTAAAAGAAAAGGAGATCGCTTTAAAACATCAAAAAGAAACAAGTAAGCAAAACATGCTTTTAGGTGTAAGTGTTATTGTTTCGTTAGTATTACTACTTATTATAGCTGTTTTTTTTAATTACAATAATAAACTAAGAGCTTTAAATAAAGCATCGAAATTAGAGCAACGTTTGTTAAGAGTACAAATGAACCCTCACTTTATATTTAATACTCTGGCAGCAATTCAAAACATCATTTTAGAAGGGGATTTTTTAAAATCTTCGAATTATATAGCTAAATTCTCTAAATTAATTCGTCAGAATTTCGATTATGTCAGAAAAGAAGAAATATCATTAGAAGAAGAAATAAAAATGATTTCTAATTATATTGAAACACAACAACTACGTTTTAATAATGCATTTAAGTATACAATAGATATATCAGAGAATTGTAATATGAAAGAACTTAAAATGCCTCCAATGCTTTTGCAACCTTTTGTAGAAAATGCGATTGAGTATGGTCTTAAAGGCAAAAAAACAGACGGTGTTTTAGCTTTAAAAATTGATAAAGAAAAAGAGGGTTTATATTTTGAAATTCTGGATAATGGAGTTGGAAGAACTATAAAACAAAAAGATGTTAAAGTATCAGAAAAATTGCATGCAACAGCTGTTTTTATAGAACGATTAAAAACAAGAGGCAAAGGAGAGGAAAAGTCTTTTAAGATTGAAGATTTATATAATGATGAAAAAAAATCAATAGGAACAAAAGTGTTTTTTAAACTTACCGTATAAATGATAAAGACAGTATTAATAGAAGATGAGTTTAATGCCTTAAACACGTTAACCAAACTAATTCAATATACCCAAAAAGATATTGAAGTTATAGCAACAATAGATAATGTAAATGATGCTATTGTATTCTTAAAAAACAATACACCAGATTTGGTTTTTATGGATATAGAATTAATAGGAGGTTCTGCTTTTCAAATATTAGAAGCCCTAGAAACTATTAATTTTAAAATAATATTTACAACTGCTTTTGATGAGTTTGCTATAAAAGCTATAAAGTTTGATACTGTTGATTATTTATTAAAACCAATAGATTCAGATGAGTTAAGTAAATGCATAGAACGTTTTAGAGTTGGTTATGAAAAAGAACAACATTATTTAAAGATTGTAGACAAGGTTGTTGAATTAGATAAAAAAGAAGCGCAAAAAACACTGCTAATAAAAACAACGGATGAACAACATTTTTTGCAAGTAGATGAAATTATACGCTGTCAATCAGATGGGAGCTATACTACCTTTCACACTAAAAGAAAAAAAATAATGAGTGCAAGAAATTTAAAATATTACGAAAATATTTTAAGCGAACATACTTTTGTTAGAATACATCAATCTCATTTAATAAATATAAAATACATAGCTTCGGTAACAACAAATACAGTTGTGTTAACAGGAGGAGAGAAGATACCATTGGCATCTAGAAAAAAGAGTTATTTAAAGCAGTTTCTAAGTCAATTTCAGCAAATACAAAACAAGAAGTAACGATTATAAAACCGTTTTTTAAAAGCTATTTTTTCGATATAGTTTTGAGGTATAAATAAAAAATAACCTTAAAACAATTAAAATGGGACTTAAAGAAAAGAGATTTACAAAAACGTTTCAAGAAGAGCAATACCCAGCTTTAAAAGAGCAAATTAATGTAGCAGCTGGTTTTGATATAACTTTAGAAACAGCGTGGGAAACTTTATTTGAAGATCGTTTTTTACATTTATATAGCGATAGCTATCCTAAAATTTACTTTCAGCCATTAATTGAAAGCTTTTCAGCTATAACGGCAGATGATATGGGTAAAGAAGCTTTGAAAGAAAGCTTAAAAAAAGTAGTAATTGTTAATAATGACAATCATCACAACCCAACAAACGCATATACTTTTTCAGAAGGAGTTTTACAAATAAACCATAGTCCGATTTTAAATGCGGATGATGTAAGTTCAAGAACTAAGGTACTTACTAGCTTATTAGAAAATAATTTATAAAAATAAATCCTCCTTTTTTAATTTAAAAAAGGAGGATTTAAAAAAAAAATAAGATATGTTAAAAGGGCTATACCTAGGAGTATTTTTACTAGTTATCAGTACGTTTTATTCATGTGGTATAGCAACTAAAGTTGCTAAAAAAAGTTTAGTGGAGTATTTAGAGTTACATCATAAAGGAAAATACGAAATTGTTGTGTTCAAACGTAATTTTAATACAACGAATGTAAATTTCAACCTGTTTCTAGTAGCGTTAAGATTGGTAGAAATAAAAACAGTTTCAATAGTATTTGAATGGGATCCTAAATTGAAAAAATTACATAGGCCTTATTATAAAGAAGGAAATTCTAGAGCTTATTTAACTTCAAAAAATATTAAAGAGGTTTGTTAATTAATCGTTTTATGGCTATTTCATTTTAACACTTTCTTCCACCTTGTTTTTTTCTAAATAAGAGCAATACCTGTCTCTTTAAAATTATAAAACTAGTCAAGTTTTATTTACGCTCAATAATTAAATAAAAAAGAATGGATACATCATATATAAATAAGTTTAAGGCAAAGTCACCTGCTGCAATAATAGATCTTATTTTTAAAGAGAAAGAAGAAGTAGCAATTACTTTAACGCTTAAAAACGGAACATATTTAGAGGGTTTTATTGTTGATGTATTAAAAGAAGAATATCAAATAGCGGTATGTTTAAGAACTCAAAACAATGAAGTTTTCTTTTTTAATGTTCAAGAGGTTTGTTTATTAGGTATTAAATATCCGAAACAAATAGCTGTAGCATTGTCTGACGGTAGTGTGAGCAGACCCATTAATTCTAATGAAACAATAAGTGGTTTAGAGTTAAAAAGATGGGTTAATAAACAACAAGAAATATTAAATGTACCAATTAATCTAAGTATAGATAAAGTTGCATTACAAGAGTTAAACGTTCGGTTGAATTGTAAAGATATAGTAAACTCTCTTTTACAAGCAGTAACATTGGTGTGTAATGACTCAATGGCATTAGATATATGGAAAACTATAACAAGTATAACTATTGTTCAAGCAGCAAATTTTAAAGTAAAGAAGGTAGATAATGTTTTAGAGATTTCTATTGACACTAAAAAAGCATTACCAGAAAAATTAGAAAATATTCTAGTAGAGAAAATTGAATCAGTTTTGTGAGATACGCTTATAAAATGAATTACCGCGTATATAAAAGCAATAAAAGGGAGCTAATCATTAGACTTTATATTTGAATAAGGATTAAGAAAATTATAAGAAAACATACATAATATTACTATGGGACTAAGAGAAAAAAGAATTATTAAAGCATTTCAAAATGAGTTATACCCAAAAATTGAAGAGCAGATTTTTAAAGCAGCAAATTTTGATGTACTAATTTCTATCGCATGGAATACTTTACAAGAAGATCGTTTTTCACATTTATACAACGATACTTTTGTTAAAGTTTACTTTCAGCCATTAATAGACGGGCTAAAAGCTATTAATATAGACGAACTAGGGGGAGAATTATTAAGAAAAGGATTAAGAAAAATTGTTATTGAAAACAGTAAAAATGAAAGTAACCCAGAGAATGCGATTAGTTTCGAAGAAGGGGTTTTAAAAATAGATCATAGCCCTGTTATTAATGCTGATGCGATAGAAAGTAGAACTAAACGCATTATTACATTATTGGAGGATAATTTAGAGCGTTTTTCAGAAGCAGATGAAAACCTAAATGGCACCTCTGTTGATTTTAGTAAAAATAAAAATGCTTTTTCATTCGAAGAAGTTAATGGAGCAATAACAATTACTAAGTACAATGATGGCCAAACAACAATTGTAATTCCTGAACTGATTAATAATAAGAAGGTAACAAAATTAGCTCCGTATTCATTTCAAGAAATGAATTTAGAGAAAGTAGTACTTCCTAAAACATTGTTAAGTATAGGAAAGCAAGCATTAGATAGTAATAAACTTACTCATATTAATTTGCCAGAAGGTTTAATTGAAGTTGGTGAAGATGCTTTTTATGGAAACGAACTACAAACGCTTACTTTACCTGATAGTCTTGTTGTAATTGGAGACGGTGCCTTTTCTAGAAATACTATTTCGACATTGACTCTTTCGGAAAGTATGATAGAAATACCAAACTACTGTTTTTCTAATAGTGGTATTACAGAAGTAAAATTACCATTAAACCTTAAAAAAATAGGAGAATCTGCTTTTACAGGGAATAACTTAGCATTTTTGAGTATTCCAGAAAGTGTAGATTCTATTGGACCACAAGCATTTTCTGAAAGTAATAGATTAGAGAAAGTATCAATGCCAATAATATTCAAAGAAAGGATTGAAAACATTTTTTTTCGATCTGAAATTAATAATATTTCATTTGAATATCCAGGTACAGATTTAGTTAATAAAAGGGAAGAAGAACAAATAAAAGAGGGGGCTAAAAATGAACAACCCAAAGTAAATTTATCACAATTACATAACCAGTCGGTAGCATTAACTTTTGAACGTCAAGATCATTTTCAAGAAGTTGTTGAAGATTTAGGTTGGTCTTGTGATATGTTAGAAGGAACGGTAACATATGGTGAGCATGTTTTTAGAATGCAGGTGTTAGGAACATATTCTGAAAAAGAACAATCATGGCTTTGGGCATGGGCAAATAAGCAAAGTGGAATTCCAGAGCAATTTTTAGAGGCTTCTTTAGCTTTAAAAAAAATAGGCGAAAAATATGGTATTGAAGATTTAACAATGCCAAAGATTGAAACAGAAAATGATCCAGGGCATTATTTTTCTTTTGTAGCTAATGGTGTCGTTGTATCGAGTTGTTATGCTCCTTTAAATTTTAAAGGAATAAAAGTTTATGTATTGCTAACATCTGAGTTAGTAGACGCGAAAGAAATTACAGAACCTGCTCTTATTTGTTCACATTTTGCAAAGGTTACCACCAGAATGAAATTTAGTCATAAACATGCTTTGTTCTCTTATTTAAATCAAAAAGGGTATAAAGTAGAATTGTCTGGTAATAATATTTTGGCTACTAAAGGGAACGACCAGATTCTAGGGATTTTCGACTTGAAAAATCGCTTATTAAAAGCATCTAATTCTAAAATAGCAACAAACGTATAGTAAGGTTACGTGTAAATAGGTAAGTCTAATATTTTAAATAAAAAAAATGAACGAATATAAATCTAAAAGTTTAACTGAATTAGAAAAAGAGCATCAAGAAGCACTTACTATTGCTCAGAATAAGATGCTAGAAGATTTAGCTGAAGCACAAGCAAATGGTGATACAGAAAAATTACAAGCTGTAAGCACTGCTTTTCAGGATACAGCACAACAATTAATAGAGCAATATACAAAGGGTATTGAAACAATAAATGCCTTAAACTTAAAGAATATTACTGAAAATATCGTTGAGGTTTATGATAATTCTAGAGCAGATATTGATTTAAATGCGTTGGTTTATGATGGTGATAGAGATTATGTTTTAACTTTTCAAGAAGATGAGTTAATTCAAAAAATATTAACCAAAATAAAAGATAACAACCCTGTTTTTAAATCACGTCGTCATTTATTAAAATCAAGTTTACGATTAACAAAAACTTTGGCACCTGTTTTACATGAAATAGGTTTGCATTGTAAAGAGGTTTTAAAGTTGAAATCTGATATAGAATTTTTTGTGTATCAAAGTGATACTTTTAATGCAGCTTGTTATCCGCCAGATGAAGACAAATTATACATTATTTTATCTTCTGGTCTTTTAGAGCGTTTTAAAAAGGATGAATTGGCCTTTGTGGTAGGTCATGAAATTGGGCATGTGCTTTTTGAGCATTTTAACTACCCAGTTAAGCACATTTTAGATGAAGGAGAAAACGAATTAGCGCCAATCTATGCAATGAAATTATATGCATGGAATAGAAATGCCGAAATTAGTGCAGATAGGGCAGGATTGTTATGTTGTCAAAGCTTTGAAGCAGCAGGACGTACATTTTTTAAACTATCATCAGGAGTAACTACAGATTCATTAGATTTTAAACTAAACGCATACATAGAGCAGTTTTCAGATTTAGAAGCAGTTTTAAAAGACGATACACACGACCCATCAGATTGGTATAGTAGTCATCCGTTTAGTCCACTTAGAATTAAAGCCCTAGAATTGTTTAATAAAAGTGAAACCTATGGTTTATTTAATCCATCTATAAAAGGAGAGATTACAGAAGAAGCTATGGAGTTAGAAATTAAACGAATTTTATCTCTAATGGAACCAGAAGATTTAGAAAACGAAACTGAGCATTCTGATAAAATACAACGTTTTATGTTTTTAGGTGGGTATATGATTTCTAAAGCTGATGGAACCGTAGACGATTCTGAAATACAAGCCTTAAGTAGTATTGTTTCTCCTGCAATTTTTGCAGAATGTATGTTAACAGTTAAAGGATTAACAGAAGATGATATTATTACAGAGATAATTGATTTAGCAAAAGAATTAGATGTTGTACTATCTGTAATGCAAAAATTAAATATGCTTAGAGATTTATCTATAATCTCGTATGCAGATGGTCAAATAGATGCAGAAGAAGTAAATGTGCTACATAATTTAGCAAAACAACTATATATAAAAACAGAGTTTATAGATAGAGTGATTAGTGATGCTCAAAATGTAGATTAAAAATATCCTTATCCTCATGAGGCTTATTTTGCTGTTAAACTGTAAACTGTTAAAAGTTTACAGTTTGACTTATTTGGTATACTAATGTAGCCCATCCAGTAACTAATAATAAACCTCCTAATGGTGTTATTGGACCAAGGAATTTCATTTTTTTGCCTTTTGCGTCAGATAAGACCAATCCGTAAATACTAAAAGAAAAAAGAATGATGCCAAAAATAAAAGAGTAGTTCATTAATTGATTTGAGCCTTTAAAATAGCTTCCTACAAATAATAAAACAATTGCGTGATACATTTGATATTTTACCCCAGTTTCAAATGATTTTAGCTGGTCTTCAGATAAAATTTTCTTTAAAGCGTGCGCGCCAAAAGCACCAAATATTACTGCTAATAAGCCGAAAACAGCTCCTGAAATTAAAACAATTTGTTGTGTCATTTAATATATATGATTAATTTAATTGTGTTTTATAATAGTTTTTAGATTTGATTTTCATCATAATTTATTATTTATTGAAAAAAATATTTAAAAATTAAATCCGATGCTAAAAGCAACTCTGTCTTCTAATGAATCACCTCTAAAATAAGAAACATTTGCAGTAAATAAGTCAATTCCACTAATCCAAAGAGAACCACCATAACTAGTATGCCATTTTTTAGAATCAGGTGAATAAGGTGACCATATTTTACCATAATCAAATCCACCCGTAATTCCAAATTTTAAAGGGATAATATTGTTTTTTATACGTCCAAAGCGTAAACGAATATCGTTACTATGGTAAAAACTTTGTGTCCCTGTAAAGCGATCTCTATTAAATCCTCTTAAATTACGATCACCACCTAAAGTGGCAGCTTGATAAATTTCAAAACGATTTCCAATATTTAAATGTGTGCCAACTTCTGAAGCATAAACCATCGATCGGTTAGGAACTAAGTTTTGATAGATAGCCATTGAAGTTTTAAAATACCCAAAACGTCTATTAAAATCATCAAAATTTGCTTTGGCCCCCAAAGTAAGATCAAAATTCATTCCTTTGGTAGGAAAACTAGCGTTGTCAACCCTATTATGGTTAAAATTTAATTCTCCTCCCCAAAAATAATTGGTATCGAATATTGATGTTGGTTGTGCATTAAAATTAGTAATGTTTCTTGTAGGAATATCTTCAATCTCAATAGCTTCAAAAATTCCTGTAAGTCTAAATTTACTTCCTCCTCGCAATCGTTTTAATAGTGAAGGAGAAAAGCTAATTTCTTCTTTTTTTACTCGATAATGATCTAAATCATAAGTTTGATTGTAAACAGATTCATTCCCCCATCCGAAGAAATTAAAGGAATAATTGTTACTGGTTACTTTTGCACGTAATTCTAAGTTCCAATTACCAATAAACTCGGTAAATTCACCTTTATATTCTAAATCATAACCATTGGTGGCAGAATAGTAATTTGCAGTAATTATTTGTTGATTTGCAAAAGGAAGTTTTTTAAACCCGTAGTTGGTAAAATTAACAGAGGCTCCGAAGAAAAAACCATCATCAGGATTGCTCCCTAAACTAGGAGTAACAACGGTAGTATTGTTGTTAATGTCTCTGTGGTTATAGGTGTTTTTAAAATAACTGTTTGAGCGTAAATCAGCCGTTTCACTACTTTTATTTATGGTGTTTTTCTTGGCTTTAAAGTCGTAAATTTTTGTTTTTTTACTCCAGCCAGCAACAGTTGATTTATCGGTATATACATCATGATTTTGACCGCCTATTAATCGAATTAAAATTCCGTCATTAACATCACCAGAAATTAAAAATTCATCATCACCATTTAATCCATAGATTTGAATTTCTTTGGTTTCTTTGGTTTTTAAAGTGCGATTGTAAATTTCATTTTTACCTCTTAAAACTGTAACATTTGTTTCGTTGTCGTTAATACGTTTTATGGTAAAAACATCGTCTTTATCTGTACCGATAATGTATACTATGTTAGCATATTTGTTGTAGTAACGTTTAGCAATTTCTTTTAGCTTGTTTCTACGTGATTTTAGTTTAGCAATAGTTTCTTCACCATCTAATTTGTAAACAGCTTCGGGTAGTTGTTTAATCGCTTTTTCGATTACAGCATCTGTTAGATGTTTTTGAATATAATCGGCTTGTTTGTACCAGTCTTCTATTGTCAGTTCGTTTAAAAATTCAGCGTCAAAAAACCGAGGATAATTGTTGTACCATTTCATGTTTTTGATGTCATGATCAAACGTTTGCATATTTTTTACTAAGGGTGCAAATTGTTTAAAAATAGGAATCATAATACCATCAAATTTAGAAAATGGTTGGTCTCTATCTCTTGGTATTGGGCGATAAAATGTTTTACCTTCATCGGTTTTAAATGAAGCCCAACGCCATTGATCTTCATGCCTATCCCAATCACCAATCACCATATCAAACAGTCTAGAACGAACAGCCCATTCTTGGTCTACACTATGTTTACCGTTTTTTCTAATTTTTTCTAACACATCAAAAGTGCTAATAATATCTTTAGAGTTACCAAAATTATCGAGGTCACTTCCGTCTTTAGCAGGGCGTTCTTCTAGCAAATATAATTCGCCACCAAAAATATCATTATAAGTTCCTAAAGCAGGTTGTTTAGGCATGTAATACAATTTAGGGTTTGTGTGATAAATATTTACAGCACTTGCCATATCAGGAATTACAAATGCACCAAAAGGGTGCGACATGGTAAAAATATCATGTAAAACATCAACCACAAAAGTACCTTTTAAAACACCACCCATAATACGACTACCGTCTTTTACCATAGATCGTAAAACGTATTGTTTACCATTGGTATTTTGTAATCGTAACGAGTTTGTTTGATTACCACCTCCTCGTCTAATAGGTTTTATACCTCCAAAAACACTGTCGAGGTTAAGAACAGGAACTTTAATTTTAGTGCCGTATTTTTTACGATGTAAATCTCCCCAAATAAATTTATGAAAACCACTAACTTTAGTTGTTTTTGGATTATAAATAGATGTTTCTATAAATTTTTGGTGTTTGTCAAATTCAGGAAAATGAATGTGATTTTCTTGTTTTTTTGGTTGTACTATTTGTTTGCTAAATAATAACTTATTTTGATCAGTTGTATTGGCTGCATAATATTCAATTATAGCAGAACCATCTTTATAATAATTTAATTTAGCGTACCCATGATTACCATACGTAAACTGAGCTCCGTGTCCAACTAAGGCGGCAGATTGTTTGGATCCAGATCCGCTGATTACTTGTTTAAAACCATGTTTTTCAATGTACTGTAAATTATGTTCATGCCCAGAAACAAAAACAACATTTTGGTTGAAATCAGCAGAAATACTTTGTATTTGGGTTATAAAATTATTGTAGTTTTCATTGAAATTATCGGTTTGAATACCTACATGCGACCGAATTACATTTTTAAGGGTTCCTAATACTGGAACTGGGCTTAAGTGATCTTTTACAGAAAAACTCCCTCCATGAGGGCCATTACTGTATAAAGGATGGTGCATTGCTACCACTACATTTTTATACCTATTTTTTTTAAATAAACTAGATACTTCATCAATAAAACGTTCGCGAGTTTTAATGGTGCAATTATCATTAATTTTAGGTTCTTTATCCCAGTTCATAATAAACCAACGGCTATCAATAATGATTAAAGTAATATCATCTGAGATATCAACTTTTTTTAATCCGCAACCATTTTCTGGTAAAAATGAACCTTTACCTAACGCTTTTTCAACTAATTTTTCCTGTCGCTTTAATCCATCAACACCATTGTACCAATCGTGATTTCCTGGAATAAAAATACTTCTCCCTTTTTGATCTTTAACAGCATTAATTTGTGTTTGTATTCGATGTTTGGCTAAAGTATAAGCCTCATTTTTTTCAGGAGGAATACCATAAGGGTATACATTATCACCTAAAAATAAGGCAGTCGAATTTTTAGATGCTTGTTGTAATTCTTTTTCAAAATAGACTAACGACGGAGTCGTTTTTCCTTCTTCGGCATTACCAGCATCACCAATTAAATAAAATGAGTGTACGAGTTCTTTATCAGTATTAATTTTTTTTGATAAATTTTCATCAATGTATTTTGCTTGGTAAGAAGCACAACCTGTTAAAATTATAACAGCAATAAAATAAATAAAAACTCTAAAATTCATAAAACAAATTAATTTGAATGCAAAAGTAATTTATATTCCTTAAAAGGATGTTCTTTAATAGGGCTTATATAATTACTTAACAAGGTTTTTATAATCTTCTCTCGTGTCAATATCAATTAAATTAAAAGTGGACATTTTTATGATTTCTGATAAATGCATTTTTAAAAAATCCTTTGCCCCATTATCTCCTTTTAAATTTATTAATTTATTAAAATATTGCCTTGGGAATAGGACAGGAACCCCCATTTTATTTCCATAATTAGAAACAACAATTTTACTGTTATTCTCTTCGGATGTAATTATCAATTGGTTTAAATAGTCAGTAGTTACATTGGGTTGATCTGCTAACATTATTAAAACAGAATCGAAATTTTTATCTTTTAAGTGATTAATTCCAGCAATAATACTAGTGCTTAGTCCGTTGTTGTAATCTACATTATAAATAGTTTCAACTAAATAATTTTCAATTGATTTTTCAATAATTTCTGAATTAGCTCCTAGCACACAAAAAACAGCATTTGCTTTTGATTGTTTTGCTTGTTCAATAGCCCAACCCAATAACGTAGTTTTTTTGTAAGAAAGCAGTTGTTTTGTGCTTCCCATTCGGGATGATTTTCCTGCAGCGAGAATTAAAATTGCTGTTTTTTTCATCTTTTTAGGTATGAATTTTACCTGTTATTTTTTTTAAAGAAAACACTTCTTTTTTACGAACTACCGACAGTATTTCGGCAAGAATAGAAAGTGCAATTTCTTCGGGAGTTTCTGCACCAATATTTAATCCAGCAGGAGTGTGAATTTTTTCTAAGAAATCATCAGTAACATCAGGAGCCAAGTCAAACAATTCGTTTAGTAGTTTTTCGCGTCGTTTTGCTGCACCTAAAATTCCTATATACACGGGGTTTTGCTCTTGCAATTTAATAATCCAACGTAAATCATAGGTGAAATTATGATTCATAATTACAACGGCGGTGTTTTCATTGATATTTGTTAATTGAATAACTTCTGGAGTTTGAGCTATAACTGATTTTGCAGTAGGAAAGTCAGCCAATTGTTTTGGGTCTTTAATGGAAGTAATTACATCAACTTCCCAACCCAATAAAGTTGCTTGATTAGATAATTTAACAGCATCATGCTCTCCACCAACAATTAATAAACGAAACAAAGGTTGTAGTTTTTGTTCAAAAAACAAATTGTTGTTTTTTTCTGATGGATTAAAAGGTTTAGAAAAAGGCAATGTTACATTGTTATTAAATTGAATAACCGAACCAAAATTATCATAAACTTCATCCTCTCTTTTGTAATAAGAAGTAATAATAAAAGGTTTTCTAGCAGATAAATGGTTAGAAAAAGTAGTTATAAATTCTGATGATAAATAAACCGATTCCAATAAAATATACAGCACTCCTTCACAGCCTAAGCGATACCGACCGTCATAGGTAATAACTTTCGGTTTTCCATCATTAAAAACTGATTGCGCTCTGCGTTGCACTTCTTTTTCTACACAGCCACCGCTTACAGCTCCTGTAATTTTTTTATCTGAAGAAAGTAACATTCTAACACCAGGTTTTCTGTAAGAAGAACCTTCTAAATCAACAACGGTTGCCAATACATTTTGTATGCCTTTTTGCTGATTTAAAATAATTTGCTGAACAATTTCTTTAAATTCGTGCGTCATCTAATAATGTAAGTTTCTGTTTTTAAAAATACAATTTTTTATGAACTACAACTCAATACAGAGCAGCCTACTTTATGTCTAGCCCATTCAGGTCGTTTAGCAAACCATTTTTGGTAATTTGGTTGCTCAGCATATGGTTTTTTAAGCAATTGGTATAATTCTTCAATTAATAAATAATCGCCTTCGTTGGCAGCATCAATAGCCAATTGTGCCATATAATTTCGCAGCACATATTTAGGGTTTACTAAATCCATTTTTTCTTTTTTCTTGGTATCTGAAAAAGTTTCTTGTTGTAATCTTTTTAAATAACGTTGCAACCAATCTTTCCAATGCGTTTTTATTTCGTCTTCTACTTCATCAATAGTATAAAAAGCATTTGTAATTTTTTTAAAAGCACCTTCAAAAGTATCTTCCGAACTAATATTTGCTAAATTTCTAAAGAAAATAGTCATGTCGGTTTCTGTTAAATGTAAGGTTTCTTCTAATCTACCAATAAGCTCTTTGTCGTTTTCATCATCAGAAAATAAACCGATTTTAGCTTTCATCATATGATGTTTCTTTTCATTATAAATGTCAGAATAGTCGTCTAAAATTGCTTGTATTGGCGCTACTTCTTCAATAAGAGGGTACAATGCGTTTGCGAGTTGAAACAAATTCCATAAACCAATCTGCGATTGGTTTCCGTATCGGTACCTTTTATGTTGATTGTCGGTTGTATTTGGTGTCCAACCAAAATCATAGCCTTCTAGCCAACCGTAGGGTCCGTAATCTATCGTTAATCCTAAAATAGACATGTTATCGGTGTTCATTACGCCATGTACAAAGCCAACGCGTTGCCAATGCACAATCATATCGATGGTTTTATTTCTTATTTCTGATAAAAAATCGAGATATTTTTGTTTTCCTTCGGATGTGATTTCCGGATAAAAATATTTGATGGTATAATCTGCTAATCCTTTTAGAGCAGGTGTATTTTTTCTTGCTGATAAAATTTCGAAATTCCCAAAACGGATAAAACTTGGCGCTAAACGAGCAACGATAGCTCCTTTTTCGTAGGCCGAATTACCGTTGTAAAGCATGTCTCTTAAAACTTTATCACCTGATAAACTTAACGACAAAGCGCGCGTGGTTGGAACACCTAAATGAAACATGGCTTCGCTACACAAATATTCTCTGATGGATGAACGTAAAACGGCTAAACCATCGGCAGTTCTTGAGTATGGAGTTTCGCCAGATCCTTTTAATTGTATTGCCCAACGTTTGTTGTTGTGAACAACTTCGGTTAAGTTTATAGCACGACCATCACCCAATTGTCCTGCCCAATTACCAAACTGATGTCCACCATAACACATGGCAAAAGGATGGGTGTTTTGTATGATTTTATTTCCAGTAAAAACCTTTAAAAACGTTTCTGAATTTGCATCTTCAGTTGATAGTCCGATTTCGTTTAACATTTCTGTAGAAACATGTAATAATTTCGGGTTTGCAGTTTTTGTAGGTTCAACAAACGAAAAACAAGCATCTAAAACTTGCCTGCGAGTGTTTCCTGTAATTTTATCGGCAGGTAATTCTTTATTAAAAGTATCTTGAATGTTAAGTTTCATAGTCTTTTTAAAAATAGTGCTATTTTAATTTGTCGGTATGTAATTTTCGCAATTTGGCTAGTTTTGGTTCAATTACAAAACTACAATATCCTTGTTGCGTATTTTCTCGATAATAATTTTGGTGTTCTTCTGTTGCTTTATAAAAAATAACGTATTTGGTTACTTCGGTTACTATTGCATCTTCATAGTAAGGTGTAATTTCTTTTAAAACATGCTGTGCTATTTTTTTTTGTATATCAGAATGATAAAAAATTACAGAACGATATGCTGTTCCATGATCAGCACCTTGTTGATTTAAAGTTGTAGGGTCATGAGTTGTCATAAAAATAATTAAAATTTCTTGATAAGAAATAACAGCAGCGTCAAAAGTTATCTGAATAACCTCTGCATGACCAGTTAATCCAGAACATACTTCGCGATACGTTGGGTGCCCAGGAACTGTACCTCCAGCATAACCTGAAACAACTTTTTCAACTCCTTTTACTTTTTGAAAAACAGCTTCGGTACACCAAAAACACCCGCCACCTAAAGTGGCTATTTGTAAATTTTTAGTCATAATTATTCTTTATCTAATTGCATTGCTTCTGAATTGATACAATATCTTAACCCACTTGGTTCTGGTCCATCAGGAAAAACATGTCCTAAATGTGCATCGCAAGTATTACATAATACCTCCACGCGCACCATACCAAAAGTTATGTCTCTATGATATTGAATTGCATTTTCTGTAATTGGTTGTGTAAAACTTGGCCATCCTGAACTTGAATTGAATTTTATAGTTGAATCAAATAAAGGAGTATTGCAACAAACACAATTATATTTCCCTTCATCATAACTAGCACATAATTCACCTGAAAAAGGACGCTCAGTTCCTTTTAAACGTGTAATTCTAAACTGTTCAGGTGTTAGTAGTTTTTTCCATTCATTTTCAGTTTTTTCAACTCTTTTTGTGGGAGTTGGGTTTCCTTTTACAGCAAAATGAATAATTTTTTCCCAAGTTAGCATACAAATTTTGGTTTTAATAATTAGGATTAAAAATATACTAATTTTAAATGACAATAATTAGGTACTTTTTGTACGTTAGTTTGTCGTGTTTAATCCGACAAACTTACATCTAATTAATAGTTAAATATTATTTTTAATTTAGCAAAAACCTTTTTAATGAAAAATTTATTAATTGAAGCTGAAAATTTTGTTATTCATCTTTTAAATGAAAAATTAACATCTTCGTTTGTTTATCACAATGTATTTCATACGCAACGAGTTGTCGAAAAAGCAAAAGAGTTGGTTGAAGGGATGCAAATTGATGAGGCATCTGCAAATAAATTATTGTTAGCGGCTTGGTTTCATGATACAGGTTATATTAAACAGATTGATGGTCATGAGGAAGAAAGCGTTAAAATAGCAGCGTTGTTTTTTAGAGAAAGAAATGTTTCAGAAACTATAATTAAAGAAGTTTCGGAGTTAATTTTAGTAACAAAAATGGATGCAACACCAGTTACTGAATTAGAAAAAATAATTTGTGATGCAGATTGTTCTCATTTAGGAAGTAAAAATTTTAGCGAGTATAATTCTTTATTAAGAAAAGAGTGGGAATTGGCTAAAAATCATGTTGTTTCTGATTTTGAATGGATTGAAGAGAATATAATTTTTTTAACAAATTATAGGTTTTATACTAGTTTTGCTGTTAAAAATTGGGAAAAACCTAAAAGTAAAAACTTAGCGCAGTTATTAAAGATCCAAAAAAAAACAGCTCAAGAAAACAGAAAGTTAAAGCAAAAAAAGGAAGAGTTGGCTTTTAAAAAGAATAAAGTAGAATTACCTGAACGCGGAATTGAAACAATGTTTCGTGTTGCATTGAGAAACCATATAACATTAAGTGATATTGCCGATACAAAGGCAAATATTTTA
Source organism: Tenacibaculum soleae (assembly GCF_030549005.1). NCBI lineage: Bacteria > Pseudomonadati > Bacteroidota > Flavobacteriia > Flavobacteriales > Flavobacteriaceae > Tenacibaculum > Tenacibaculum soleae. The sequence continues at coordinate 274,181 of NZ_JAUOSW010000004.1, forward strand.
TTATCAGTAAACGCAATTATTATTTCGATGACGCTGTCTACACTAATCCCAAAGTTAGACAACCCATCAAATCATTATTTAATTATTCCGTCAATAGTTTTTATTTTATTTACGGTAGCTTCTATTATCTTATCAATAATGGCAACACGTCCTAATGTAACAGAAGGTAAGTTTACCAAAGAAGATGTTGCAAATAAAAAGGTAAATTTATTGTTTTTTGGGAATTTTCATCAAATGAGTATGCCTGATTTTGAATGGGCAATGCATGAAATGATGAAAGATCGTGATTATTTGTATGGTTCACTTACAAAAGACTTATATTTTTTAGGATTGGTTTTAAATAGGAAATATAAATTATTAAGAACCACTTATACCGTTTTTATGATAGGTATAATTATAAGTGTAATTGTTTTTGCCATAGCGTTTCAAATGCAAGAAGTAGCAAACGTAGTTTAGTAAAAAAGAAAATCCTTTGTAATTCACGAAGGATTTTCTTTTTTAGTGTTTAAATTCTTCTATTAATTCGTCAATAGAAATAGTTTTTTTACTATCAAAACCTTCTTGATAAATGACTTCGATACGTAGCGCTTTTAGGCCAGAAACCCCTTGTAAGTCTTCTAACTCTAGTTTTTCGATACCACCTAACAAGTTTTTTGACTGTAAATAACTAATGTATTTTAGATACTCATTAGCATCTTTGTCTTGCGAATAAACAATGGCTATTTTTCCAGGAACGGTTAAGCGCTCTTGCGTATTTTTAATATGGGCTTTATCTATTCGTTTTTTTATAATTTCATACCTAATATTATAAGCTCCATCAACATCAAATTGTTTTTCATCCATTCTAAATTTTATAGATAAAGGATTACTGTGTACTAATATTAAAGAAGCAACTTGTAAGTCATGATCCATAGCTTTACGTGCAGTATTAGCAACGTTTTCCATTTCACACATTGTTTGTAGTTGCCACAAGCGTAAGTTATAAAGATATAGTTGATCAAACTTTTTTTGCTTGGTTAAAGATTGCCCGATATACATGTTGTATTCTATACCGTCGGTTTTATAACGTTCAAAGTAATGTGGAAACATTACTTGTGCATTTCCTTGTTTCTTGTCAATAAATTTAGCGAGTTTGTCATTTAATAACGTAACGCTTTGTTCATAAGCTTTTCGTTTTTCATAAACTACATGTAGGTTGCTGTCTAAACGCTTCATATAAGTATTTACAACGCTAGTTAAATTATTGTTTAGCGATTTAATATGTTTAAATACTGGGTAAATTTCTCTGCTTAAAAAATCTAAAATACCAACTTCATCACCTGCTTTTAATCCGTTAATAACAGCATTTAGATACTCGTTTACACGAAAGGTTAACTCTTGGTAAATAGGTAGTTTTTCAGATTTACATGCTTGTTTCAATACAGATATAGCTAAGGTAAGTTGTGTAATTAAATCCTCTTTAATAGCTTCGTTTCTTGCTAAAGAAGATCCTTTTATATCTGTTTGACCATATAAAGGGTATACATTTTTAAAAACAATTTGTTCGATTTTTACATTTTCTTTTTTAGTAAAAACATCCGTTTGATATTGCTCAGCTGCTTCGTAAAATTTCCATTTTACTGTTGGGTGTAAAGAGGTGTAGTGTTCTTGTATTGTAGCTTCTAAAATGTTTATATATTCCTCCGAAAAACGGTCAATAGCTGCTTTAAAAACAGGAACAATGTCTGTTAATTTTTGATGATTTACCGAGTTTAATTCATAAGGTCTAGGAGAAGCTATTTCTAACAGCGCCAAATCATTATTTTCACTAGCTTTAAATGGAATTAATAAAATACTTCCAATATTTTTATCTTTTAATCGGTTAAAAAACTGATTACCTTTAGTGTTTTTTCCGTAGTTGTCAGTGTTTGAAATAATAACGGTTTCTTGTTTGTTAAAAAGCTTAGTGATAACATGATCACAAAAAAAAGTATTACAAGCTATTTCTTTTTCTTCTGTTAATAAAATAATGCTTTCAGATTTTTTAATCCGAGTGGATTGTAACGACAAATCGGTAGTGTCAAATACAGAAAAACCTACTTTTAAGTCTTTAATATTATAAAATTCGCTTAAGTTTTTACGCAGTTTTTCAATAATATTCCCATCGTCTTTTTGTAGTAAACTTGTTCTTATTGATGAGATGTTTTCGTCAGCAGTAACATCAAATAGCGTCATTAAACCGAAGCCTTTGAAAATATAGCTGTTCGGAGGGAATTTTTCTTTCCACACTTCAATGTTATCATAGTTGTCTAAAAGAATTTTAATATCTTCCTCAGTAATTTTTGGTGCACTACTAGAAGGTGCTACTTCCATAAAATCACCATTAAATGCCACACGATAATGTTTCATGATATTGTTTTCCTTATCAGGAATGTCAAAGAAAAAAGGACGTTTTAAGTCGATAGGATGGTTATAATACATGTTTAAAATAAAGGTACATGCCATGATGTACATTTTATCTTCTTCAAAATCTCTTACTTTAAATTCAAATCCTTCTCCAGCATTTTTAAGAATGTTTTCAAGTCGTTTAGTAAATTTAAATGAAGCGAAAGAGAAAGGAATTGTAGCTGCTTTTATTTCGTTTAAGGTTAATATTTCTGGGAATAAGGCTTCTAATAAAACATCGATAGTTTCTTCGTGTTTTTTTAGTAGAGAAAGGTCGGAAAATCCTTCGATAAGTTCTGGGTGGTTTTCAATTTCTTTAATTAATATGTTAACTGAAGCATCGAAAGGATGGTTTTTAGAGTTACTATTTTTATACTCTTTAAGCATATTATAGATTTTCTTAAAACTTACATTTAGTTGTAGTGGTAACTCTGTGTTTTGAAATTTTTTTAATTTTCTAACCTTCATAAAATATTTTCTTAACCTAATTACAAATTTACAAAATTTGTAGGCATATAGTCGTTGTTGCTTAATAAAGCTTTCATAGGCTAAAGCGTAAAAAAAAAGACATTAATTTAATTAATGACTTTTTTTGATAATTTTTATGTTAAAAAAACATTTTATAATCTCTTACTTTTCCTTTTTTTCCTAAGCTATTAAATTTCCAACTAAAACCTAACATAAAGTATTGTTGTAATACTGTACTTTGTGAGTCTTCAATATAATTAGAAGTTGCTCTACGTTGTGCATTGGTGTTTTGGTTTAATAAGTCATAGGCTTTTAAACTAATTGTACCTTGATCTTTTAATACAGAATAAGCTAAAGTTGCGTTCCAGAACCAAGAAGATTTGTTAAAGCCAATTACATTTGCATTGTAGTTGTACCTTATATCATTTCTCCATTCTAATTTTTTTGGAAAATTAGTTTTTGTTCTAAAACGTAAGGTTTGACTCGTAAAGTTTTGATTTTGATTCGTGTTAATGTCGTATTTAGTTTTAGAGAATGAAACATCGTAGCGAGTTTCAATTGAAATAAGCTTATTCCACTCTAAAGTTATTCCTAAGTTTGGTCTAAAAGAAGTTGTTTGAGCTCCTTCTTTTACTGTGTTTACTATGTTAAAATTTTTGTAGATACTTACATTAGAACCTGCTCTAAGTTTTAAATTGGTAATAGAGTCTAACTTAAGTTTTTTACTATAACTACCACCTCCCCAAAAATCGTAGCCTTCATCAGTGTTTTCGTAGGTTGAATTTCTGATAAACTCATCAGAGATCGTAGTATTTGAAATAATTTGATTTTTGAAAATACTACCACTCATATATAAATAGAGACCTGTACCAGCTTGCCAATTATATTTGTTAAAGTTAATGTAAGCTCTGTGGTTTTGTGTAGGTTTTAATTCTGGGTTACCTGTAATAATGTTAGATGGGTTGCTAACATTTGCAAATGGTTGAATTTGATTAATGTTAGGAACTTGATTTGTTAAACGATAATCAAAATAAATTGAAGCTTTTGAATCGAATCTATATCTAAAACCAGCATCTAGCGCTAAATTATTAAATTCTTTTTCTAAACTTAAATTTGGACGTAGTTTATCGTTGTTTTCTAATGTTCTGTTTACAAAACCAGTCTCAAAATTAAAACGCCATTTTTTCGTTTTATAAATTAACTCCAGCGCAGGTGTTTTAGCAATATCGTTATAGGTAAAATCTGAACTTAAACTTTGATTAAAATCACTGTATTGTTGAGTCGTGTTGTTAAAATCATACGTGTCTTCTTTGTTTTCTCTTTCATCGTTTTGATACGTGTATTTTGCATCTAAAAATAATTTTTTAGCAATTAAAGGAAAACGGTAAGTAACCTTTGTGTTAAAGCTATTTAAATTATTTGAAATTGCGCTTTCTTGATCCCTATTTTCAGTACTAGCATTTGGGCCGAATACTTCAATGGTCGATTTATTTAATTCGTCTGTATCAGCTTTGTCTATTTGATTTGTAATAGATGTTTTAATAAATGACCCTTTATTACCTAGTTTTTTGGTTAAATCAATAGTGTTTTGAAAATTATTAGCTTTAGATTTAACATAAGAATTACTGGTGTAATTGTTTGTTAAAGTGCCGTTTTCGTCTAAAGATTCTTCTTGTCTGCTGTTACTACCGTCTCTTTTATTAAAAACAAAAGAAGGTTTTATATTAATTAAAAAAGTTGAGTCAATTTTTATATCAAATTCAACACCAATGCTATGGTTATGGTTTTCATTATCAGATTTAGAAATAGAGTTTGAGAAGTATTTTCTGTCTGGAAGCGTGTATTCTTTGTTGCTTTTAGATTCATCATTAGAGTTGCTGCCAGAATAAAAGTAATTTGCATTTACATCAACACCCTTGCCGTATTGATCGGCATAAGTTGCGCCAGCTGTTTTAGATTTTACAATTCCACTTCCTCCGCCAAAACGTCTACCATTAATGCTAAAACTACCATTGCTGCTAACCCAATTGTTACCGCCGCCAAACATTTTTTGAATTTCACCAAAGCTAAAACCAGGAGAGTTTATGTTGTTGGTGCTTGCCAGAATACTAAATCGTTGGTCGTTGTCAAAACGATTAACCATTGTAGCTCCTTCAAAACGTTTGTCTGTTCCTGCGCCAGCAGATACTCTACCAAACCAACCTTTATTGTTTTCTTTTTTTATGGTAAGGTTAATTGTTTTATTGTTGGCGTCTCCTTTTTCGCCTGAAAACGCCTCTGATTTTGATTTGGTATCGGTAATTTGAACTTTTTCAATAATTTCTTTTGTTAAGTTTTTGGTTGTAATACTTGGGTCGTTACCAAAAAAAGGTTTTCCGTTTACTAGTATTTTATTCACTTCTTTACCGTTTACGGTAATTTTCCCTTCTTCGTCTACTTCTACACCTGGTAATTTTTTTAGTAGATCTTCAACGTTAGCATCTTTTTTTGTTTTAAAGGATTTTACATTGAACTCTAAAGTGTCTTTTTTAATAGTGATAGGTGCTCTTGATTTTATAACAACTTCATTAAGTAAATTACTTTCTTCTTTTAAAGAAATAGTACTTAAGTTAAAATTACTTTTTTTTCCTAAAGTAATTGTTTTAGTGTAGTTATCCATTCCTATGTAAGAGATGAATAGTTTTAAGTTTTTGTGAAAAGATTTACCCTCTAAAGAGAAGTTTCCTTTATTGTCAGATATTGTATAGGAAACAACTGTGCTGTCTTTTATTTTTTCTAAATGAATGGTTGCAGCTTCAATGGGTGTTTTTTCTTTACCGCTATTAATTTTACCAGTAATCTTAAATGGGTAAGATTGAGCAAATGTACTTGTAGTAAGTAATAACGTAAAAACAAAAAGTAGTTTTTTCATTGCTTTTTTATGAGTTGTTTAATAAACGCATAAAGAAAATGAAAAAACTACTTTAAAAGAGTTAATTTATGTTAAAGCTATATTTATTTTTGTCTAAAGTAAATAATAATTGGCACTCCATTAAAATTATAATGCTGGCGTAATTGATTTTCTAAATAACGCCTGTACGGATCACGAATATATTGAGGTAAATTAGCAAAAAATGCAAATTGAGGTGTATGCGTTGGTAATTGCATACAGTATTTAATTTTGATGTATTTCCCTTTGGTTGCAGGAGGCGGATTTTGTTCTAAAATCTCTAACATCGTTTCATTTAATTTACTTGTTTGAATACGACGTTTTCTGTTTTCAAAAACTTCAACAGCGGTTTCAATAGCTTTAAAAATACGTTGTTTTGTTAAAACAGAAGTAAATATAATTGGTACATCTGTAAATGGAGCTATTTTTCTTCTTATTTGCGCTTCAAAATCACGCATAGTATTGGTTTCTTTTTCAATCAAATCCCATTTGTTAACAAGAATAACGACTCCTTTTTTGTTTTTTTCAGCTAGCCAAAATATTTTTTCATCCTGACCTTCAAAATCACGAGTTGCATCAATAACTAAAACAGCAACATCACAATGTTCAATAGCACGAACAGCTCGCATTACTGAATAGAACTCTAAATCTTCTTTTACTTTAGATTTTTTTCGAATTCCAGCAGTGTCTACTAAGTTAAACTCAAAGCCAAAACGATTGTATTTTGTGTCGATAGAGTCACGAGTAGTACCCGCAATATTGGTAACAATATTTCTGTCTTCACCAATTAAAGCATTGATAAATGATGATTTACCGGCATTAGGGCGACCAACAATCGCAAAACGAGGCAATTCATTTTCTTCAACTTCATCTTCTTCAGGTATTTCTTTTGCAACTGCATCTAGTAATTCACCTGTACCACTACCATTTATTGAAGAAATAGTATGGTATTCACCTAAGCCAAGGTTGTAAAATTCAACCGCATCAGCATCACGCATTGCGTTATCTACCTTATTTACAGCCATGATAAGTGGCTTTTTAACTTGACGTAATATTTTAGCAACCTCATTATCCATTGGGGTAATTCCTTGCTCTACATCAACTACAAAAACAATAATATCAGCTTCATCAATAGCTAATTGAACTTGTTTACGTATTTCTCCTTCAAAAATATCATCCGACCCGACAACATATCCACCAGTATCAATTACAGAAAACTCTTTCCCGTTCCACTCAGATTTTCCGTAGTGTCTATCTCTTGTAACTCCACTTACAGAATCTACAATAGCTTCACGACGTTGTACTAAACGGTTAAATAAAGTGGATTTACCTACATTAGGTCTTCCTACAATGGCTACAATACTACTCATTTTGTAAAAATTTGTGCAAAGATACAACTTACGTTATGATTTTAAGCCGAATTTTAAAGAGTATACTATTTTTACTACATTGTGGGATAATTAGTTTAAAATATGGAGGATCAATTATATAATCAGATTTTTTTAAAACCAAGATTTCAAATTGATTTTGAAATGGATGCTGAGGTTTTATTAAATGAAGTTAAAGCACATTTATTGGATACATCAGTATATAAAATGAAAGTTATTGATAATCATGTTGTTATTGATGTGCCTGTTAATGAAACTCATTTTTGGTCACCTCAACTAGCTATTGAGATAGAAAAAATATCAGCAAATAAATCTAAAATTAAAGGGTTATTTGGTCCTAAACCACAAGTTTGGACTTTTTTTATGTTTTTGCATTTTGTGGTTGCCACCGCCTTTTTAATTTTTGGAGTTATAGCATATAGTAATTGGTCTTTAAAAAAAGTGTCAATTTTGCCAGTTGTAATGCTTGTTGTTTTACCAATTGTATGGGTATCGTTATATTTTGTAGGAACAATAGGTAAATCTACTGGTCAAAAACAAATGGATGAATTAAAAGATTTTACAAAATCATTTTTACAAAAAATAAATTAATCTTTGTAACCAAAACGTTTTAATTGACGTTCATTAGATCTCCAATTTTTATTTACTTTTACATATAAATCTAAAAAAACCTTTTTATCAAAAAACTGCTGTAAGTCCTTACGAGCTTCGGTACCTACACGTTTAAGAGCGCTTCCTTTATGCCCAATAATAATTCCTTTTTGGGTGTCACGTTCTACCATAATAATAGCTCGAATTTTTATAATATCCTCTTCCTCAATAAACTCTTCGGTTTCTACCTCAACAGCATACGGAATTTCTTTTTTGTAGTGTTGTAGAATTTTTTCACGAATTTTTTCGTTTACAAAAAAACGTTCAGGTTTATCGGTTAATTGATCTTTTGGGTAAAAAGCAGGTCCTTCAGGCAATAACTCTACAATTTTATTAAAAACTACTTGTACGTTAAATTTTTCTAAAGCTGAAATTACATGTACAAATGCGTTGGGTACTTTATTAGTCCAGTAAGTAACTTTTTCTTCAACTTCTACTTGTGTAGATTTATCTATCTTATTTAATAATAAAATAATTGGAATTTTACTGTGAATTATTTTATTAAAAAAAGCTTCGTTTTTTAACTCCTTTTCACCAACTTCAACCATATATATTAATACATCAGCATCATCAAAAGCCGATTTTACAAAATCCATCATAGAAGATTGTAATTCATAAGCGGGTTTTATAATTCCGGGTGTATCAGAAAAAACAACTTGATAATTATCATCGTTAACAATCCCTAAAATACGATGTCTTGTCGTTTGAGCTTTTGAAGTAATAATTGATAATTTTTCACCAACCAATGCATTCATTAAGGTTGATTTCCCAACATTTGGGTTTCCGATGATGTTTACAAATCCTGCTTTATGTGTCATGCTGCAAAGATAAGCTGTTTGAATTAAAAATATTTTTTTTTATTAGGTTGTTATTGATGTAGTTATAAAAAATAGTGTTTTTAAAAGATGTTTTATTTGGTTATAAGAAATAAAAGAGCGTATATTTGCACTCGAAATCGCGGGATAGAGCAGTAGGTAGCTCGTCGGGCTCATAACCCGAAGGTCACTGGTTCGAGTCCAGTTCCCGCTACTAAGAAAAAAGTCTTTCATTTATTTGAAAGACTTTTTTTGTTTTAAAAGTTCTATGATTAAAATAAGATTTAGTTATTTAATATAATTGAATAACTTAGCAAAAAAAGGTTTAATGATTTTAACGGTTTCAATAGTCTTATTTAATAATGAAATTAATGAAGTTAAGAAATTACTTTCTGATTTTTTTTCATCAACTATTAATTTATATGTTTTTATTATAGATAATTCGCATGAAAACAATTATAACTTTTTTAAAGAATATAAAAGCCTAGAATATATTTATAATAATGAAAATTTAGGGTATGGAAAAGCACATAATATAGCTATAAGAAAAGCAATTGAATTAAATTCTAAATATCATGCAGTTGTTAATCCAGACATAAGATTAGGTAAGAACCTGGTGTCCCAGCTAATTCTTTTTATGGATAGGAATAAGGAAATTGGTTTAAGTGCTCCTAAAGTATTATATCCATCAGGTAAATTACAATTTTTGTGTAAGTTAATACCTACTCCAAAAGATTTAATTATTAGACGCTTTTTACGGGTTAAAAAGATTGTTAAAAAGAGGGATGAAAAGTATGAATTAAGAAACTTCAATTACAATAGTAATATAGATATACCATATGTATCGGGTTGTTTTATGTTTTTTAGAACAAGTATATTAAAAAAAGTGAATGGATTCGATGAGCGTTTTTTTCTTTATTTTGAAGATCTAGATTTAACGAGGAGAGTAAATGAACTATGTAGAACAGTTTTTTTTTCCGAAGCATTTATTTATCACGTTTATAATAAAGAATCATATAAGAAAAACAAAGTTTTTTTACATCATTTAGTATCGTCAATTAAATATTTTAATAAATGGGGATGGTTTTTTGATGAAAAAAGAGAGGAAATAAATAAAAGAACACTTCTTCAAATAGATATTAAAAAATGAATATTTTAAAAAGCATATTATATTTTTCTATTTTTAATTATCCTTTAACACTAGAGGAGGTTTTTCGTTTCTCAGATTCTAAAAAAAAAGAGGAGGTAGTTAAACAGATATTAAGTTTAGAGCAACGAGGGGTTATCTATAATAACAATGGGTACTATTCTATACTTAATGATAAAAACATTTTAGATAGAAGGCTAGAAGGAAATAAAAATGCTGAAAATATAATGCCTAAAGCTTGGAAGATAGCTAAGTTTATATCCAATTTTCCATACATAGATAGTGTTTGTATTTCTGGATCATTATCAAAAGGATATTTTGATGAGAAAAGCGATATTGATTTTTTTATTATTACCAGAAAAAATAGAATTTGGATTGCAAGAACTTTACTGATATTGTATAAGAAAATATTTTTGCTAAATTCTAAAAAATATTTTTGTGTAAATTACTTTATGAGCAGCGGTTATTTATGTGTAGATGAAAAAAATAGATTTACTGCTACAGAAGTCGCTACGCTAATTCCTTTATACGGAGAAACTGCATTTAAACAATTTCTTAAAGAAAATAAATGGGTGTATGGTTTTTTTCCAAATTTAATTAGAAAAGAAAAAAATATTAAAACAATCTCTAAAAGTGCTTTTACTAAAACGGTTGAAAAACTATTGAATTATAAAGCAGGAGATTATATAGAAAAGATTTTTATGAAAATAACTATAAAAAAATGGAGAGATAAATTTAATCATTTACCTAAAGAAGATTTTGAAATAGCTTTTAAGTCTTCAGAGAATGTATCAAAACATCACCCGAGTAATTTTCAAAAAAAGGTACTGTCTTTATTAAATGAAAAATACGAAGAAATCGAAGAAATACATAATATAAAACTTGCTCCAGAACATGCTTAACATTGCTTTTTCACATTCTTATTTTTATCCGTTTGACGAAAAACAGTGGAAAAATAAAACCCCTTTTCCACCGCTTGGAACTATGTATGCTGCATCTTTTTTAAGAGAAAAAGGGTATGTTGTTAGTCTATTTGATACATGTTTACTTAAAAATATTGATCCTTTACATTCGTTTTTAGAAATTAATAAGCCTGATGTTTTTGTAATTTATGATGATGGTTTTAATTACCTCACTAAGATGTGCTTAACCAATATGAGAGAAGCAGCATTTGAAATGATTTTAAAAGCAAAAGGAAATAATTGTAAAATAGTAGTTTGTAGTTCTGACGCTACTGATCATTATGAAAAATATTTGGATGCTGGAGCAGATTTTATAATTCAAGGGGAAGGAGAGGTAACGTTAAAAGAATTGGTAGATAAGTTTCAGAATAAAAGAGATGCTACAGTAGTTGATGGAGTTGTTTATGTTAATGATAAAGGGGAAATTATTAAAAATCCCAAAAGACCTGTATATAAAGACCTTGATAGTTTTCCAATGCCTGCTTGGGATTTAATAAATATTAATGATTACAAAAAGATTTGGGAAGAAGGAGGGAAAGAGTTTAGTTTAAATATGGTTACTACTAGAGGATGTCCGTTTAAATGTAATTGGTGTGCTAAACCAATTTATGGAAATAGATACAATTCACATTCTCCAGAATATATTGTTGCACATATTAGTTATTTACAGAAAACTTTTGGAGTTAAAAAGTTTTGGATGTGCGATGATATTTTCGGTTTAAAATCACAATGGGTACAAGAGTTTAATACTTTATTGAAGAAAGAAAACTTAAATATTAGTTATTATATACAAAGTAGAGCAGATTTATTATTAAAAGAAGAAAATATAGAGGCATTAGCTGAAAGTGGATTATCTGAAGTTTGGATTGGTGCTGAAAGTGGGTCTCAAAAAATTCTTGACGCTATGGATAAAGGAACTACCATAGATCAAATAGAAAAAGCTACTCATTTACTAAAAGAAAAAAATATAAAAGTTGCTTTTTTTATTCAGTTTGGATATTTAAACGAAACTAAAGAAGATATCGATTTAACAATTAAAATGATACAAAAATTGTTGCCTGATAATATAGGTGTTTCGGTATCTTATCCATTACCTGAGACAGAATTTTACGAAAAAGTAAAAGATGATTTAAAGCTAAAAGCTAATTGGACAGATTCTGATGATTTAGCAATGATGTTTCAAGGATCATTTAATTCTAAATTTTATAAAAAACTGCAGCGATATGTTCACAAGGTTTTTAGGAAAGCTCAAGGAGTTTTTAATTTTAAAAAAATGATTAGAAACCCTTTTAGTTTAAAAATGTATGAGTGGCGTTTAGTTTTTTTATTACCATATTATATAACTACCTCAATGATAAATAAATTGCAACTAAATAAATTAGAGAATATTAATGACTAGTTTTTTTGATATTGCAGCAAAAACATATGATGATACCTTTACGAACACTAAAATAGGTAGGGAACAGCGTAAAAAAGTTTATAAAAATATTGAACATATATTTTCATCAGAAAAAAAAGTAAATGTTTTAGAGTTAAATTGTGGGACAGGTGTAGATGCAATTGCTCTTGCAAAAAAAGGACATAATATAATAGCTACAGATATTTCAGAAGAAATGATTAAAGTAGCAAATAAAAAGAATAGCTATAATAATTTAACTTTTGAAGTTTTAGATTGTAAAAAACTTTCAAAAGATTCTTTTAAAAAAGAATTTGATGTTGTTTTTTCAAATTTTGGAGGATTGAATTGCCTCTGTCATGAAGAGTTGAGAGAGTTTTTAAAAATGGCTTCAGAATTATTAGTATCTAAAGGAAAATTAGTAATGGTACTGATGCCTAAAAACTGTGTTTGGGAACAACTTTATTTTTTAGTTAAAGGAAGTTTTAAAAAGGCTCAAAGAAGAAATACAAATGAAGCTTTATTGGTGAATGTTGATGATGTACAAGTGCCAACTTGGTATTTTAACCCAAAAGAAATAATTGAAATGTCTAAGGTAAATTATACATTAATTAACTATTCTCCTGTAGGAATCGTAATTCCACCTTCTTATTTAGAAAAGTCGTTTTTAACTAAAAAGCCTATTTGGAATATTTTAAAAACAATCGAAAAAAGATTGTCAAATCGTTTTTTATCGAAATATGCAGATCATTTTATAATTGAATTGATAAAAAAATGAATATAGTTTTAACCCATGCATATTATTTATATGAAGATGATAAGGAGCAAAAAATTATGCGGCCTTATGCTCCTTTAGGATTATTATATATATCGAGTTATCTCAATAAAAATAAAATTGAAAACGATGTATATGATAGTACTTTTTATTCATTTAAAGAACAGTTAGAGTTTATTGAGGAAAAAAAACCTAAGGCGATAGCTATTTATACTAATTTAATGACAAAAATTAATGTTATTAAGTTGATGAAAAAACTTAAAACAAATGTTAAGCTAAGAGGTGTTAAAATTATACTTGGAGGGCCAGATGTAACCTATAATTGTGAGAGTTACCTAAAGGCAGGCGCTGATTTTTTGGTTATAGGAGAAGGAGAACAAACTACTTTAGATTTATGTTCAGCAATTTTTAATAATGAAAGTTATAACACGATTCAAGGAATCGCTTTTTTACTTGATGAAAAAGTTATTAAAACAGCCCCGAGAGTAAAAATAAAAGATTTAACTGATTTACCATTGCCTAATAGAGAAGCAATACCTGTTTATAAGTATTTAGAAACTTGGAAAAAACACCATGGACAAAGCTCTATGACTGTAAGTACACAGCGTGGTTGCCCATATACATGTAAATGGTGTAGTACTGCCGTTTATGGGCAAAGTTATCGTAGAAGGTCTGCAAACTTAGTTGCTCAGGAATTAAAATTATTAAAAAATAAGTATCAGCCGGATTCTATTTGGTTTGTTGACGATGTTTTTACAGTAAGCCATAAATGGATTAAAAGTTTTCATGAAGAAGTTATAAAACAAGATGCTATTATTCCTTTTGAATGTATTACACGTGCAGAGAGATTAACCGATGAGGTTTTACAACTTTTAAAAGAAGCAGGGTGTTCTAGAATTTGGATTGGAGCAGAAAGTGGTTCGCAAAAAATTGTTGACGCTATGGATAGACGTGTAGATATTAACGTAGTAAAATCTGCAATTCAAAAAACAAACGCCTTAGGGCTAGAAACAGGTACTTTTATTATGGTTGGTTATCCTGGAGAGGATGAAAAAGATATCTACGAAACGGTTAAATATTTAAAAGCAGCAAATCCAACACATTTTACAATTACTGTTGCTTATCCTATAAAAGGAACTTCGTTATATAATGAAATAGAACAAAATATTACGATACAACCTGATTGGAAAACTACAACCGATAGAGATATAGATTTTAAAAGAACATATTCTCGAAAATATTACGATTATGCAGTTAAATATATTGTGAATGAAGTAAATTCTAATAAAGAGATTTTAAAAGGAGATAGAAAAAGTTTCCTTTATTTTATGAAAATAAAAGCGAAATCAATTTTAGCATATTGGGCAATGAAATATTATAAGAATCTATGATTATAAATCCTCTTTATACACGGAATGGTGTCGGTTATTTAACTGAAGAAAAAGAAAAATTTGAATCAGACTATATTAGAGTTCGTGAGAAAGAAAATAGAATATTGATAGATAAGGAAGTTTCCATACTACCAAAAACATTTGCCGAAAACCCCAATAAAAAAGAGTGGGAATTACGAGGGAAATCAACGAAAAGATTTTTAAAATATTTAGGAAATAAAAACAGAGGTTTATCTATTTTAGATATAGGTTGTGGAAATGGTTGGTTTACGAATCAATTATCAAGTGTTTTTAAAGAAAATAAAGTTGTAGGGTTAGATGTAAATAGTGAAGAATTAGAACAGGCTGTACGTTTGTTTGGGAAAGGTAAAATTCGTTACCTGTATGGAGATATCTTCAAGTTAAAGAGTTTTGAAGAGCAATTTGATATCATTACTTTAAATGCTTCTGTTCAATATTTTTTAGACTTTCAAAAATTATTTTCTATTTTGAAATTATATTTAAAATCAAAAGGTGAAATACATATTATAGATAGTCCGTTTTACAAGAAAGAAGAACTGTCGAAAGCAAAATTTAGAACTGAAAAATATTATAAAAATTTAGGTTTTCCACAAATGACATTAAACTATTTTCATCATGAAATTACAAAGGTGAAAGATTTTGAAATTCTTTACATGCCTAATAGAAGTATTTTTCATAGAATATTAAAAAGAAATGATTCTCCGTTTCCGTGGTTACGTTTTGTGAAAAAATAATTGAAAAAGAACTGTTTTGAAAAAATGATTAAAGAGTTAAAATAATATCAGGGTAAGAGTTTATGTAGTTTTGATATTGATGTGACTTTAGGTGGAAGAAGATTGGTATTTGAATATAAGAATCTTAGGTGGTAAAGATATTACAACTTGTCTATTACTGATTTAGTTTTGTTTCATCTAATTTTTTTTTAATAAACAATGAAATGGTAATAATGTAGTATTATTTTATGAAGATCTATCAATTAGAAATAGAAAACAAGTTGCCATATGGTTGTCGTTTGTGTATTGTAAAAAAAAAGATTTAGTTTCGATAGTCAACAAGACAAGAAGAATAGGGTAAAAGAATATTCTGATTTTTTAACACCCTAAGGACAATATCAGAAATTCATTCTAAAACAATTTCTGTTATGCACCTATGATTTAAGAAGTTTATAGGAAACATAGTCAAATATTTGTAAGGTTATGTTTTTGTCTCTTTTTTTCAAAAAAATAAAAAAAATAACTTATGATTTGGATGAAAGTTAAATGTCGTTTCTTATTGTTTTATAGGAATTCTTTATTAAAAATAGGATTGAAAAAAGCATTGCTTAAAAATAGGTATGGTGAACGTATTTTGTTATTTCATGGGGTTGATAAAGTAGGGAACACTAGTTTAAGCAGTAGGTTTTTTTCTGAAGAATATTTTGAGCGATTTATAGAATATATTGCGTTACACTATAATATAGTTTCTGTAGGTGATTATTATGCTAAAAATTTTAAAGAGAATACGTTGAATATAGCAATAACTTTTGATGATGGATATTTAAATAATTATGAATATGTAATTCCAATTTTGAAGAAGTATAAAGTACCGGCAAGCTTTTATATTACAACAATTCATGAGCAAGCTTCATTTTTATGGACAGATTTTTTAGATTTGGTTTCATTAAAAACAAAAGTAAAGCAAATTTTTTTTGAAGGAAATACATATGAAAAAAATAAAAAGTCTGAGTTTGTTAACAAAGGAATGTCTTTGAAAAAAAAAATGAAAACAATTTCTTATGAAAAAATTAAATCAGTTTATAAACTTTTTAATGAGGATTGGAATGTTATAAAATCGAGTTCATTAAAAGAATATTGGCAATTAATGAATTTCAGACAGATTAAAAGTATTTCGGAAAATTCATTGTTTACTATTGGTTCTCATGCCCAAACACATGCTAATTTATTAGCGATTTCAATTGAAGAAGCAAAAGGTGAAATTATTGAAAGTAAAAATAAATTAGAAAATATATTAGGGACTCCTATTGAAGAATTCGCGTTTCCTTTTGGTTATTATTCAGATGAGCTTGCTAATTATTGTTTAGAGATTGGGTATAAAAGAGTTTTACTAGTTGATTATAATAAAAAAGAGGTTAATAAAAATGAAGTTTTTAAAAATCGTTTTGTAATGAATCCTTATATTTCGTTTGAACTTCAATTAATTTGTTTATTAAAAGGCTCTTATTTTTAAAATGATGTTATATAAGTTTGTTCCACTTACTTCAGAAAATATAAAAGATTTAATTTATCTCTATAAACATGTTTTTAGGAAAATTGTAACTTTAAACGAGCTTTTAGCTAAGTTTGATACTTCTTACCTTGATACCGGTTATTTGGGGTATTTAGCTTACTATAAAGACAAACCTATTGCTTTTCAGGGAGTAGTTCCTGTCTTAATGAAATATAATGAAAAAACTGAACTTGCTGCTCAATATACAGATTCTATGACATTGCCTATTTATAGAGGAAAAGGAATATATACAGAATTATGCAAACTTACAGATGAAGCATTAAAAAAAGAGAATATTAAATTTATATGGGGATTTCCAAATCAAAATTCGGAGTATGTATTTAAGAATAAGTTAAATTGGCAATTCAATGAACGTATACGAGGTTTTAGTATAAAAACAGCTATAGTGCCAATTGAAAAGATTGCTAGAAAATTTGATGTAACCAATCGTTTATATGAGAAGAAAATTTTTAAATGTTTTAAAATATATAAAACTGATGCAATTATAAATGGAAGTGTTTTTTTTGAAAAAGATATCGTTTCAACAGTTAGGAACCGAGAATTTTATAACTATAAATCGTTTACAAATAATTTTACCATTTCTATTGAAGGAGTCCTTTTTTGGATAAAAATTAAAAATGGATTGTTAATAGGTGATATAGAAACCACATCAGAAGAGTTGTTTCATATAGCATTTAAAAAATTAAAACAAATTGCTGTATTTAATGGATTAGGAGAAATTATTATTCAGGCTTCACCTGATACGAAAATTGCGAAACTGATAAAAAAACACTCAAAAAAAACCTTTGAATCTTGGGCTGTTGGATATAAGAATTTCTCTTCTGATTTTCCTCTTGAACAACTTAAGTTTACTTTTGGAGATTTAGACACTTTTTAGTATGAAAGATAAAGAGTCACATATTGTTTTTTTAACACCAGGTTTTGCTTCTTCTGAAGAAGATTCAACTGTAATACCAGCATTAGCTATTTATTTAAAGGAATTAAAAAAGAATATTCCAAGAGTTCGTTTAACCGTTATTACATTTCAATACCCTAAATCTATTGAAGAATATAAGTGGTTTGATATTACTGTAATACCTTTAAATGGAGCTAATAAAAGGATGAAAAAACCTTTTGTATTTTATAAAGCAAAAAAAAGGCTTAATCAATTGAATGAAAAACAGCCAATTAGTTGTGTTCATAGTTTTTGGATTGGTGATTGTTCTTTTATAGGACAAAGGTTCTCGCTTAAGAACAATATAAACCATGTTGTTACAGTTATGGGGCAAGAGAGTGTCGTTAGAAATAGATTTGTGAAATTTATTAATGAGAAAAAGTCAAAAATTGTATCTCTTTCTAAAAATCATTCTGAAGATTTAAAAAATAAATTAAACATTAGCTCTCAAATAATTCCTTGGGGAATATCCTCTTCAAGTTTTCCTGATTTAGAGTTGAATTCAATTGATATTTTAGGTGTTGGTTTTTTAAATGATGTAAAAAACTATTCTTTTTTTATTAAAGTGATAGCTTTTTTAGTGAAGAAACACCCTAATATTAAAGTTGAAATTATTGGTGAAGGAAAAAAATATACCTCTTTAAAAGAAGAGATAAAAAAATTAAATCTTAATAAAAATATAAAATTAACGGGGTTATTACCAAGAAGTGAAGTTTTATTAAAAATGTCTAAATCTAATATTCTTTTACATACAAGTAGGTATGAATCTTTTGGTTTTGTTTTTCCAGAAGCTCTTTACTCAGGTATGAGAATAGTTTCTACTAATGTTGGTTGTGCTTCTGAATCAATGTTTTGGAAAGTTGGAGATAATGTAAAGGATTTAGCAAGTTATTGTGATGATTTTCTCTTGTTTACTACTGTTAATAAAAAAAGAATACATTTATATTCAATAGAAAATACAATCAAATCTTATTTGAATTTATATCAGTTAACAGAATAAAATGATAAATCAACTAAAAATTATCTTATCCATAATTCCTGAAACATTTAGGAAAAAACTACCCTTTTTTTTATCTCTATCTTTTTTAAATCTTTTGTTAGATCTAATTTCAATAGCTTATTTAACACCTGTTTTTTTGTTGTTAATAGATTATAAGATGGTTATAGAAAAAGCTTCGGAATTTATACAAATTAGTGAGTCTAATATTCCTTTGATTGTTGTTTTATTTATTGTCAGTTTTATCGTAAAAAATTTAATACAGATAAGGATTAACACCTACCAATCTCATTTTATTTTTAATATTGCAACGAAATTATCTTCAAAATTTTTAAATAATTTTTTGACAAAAAACTATCTTGATTTTCAGAAAAAAAATACAGCAAAAAGTATCCAGAATATTAAAATAGTTGGATTAGATTTTTCAAACCATATTTTGTTGTCAATTAATACATTTCTTACAGAAGGTATTGTTGTTTTTATTATATTAGGAATAGGTATTTACTTTTATTTAAAGCTAACACTAATCGTTTTAGGAATTTTTTCATTAGCTTTTATTTTTTTAATATTTCAAAGGAAAAAAAAAATTATAGCCATAAATGATTCCTTAAAAAGCAGTTATCATGAGGTTACATCACAATTAATAAATATAATTCAAGGTTTTTTGGAGTTAAAAAGCTTAAATAAAGAATTACATTTTTATAAGAAGTTTAATAAAAGCGTTCATCATTTTAATAATCAATATGCGAAGTTGGAAATTTACAAGAAATCTAATAACAAGTATTTAGAAATTTTAATGGTGGTTGGATTGACTTTTGTTGTTCTTTTTCTAATTCAAGCACAAAATTCAACAATTTCAAATGTTTTTGTAATTTCATTTATTGCAGGTTCTGCTTTAAAATTGCTACCGTCAATAAATAAAATAATTGTGTCTTATACTAATTTTCAATCATTCAAGTATACGATAGATATTTTAAGTGAAGTTGTTAACTTAAATAAAAACACGACTATAATTAATTCCCCTTTAAAAAATAATTTTATTTTAAAGGATGTTTCATTTCAGTACAGTTCTAAGAAACGTATTATTGATAATGTAAATTTAACTATTCTTAAGGGGGAGATTATTGGGATATCTGGAGATTCTGGAACAGGTAAAACAACCTTTGTAAATATTATTATGAACCTTCTAAAGCCTCAGAAAGGAGCTGTTTTTATTGATGATTTTAAAATTTGTAATGAGCATAGTTTATTTGGTTTAATTAATTATTTACCTCAAAATTCTTTTATATTTGAAGGGTCTATTATTGATAATATCACTTTAGGTGAGGGTGAAAAGAATATTGATTTTAAAAAAATTCATAAGCTTTCAGAGATCCTAGAATTAGATAGTATTATAAAATCTGAAGAAAAACTATATTTAGATATTAATTCTTTAAAAATATCTGGAGGTCAAAAGCAACGAATTGCATTATTACGTTCACTTTATCATAATTTTGATATTTTAATATTAGATGAAGCGACAAATCAATTAGATGAAAAGTTAGAAGAAAGAATACTTAATTATCTTGTTGAATTAAAAAAAGAAGGAAAAACAATTATAATGATTTCACACAACCCAAAAATGAAAAAAATTAGCGATAAATATTATGTTCTAAAAGATAGAAAATTAGTGATGATTAAATAAAGTTTCAATTAATTTTTCTAAGCCAGATGATAAAGCCTTAAAAGAAAGTTTATTATTAAAATGGTTTTTAATTTTTAATGATAGTGATTTAGAATTAAAATTCTTTAACGATTTTAATTTTTCTAGAAGATCTTCTTTATCTCCTGGTTTAAATAGTTTTGCATATTTACCATTCTCAGTTATTGCTCTATTTGAAGCAATATTAGTTATTATAGGGATACATCCACAAGCCATCGATTCTATAAGAGCTGTTGATCCACCCTCATAGTATGATCCTAATAAAAAATAAGTGCTTTTTTGATACCATTCTTCTAATTCTGAATTATCAATAACTCCCATTAGTTTGATTTCATTTGTTATTCCACTTAAATTTAGAATGTCAATAATTTTTTTCTCTAGTTCTTTCTCTGAATAAAATAAGACTAATTTGGCTTTTGAATTGATTTTGATATAAGATATAAATGCTTCTATTATAGTTATAGGGTCTTTGTTTTTATTTAGTCTACCAACCCAAATAAATAAATTAGCATCCTTTTTGATAGTGCTATTATAAGAAAAGTGAGTAGATAATTCAGGTTGGGTAAAAATTTTAACTCTAGAAGATATTAAATCTTTTGAGATCCAATTATCAGCCATATCAATAGATGTGAAAATATAAGCATCAACAAATTTATCTAACTTACTTAAAATATTTTTCTTAAGCCAGTTATGAGGAGGCCTTTCAGCATGATGTTGAATAATGATTTTGGTGTTTTTTTTTAAATAAAATTTAAAGAAAATAACATGATATATCTTACTAAAACCATGAATGTAAATAACATCAGGAGAAATTTTTTTAATTAAAAAATGAGTTTTTAAATCAATTAAAAACTTCTTGTTATTTGTTTTTCTTTGGAAATAATAAAAAATATTATTTTTAATAAAAAAGTTTTTTACACCAATAAATTCTATGACACTAATTTTATGTTTTTTTTTAAGTTCTAAAAGAACGTCATATACAAAGTGAAATTTTATAAGTTTTTCATTTGGGTCTAGGATTTTAGGTAAAGAATGGTAATTTAAAAATAATACATGTTTACTCTTCATTTTTTAATTGGGGATTATTTTTTATAATATTAATAAAAAATAATTAGGTTTTAAAGCTTAAAACTTATATTTTTCTTATTTATTTTAAATTAAATTTATAGTTCAAGAGAACACATTAAATATGTACAAAGTATTAAAAACAATCAATAAAAATTATTTTCCAAACAAATATTTATTCGCACCAGAGTGGATTGTTTTAGGGGTAAATAATGTTTGTAATTTACATTGTAAAATGTGTGATGTAGGAACCAAAAATTTAGAGAGTAATTTTGCTCAAAATTTAGTGGGGACTCATCCTATAAACATGCCAATAGAATTAATTAAAAATATTATTGATCAAGTAAAAGAAAATTTCCCTAAGACTAAATTAGGTTATGCTTTTACAGAACCTTTAGTATATCCTCACTTGATTGAGTCTTTAGCATACGCAAATAAGATGGAGTTGTATACAACCATAACAACAA
Organism: Tenacibaculum soleae; assembly: GCF_030549005.1. Taxonomy (NCBI): domain Bacteria; kingdom Pseudomonadati; phylum Bacteroidota; class Flavobacteriia; order Flavobacteriales; family Flavobacteriaceae; genus Tenacibaculum; species Tenacibaculum soleae. The sequence continues at coordinate 295,999 of NZ_JAUOSW010000004.1, forward strand.
ACGCTTTAACCTTAAAATATAAAGCGCAACAACTAGTAGATTCAGGAGTTAATGAAATTTATATATCTTTAGATGGTCCAAAAGACATTCACAATGAGATTAGAGGTCATAAAAAATCTTTTCAAAAAGCATTAGAAGGTATTGAGGAGCTTATTAAAATTAATCCTAAACAATCTGTATCTGTTTTTTGCGTAATTACAGAATGGAATATTGGTTATTTAACTCAATTTATTAATGAAATTAAACATTTGCCTTTAAAAGAAGTTGGTTTTATGCATACTAATTTTACCCCAGAATATGTTGCTCGGTCCCATAATGAAAAATGGAGTCAATACTATTTAGCTACTTCGTCAAATATGGATGAAATAAATATAGATAATTTTAATCTTGATACTCTTTTAAAAGAAATAAAAAAGATAAAAACTACCAAATTAAATTTTAATGTAAGTTTTTCACCAGATATATCTACAAAAGAAGGGTTAGATGTTTTTTATCATGCACCCCAAGAAATTATAGGAAAAGGATGTAATGATGTTTTTGGAAACATAATGATAAAATCTGATGGTAGTGTAATTCCGGCTCATGGAAGATGTTATAATTTAGAGTTAGGAAATATGTATAAGGAATCTTTGAAAGAGGTTTGGAACTCTAAAGTATTGAAAAAATTACGTAATGACTTAAATAAATCAGGAGGGTTGTTCCCAGCCTGTAGTAGATGCTGTAGTGCTTTTTAATTATGAAAAATAAAGTAATAATATTTAATCCTAAAAGTGGAAATGCAAAACATAGAATACCGAACTCTATTTTGCAGGTTGGAGCATCTATTCATGAAGAGTTTGAATATGTTTTGGTAGATGGGAATTTAGAAAAAGATCCACTTCAAGAAATTTTTAAATATTTAGAAACAGGTGAGTATAAGTATTTTTGTTCAACTGTTATGCCGGGACCACAACTTAGACAAGCAATTCCTTTTACCAAAAAAATAAAAGAAACGTTTCCTAATGTTACTGTAATTTGGGGAGGTTATTTTGCCTCTAACCAATACGAGGTTTGTATGGATTCTCATTTAGTAGATTATATTGTAAATGGGCCTGGAGATGTAACTTTTCCTTCTTTATTAAGTGTCTTAGAAGGAGAAAAATTAGGTAAAGTAGTCTTTGAAAAAACGTTGAGTAATATAGATAATTTGATTTTTAGAAATGGTGATGGAAAAATCGTTAAGACTAAAAAAGAAAAATTGTTAGATCAGGATGCATTACCCAATTTACCTTATACTTATTTAGATACTTTTTACCCACTTGAAAGTTATTTAGGAAAAACTTTTATGGGGAAAAGAACTTTAGCTTATCATTCGAGTATGGGGTGTCCATTTACATGTTCATTTTGTGGAATTGTACCGATTTTTAGTGGTAGATGGAAAGGTAAATCAGCTGAAGGAATGTATCAAGATGTAAAGTATTTTAAAGAGAAATACAATGTTGATGCAATTGAATTTCATGACAATAATTTTTTTACCTCAAAAAAACGAGTTTTAGAATTTTCTAATTTAATTTTAGAGGATAATATTAAATACTGGGGAGAAGGAAGAATTGATACACTTAATAAATATTCTGATGAAGAGCTAAAGTTGATGAAAAAGGCAGGTTGTGAAATGATTTTTTTAGGCGCAGAAACAGGAAATGATGAAGTGTTAAAGCAAATGAATAAAGGAGGTACACAATCTGGGAAAATGATTAAAGACTTTGCTTTACGTATGGGGAAAGCGGAAATTATTCCTGAAATGTCATTTGTTTTAGGAATGCCCGCAGATACTGAAGAACAAGTGTATAAACAGATTCTTTGGGATATCAATTTTATTAAAGAAATTAAAGAAATAAACCCAGATACAGAAATTATTATTTATTTATATAGCCCAACCCCAACAAAAGGATCAGAATTATATAAGCAAATTTTAGATGCAGGTTTTTCTTTTCCAGAGACTTTAGAGGAGTGGGTTTTGCCAAGTTGGGAAAATTTTGATTTACGTAAAAACCCATTAACTCCTTGGTTAAAACCATACATGATTGATACCATTAAAGATTTTGAAACGGTATTGAACGGAAAATATCCAACAGTATCTGATTTTAGAATTCGTGGATATAAGAAAAACATATTACGTTTGGTTTCTAATTGGCGTTACAAAACAGGTTTTTACAATTACCCTTATGAAATAAAAGTATTACATAAAGTTTGGAAATACCGTCAACCAGAAGTAGAGGGTTTTTACTCAGAATAGAATTATGAGAGGTTTTATAAAAAAAGTAATTCACCCTTTCTTTAGAGTTATAACTAAACTTTGGTTTTCTAAGCCAAGGAAGTATTCTTATAAAAAAGTAAGTGTAACAGTACATCCAGAAGTGTTTCCTCCGCATTATACAATAAGTACTAAAATTTTATTAGATTTTATTAGCACTTTAAGTATTTCAAAAAAAGACTTTTTAGAGCTAGGTTGCGGTTCAGGAATCATTTCTTTATATGCGGCGTCAAAAAAAGCAAACGTTACAGCAGTAGATATAAACGTAAAGGCTATCGAGTATTTAAAAAAATCGGCTTTAAAAAATAACTTATCGATTACTGTGATATATTCAGATTTGTTTTCTGAATTGAAAGATTCATATTTCGATTTGATAGTCATAAATCCTCCTTATTATCCTAAAGATCCACAAAATCAAAAAGAACAAGCTTGGTTTTGTGGGGTAGATTTTGAGTATTTTAAACAATTGTTTCATGAATTATCTAAAAGAAAAAAAACTGAAACTGTATATATGATTCTTTCAGAAGATTGTAATTTAGCTAAGATTAAAGATATTGCTTTAAATCACCACTTTGAAATGAAAATTATTTTAGAAAAGAAAGTGTTTAAGGAGAGAAATTTTATTTTTCAAATTATTAAGAATAAAAAGTTATAATTAGGTGAAAATTTATTAAACCCCGTAATTTAGGATGAGTTTGTTAGTTACTATTTAAGGTTAAAACTATTTTAATAGTTTTAACCAAAATAATGAAGTCTAATTTCCAAGAGTATTTTTCTATATAGTATAAATCAAACTTTAATTTTTTTAGGTTGTCCTTAGGTTTTGCTTTAGGTAAATTAACTTGAGCCCAGCCAGTAATACCTGGCTTTATGGCATGTCTTAACTTAAAAGAAGAATTCTCTTTTAAATATTCATTAACATAATGAGGTTGTTCAGGTCTAGGACCTATAAAACTCATGTCGCCTTTTAAAACATTAAATAGTTGAGGGAGTTCGTCAATTTTAGAAAGTCTTAAGATTTTACCTAAAGAGAAAATTTTAAAATTAGATTTTTCTATGTGGTCATTTTGAACATTAGAAATTGTTCTTATCTTGTATATTAAAAATAGTTTATTATCTTTTCCTACTCTTGTTTGTGAATATATAGCAGATTCTTTTAGGGTTATTTTAGTTAGTAATAAAGCAATTATAATTAAAGGTAGTGATATCGGTAAAAAAAAGAAAACAATACAAATGTCAAACATTCTTTTCAATATTTTTCTTTTCTTTCTTTCTAAAGACGAACTAGAATTTTCAATCATTTTAACGAAAAAAGGAATTTTTTATAAATATATTAAATACATTTAAAAAAAAACATCGTGTTGAAAAAAATATTACATAAAAACGAATTTTATTTGCACTCGAAATCGCGAGATAGAGTAGTAGGTAGCTCGTCGGGATCATAACCCGAAGGTCACTGGTTCGAGTCCAGTTTCCGCTACTAAGAAAAAGTCTTTCATTATATTTGAAAGACTTTTTTGTTAAAAGTAAAGTTTGGTAATGAGTTACTTTATTTAAAGCAATCTGATTTTTTTGGTTTTTGGTTAGCAGGTGTTAAATCACGGCGATAAAATACTGTTTTACCAATGCTAATATTTGATTTTTTAGCACTCATATCTAAAAAAAGTTCTTTTTCTCCCTTCTTTGCAAAATCATACGTTAAATCATTGATACAATGCCTTTTGTTGTTCTTTGTAATTATAACAAACCAGTAGCGCATATACTTTTGTGGTTGCCGTAGGTTTTTTAGCATGCATGTCATAGGACAAAGGAGAAACTAATAAACGTGCATTTCCGTATTGGTTTTCTTTTAAGAATGTTTTTCATCTGTATTTAAATTAAGTTGTACTTTAAAAATATATGTTTTATGTGTGTTAAAAAATACCTAATTCTAGGTATTTTGATGCTATTGAATTTTCTTAAATAAATAAAGGATAGCCTTTAAATTGAGGGTTGTTTATATTTTGAGTATAAAATAAAAACTAAAAAACAAAAAATAGTATTGTAGTTTAATAAAAACATAGTATATTTGCAGTCCAAATCGCGGGATAGAGCAGTAGGTAGCTCGTCGGGCTCATAACCCGAAGGTCACTGGTTCGAGTCCAGTTCCCGCTACTAGTAAAGAGTAATCAGCAATGATTACTCTTTTTTTGTTTAAAAAGTTAAACTTTTTTATTGTTCTTGTTTTACAAAAGAAAGATGTTATTTTTACAAAAAATAGAATAACTTTTTTAATTGTATAAAAATGAGTAAATTAATAGCGATCTTAATCTTTACAATAAGTTCTGTGTCATACGGGCAAATGCACAGTCCTGTAAAATGGACAACCACAGTAAAAAAAATATCTGATAAAGAAAGTGAATTAATTGCCGTAGCTACATTAGATGAGGAATGGTACATTTATTCTCAAGAAATACCTAAAGGAGGGCCATTACCTACGGTGTTTTCATTTACAGGAGATCAACGTTACTTAAAAAAAGGAAATACAAAAGAAGAAGAAGGGCACGTTGTAGATGATGATGTATTTGATATGCGTATTAAATATTTTGATAAAAAAGCAGTTTTTAAACAACGTATTCGATTAAAAACAAACGAAAAGTTTATCATAAAAGGTACTGTTGAATATATGGTTTGTTCTGGTGAAAATTGCTTACCTCCAAAAGAAGAAGATTTATCTTTTTCAATTAATTAAAGTTTTAAGAAATAGTAAATGAAAAAAACAGGAATATTATTATTTTGTTTATTGATAAGCTTATCAGCAACAAGTCAAATATTTAATCCAATTAAATGGACAACTAAAGTTGAAAAAGTAACAGATTCTAAGTTTAAACTAATAACAATAGCAACTATTGAAAATGGTTGGAGCTTATATTCTCAACAAGTACCAAAAGGAGGACCAATACCAACAACTTTTACTTATGATGATGTTGGAGGTAAAATTACAATAGTCGGAAATACGAAAGAACCTAAAGGAAAAATTAAGTTTACCAAACTGTTTAGTGAAGCAGGAATGAACATTAAATCTTTTGCTCATAAAGCGATTTTTGAACAAGAAATAACTTTGGTAGATGCTAGTATTCAAAAAGTCGATGCTTTTGTAGAGTTTATTGCATGTACTGAAGAGCAGTGTTTGCCTCCAAAAGAAATAGAACTCACTTTTGCTTTAAATAAAGCGAGTATTAAAAACAAAAATGCAACTAAAATAAAGACAACAAAAAACGGTAAGGATGATAAAAAAGGTTTATTAAGTATCTTTCTTATTGCTTTTTTATCAGGTTTTGCCGCCTTATTAACCCCGTGTGTTTTTCCGATGATTCCGATGACGGTAAGCTTTTTTACAAAACAAAGTAAAAGTAAAGCTAAAGGAATAAAAAATGCAATTATTTACGGGATTTCAATTATCGGAATATATGTATTATTAGGTACCGTAGTTACCGGTATTTTTGGTGCAGATGCTTTAAATGCTTTATCAACAAATGTTTGGTTTAACATTATCTTCTTTTTAATTTTAGTAATTTTTGCAGTTTCCTTTTTAGGAGCTTTCGAAATAACATTGCCAAGTTCTTGGGCTACAAAAGTAGATTCACAAGCAGATAGAGGTGGATTATTAGGAATCTTTTTTATGGCATTAGCCTTAGCAATTGTATCATTTTCTTGTACTGGGCCAATTGTAGGAACCTTGTTAGTAGAGGCAGCCTCAAAAGGGGGAATCGCGCCTATTGTAGGTATGTTAGGTTTCTCTTCAGCTATCGCAATACCATTTGCATTGTTTGCAGCTTTTCCGGGTTGGTTAAATTCACTGCCAAAATCAGGAGGTTGGTTAAATACAGTGAAAGTTGTATTAGGATTTTTAGAATTAGCTTTAGCTTTTAAATTCTTATCGAATGCCGATTTAGTATTGCAATTACATCTACTAGAAAGAGAAGTATTTATTGCAATTTGGATAGCTATTTTCGGAGCTTTAGCATTATACTTATTTGGTAAAATTCAATTGCCACATGATAGCCAGCAAAACCATATTTCAGTAGGTAGATTAAGCTTAGGATTAATAGTAGCATCATTTACTATTTATATGTTACCTGGTATGTGGGGAGCACCTTTAAATTTAATCTCGGCTTTTCCGCCACCACAACATTATAGCGAATCTCCTTATGGGGTAGGCTTTACAAAACAAAACACTGTAACAGTTTCAAATAACGATACAAATACACATAATAGTTTACCTGAAGGTGCACATTTAATGCCTCCGCATGATATTATTTCTTTTCATGATTATGACAAGGGATTAGCATATGCTAAAAAAGTAGGGAAACCAGTAATGATAGATTTTACAGGGCATGCTTGTGTAAATTGCCGAAAAATGGAGCAAAATGTTTGGGTTAAACCTAAGGTTTTAGAGGTATTAAAAAACAAAGTAGTACTTATATCATTATATGTTGACGATAAAAGGGCTTTAAAAGAAGGTGAAGTTGTTGAATCAAAATTAAACCCAGGAAAGAAATTAAAATATATAGGACAAAAATGGAGTGAAATGCAGACTATAAAATATAAAGCAAATTCACAACCATTTTATGTGTTAATGGCACATGATGAATCTAATTTAATTGACCCCGTTGCGTACACTCCAGATGCATCAGAATATTACAATTGGTTAGAAAAAGGAATTGCAAATTTTAAAAAACAATAATAAAAAAGCTTCTCTATAACGAGAAGCTTTTTTTATTATTTGTGCTTTATTATATAGTTTTCTAAAAATAATATACCTTTGCACAATATGTTAGATACTACACACGAGAAAAAAAATCAAAGAGTTTTTACTTTTAACTACCTTGTTTTTCGTAACCAATCAAATAAATTTATTCCGCCTGGGATATAATAATATTTAATTGTTTTCTTTTTTAAGAAAACAAACCACCCATTTCTTCTTTTTTAACAGAAATACTCTATCACCCAGAAGTAATTTTTTAATTTATATTGTTTTATAATTATAAAGCAGTATGATTGATGCCTTATGCAAACCATTATGCATTCTATTTTATTTCATTTATGAATTAAAATAGTATGTTTCATTATACAACCTTAAAATAAAAGACATGATGTTAAAAACATACGATGCGTTTAATCGCATTACACCTTTAAAAATAGAAAAAGTAACCAATTTTTTATTCGAACACCTTGAAAATTATGGAGATAGTAAAACAGCAATAAAAAAAGCAATAGATTACGCAGCCAAAGAGAGAACAGGTTTAGGTGGTTATGTATTTACTATTGAAAATGATAATATAATTGTAGGAGCAGTTGTTGTTAATAAAACTGGTATGGATGAGTATATACCTGAAAACATTTTAGTTTACATAGCAACTCACAATGAGCATAGAGGTAAAGGAATCGGTAAAAAGATTATGAAATATGCTATAGATAACTGCAAAGGAGATATAGCATTACATGTTGAAAAAGATAATCCTGCAAAATTTCTATATGAAAAATTAGGGTTTACAACCCCTTATTTAGAAATGAGGTTAAAACGATAAGTAAAAATACTCAATATAACCTTTAAATAATATGGCAGAATTAATAATTCATTCAGAAAGGATAAAACATAATATAAAAAGTTTAAGTAGTTTTTTTGAAAAAAATAATATAGAATGGAGTTTGGTTACAAAAGTGTTTTCAGGAGATAAAACTTTTTTAAAAAGAGTTTTAACCCCAGATGTGACTGAGAAAATAAATTCAGTAGGAGATTCTAGATTAACAAGTCTAAGAAACATACGAACAGTAAACTCTAAAGCAAAAACTATTTATATTAAGCCACCCGCAGATATTTATGTCGATGATGTTGTCGAATATGCAGATATATCCTTAAATACATCTTTATCAACAATTAAAAAATTAAACGAAGCTGCAAAAAAGAAGCAAAAAACTCATAAAGTAATTGTTATGGTTGAGTTAGGGGAGCTTCGTGAAGGTGTTAAGCGAGATGATATTTTAGGATTTTATGAACAGGTTTTTAAACTTTCAAATATAGAAGTTATCGGTATAGGTTCAAATTTAGGCTGTATGTATGGAGTAGAGCCAACGTATGACAAATTATTGCAATTATCATTATATAAAGAATTAATTTCAGCAAAGTTTGATAAAGAATTAAAATATGTTTCTGGAGGAACCTCTATAACATTACCACTAATTGAAAATAAAATGATTCCTAAAGAGATTAATCATTTTAGAATAGGAGAAGCTGCTTTTTTTGGTATTAGTCCTCTTGAAAATAAACAGTTTCAAAATTTATTTACAGAAACCTTTGAGTTTTATGCAAATATTATTGAATTAGAAGAAAAAAAAATTGTTCCAGACGGTATTATAAGTGAAGCTAATATTGGGCATACAACAGATTATGATCAAAAAAAACTAAAAGAAACATCTTACAAAGCGATACTAGATTTTGGTTTACTAGATGTTAACAAAGAGGATGTAGAAACAGATGATTCTGATATTTCTTTTGTAGGAATAACATCCGACATGTTGGTTATTGATGTTGGTACAAATAAAGATACTTTAGGAAATGTAAAATATAAAGTAGGAGATAAGGTTAAATTTAAACTTAATTATATGGGAGTTGCCAGGTTGTTAAGCTCTAAGTTTATTGATAAAATATACTTATAAGATTTTGCGATTTATTTTCAAGAGAGAAGTATAATCTCTCTTGAAAATTTAATCATATCTATTCGGATTAAAAGGGCTAATATCTAAACTAGTTTTTTCTTCAGATATAATTTCAGAAACTAGTTTTCCGGTTGCAGGTCCTAAGCTCCAGCCCATCATCGCATGCCCGGTTGCAATAGTAATATTTTTAACTTTAGATAAACGACCAATATAGGGTAATCCATCAGGAGAACATGGTCGCAATCCGCTATCAGCGTTATCAATTTCGAGTTGATTTATATCTAGACCTTTATAATAGTTTTCCCCTGCTTTTGTAATAGTTTTTACGCGAGTGGCATTTATTTGGTTGTTTAATCCGCCTATTTCCATAGTTCCTGCAAAACGAGTAAAACCATCCATTGGTGTAACAGCAACTTTTGCTTCAGTTAAAATAGCTGGAATTTTAATACCAGTGTCTTTTTTAACATCAATTCGATAACCTTTACCAGCCTGTATAGGTATTGTTGTGTTTAGTTTTTTTAATAGTTTTTGTGACCATGAGCCAGAAGCAATAATAATTTCATCAGCAAATAACTCTTGTTTGGTTGTTTTAATAGAAGTTACATTATTTTTAACTGTATTAAAATCGAGTACTTCTTCGTTTTGTAAAAAAGTAACTTCATTGTTTATTAAATATTTTTTTATTTGAGGCATAAAATCATTTGGCGTCATATGAGCATCAGAATGATAATAGACTGCGCCCTTAATATTTAAATTCACATTGGGTTCTAATTTTTGAACTTCTTGTTTTGTTAAAAGTTCAACCTTTAAGCCTTCTTCAATTGCAACTTTTCCCGTATTCCATTCTTCTTCTCCTGCTTTATCTGTCTTGTAATACATCAGCAAACCATTGTTTTGATAAAAAAAATCAAAATCATTCGAATTCTTCATTTCTTCATATAAAGCTTTACTAAATAGATTAATATTCTTTATAACAGGAATAGATGAGGTTACTTTTTTAGTAGTTGATGCTTTTTTAAATAATAACGACCATTTTAAAAAGTCGATATCTAGACGTGGTTTTATTGAAAACGGACTTGTGGTACTAAGCATCCATTTAATTCCCTTATTAATCATTCCTGGAGCTGCTAAAGAAATAATATGACTAGGCGTTATTATACCCGCATTTACGTGTGAAGCACCAGATGAAAAATCATTTTTTTCGATTACAGTAACTTTATACCCTTTTTTTTGAAGATAATAAGCACTACACAAACCAATAATTCCGCCACCAATAATTAATATTTTTTTAGACATAGGAATATTTTTAAATTACCTGAAAACCATGTGCATACGGGTCATCTTCATCATTAATAATTATGTTATTATATCCAAATACTTTTGCCCAGCCTTGTATGCTTGGTATAATTGCTGGTTTTCCGTTTAAAGTAGTTTCTTTTGTTACCTTACCAATAAATTTGCTGCCAATAAAACTTTCGTGAATAAAAGGTTCATCTAACTTTAATTTTCCTTTTGCGTATAATTGAGCTAAACGAGCTGAGGTACCTGTACCACAGGGACTCCTGTCAATAGCTTTATCACCATAAAAAACAGCATTTCTTCCAGATGATGTTACGTCAATTGGATTTCCTGTCCATAACAGATGTGTTACATCTCTAATAGTTTCGTTTTCAGGGTGAATAAACATATCAGGATATTTTTCATTGATGTTTTTTCTAACAACTTGTGAAAATTGAATAATCTTTGAAGCTGAAAAATTATGAATTCCACTAAAGTTTTTTTGAGGATCTATAATGGCATAATAATTACCGCCATAGGCAACATCAAAAGTAATGTTTCCTAATTCAGGACAGTTAACAGTTAAATTTTCAGCAGCTAAATAGCTTTTTACGTTTGTAAGTTTTACCCAATCTACTTTTTCATTTGTTTGTTGATATTCGATTTCAACCAATCCAGCGGGGGCTTCCATTTTAATTTTTCCTGGAGTTTTTGGTGTAATTAAACCTTCTTCAATAGCAATAGTAACGGCACCAATAGTTCCGTGTCCGCACATAGGTAAGCACCCAGAAGTTTCAATAAATAAAATAGCAAAATCATTATCAGAGTTATGCGGAGGAAATAGCATTGCTCCACTCATCATATCATGTCCACGAGGTTCAAACATTAATCCTTTACGAATCCAATCATATTCGTTTAAAAAATGTTGTCGTTTTTGGCTCATATTAGTTCCAATTAAATTGGGACTACCACCAGTAACAAGTCTTACAGGGTTTCCGCAGGTATGCGCATCAACGCAAAAGAAAGTTTTTTTCATGCTAAATTGAAGCGCCAGCTTGTATTCTTTCTTAGAAAAAACCCTTCAAAATTCCTCTAATTAAGAAAAACGAAGCTGGCTTTGTTTTCAATCTCTTTAGCGTATTCAAAAGTAGTATTTAGTTTTTTTGAATACCTAAAGAAAATGTTAATTTTTGTTAAAGTATTTGTTGTTTTGTACGTTCATTATTAACCCTACGTGAAATATTTAACGGATTTTCATTCTTTAGTTCATCCGGTAATAATTCGTTTGGCCAATCTTGATAACTAAAAGGTCTAATCCAACGTTTAATTGATTCGGTTCCAACTGCTGTAAATCTAGAATCTGATGATGCTGGATAAGGACCACCATGCGTCATAGATTCACAAACTTCAACACCTGTTGGTACTCCATTAAAAATAATTCTTCCAACTTTAGTTTGTAAAGCATCAGTTATGGGAGGTAGTTTAGCAAAATCTTCTTTTTCTGCTAAAATAGTACCTGTTAATTGCCCTTCTAAATGATTAATAATTTGTATTAATTCTGATTGGTCTTTTGCTTTTACTACTATAGAAAAAGGACCAAAAACTTCAGTTTGCATTTTAGGGTTTTCTAAAAAGTCAGCTCCTGATACTGCACATATTGTTGAAGCAGCAAAATTAGAATTAATATCTCCTTGAATTTTTTCAACGATTTTTATACCTGGTTGTGAAGTGACAACTTCTCCGTTTGACACAAAGGCATCTTTAATATTTGGATGTAACATACATTGCGATGCAATTGCTATAGTTTTTTCTGCTAAATCTTTAATAAAAGCATCTGTTTTTTCCCCTGCTATAGTTAACAATAATCCTGGGTTTGTACAAAATTGCCCTGTTCCCACAGTTATTGAATCTGCATAAGTAGCTGCTGTTTCTGCAGATTTATTTTTAATTACATTTGGCATTATTACAACAGGGTTGATACTTCCCATCTCAGCAAATACCGGAATTGGTTCAGATCTTTCAGCTCCTAAATTGTATAGTGCTCTACCACCAGCAATACTTCCTGTAAACCCTACAGCTTTTATTTTTGGGTGTTTTACTAATGCACTACCAACAATTCTTCCGCTTCCAGTAATGTTTGAAAATACACCATTTGGCATTCCTGTTTTTTCTGCTGCTTTTATAATTGCTGAAGCTACTAATTCTCCTGTCCCTGAGTGCATTGCGTGTGATTTTACAATTACAGGACAACCTGATGCTAATGCACTTGCTGTATCTCCTCCTGCAGTTGAAAAAGCTAAAGGGAAGTTACTTGCTGCAAACACCACAACAGGGCCTAAAGGAATTGACGTTTTTCTAATATCTGACTTAGGTAATGGCTGTCTTGTAGGGATTGCTTCATCAATGGTAATGCTTCTCCATTCATCTTTTAAAATTAATTCAGCAAAGGCTCTCAATTGACCTATGGTTCTACCTCTTTCTCCTTGTGCTCTTCCTTCAGGTAAACCAGACTCTAACATATACATATCGGTTAGTTCTGAGTCTAAAGCTAATATTTCATCAGCTATTGCATTTAAAAAAACAGCTCTTTGCTTTCCTGGTATTTTACGATATGTTTTAAAGGCACTGTCTGCTAACATTACAGCTTCATTTACTTCTTCTAAAGTAGCTTGGTGAAAAGCGGTAGGATTTTGTATGTTTAACTTTGGATTTATTGTTTTGTGCGTTTTCGTTCCGTTTCCAGACAATCTATTTCCTATATAATTTTTTCCTGTAATCATTGTGATTCTTTATTTATATTCTATACCAATCGGGTTTGTAACATTGATCTTATTTCTTTAAAAAGAACATCAATTTTAAATACATAAAAGCCTAATTTTGATAAAGATATTAATTTGTTTATTATATCAGTAAGTTATTAATTAACCTTTTTGAATACAAAAATAGTATTGATTTAATATTTTTTTTGTTTATTTTCTATCTTGTTATGATACTATTTTATCCATTTATATGATTTTATTCGCGTTATGCGTGAGTAGTGTATGTGTTTGTTGTTATTTTATATAGTTTTACAAAAAACTTACTAATATAATTTTAGACAATAAGAAACATGATAAAAGTAAATAATTCAGATTGGAGATATAGCGTTATGCCGGCCGTGTTTACATGGTTGAAAGAGTCAAAATCTGGCGATTTTGAAATAGACTTGGATGCTACAAAAAAATATGCAGCAGACATTTTAAAGGTTCAAGGAAAAGGTGGAAGCAGAATGGGGGGACTTGTAGGTTCTGGTACTTTAGGTGAGAACAGCTATTTGAGCTCAGAACAGCGACTTTCTTTACTAAAAGCTCTTTCTGAGGTTGCTAAAGAATACAATGTGCCATTAATTAGTGGAGCTGCAGCAGAAACTAAAGAAGAACTTGCTAAAATAGTTGAAGGTCTTGCTACTGTAGGAGTGGATACTGTTATGGTAATGCCTCCAAAAACTAAAGCAGTTCCTTCTGATGAAGAAATGTATGAGTACTATGCACTTGCTGAAGCAACTGCAAGAGGTGCAGGCATAACCATTATGCCTTATAACAATCCTGATGCAGCTGGATATCATGCGCTTTCAGTGGATCTTCTTTTACGAATTTCTGTTCTCCCTAATGTAACTGCACTTAAAATATCAACTATAGATGTTTCTATTATTGAAACATTGATGTTAAAGAATAAAGAATTAAAAGTTTTAGCAGGAGTCGATACAGTAACTATACATGCAGGACTTGCTGGAGCATGTGGTGGAATTACAGGTGTAGGTTGTATCTTCCCAAAGGCTAGTGTTACTATGCAAGAATATATCGTAAATGGAGAATGGGCTAAGGCAAATCAAATCTCTCAGGCAATGAATTCTATTTCATATCTTGATGCACAGCCGTTACTTATGGAATATCTTAAATATGCTTTTGGAATTCATCATAATGATGCTGATGGAGGACTTCACACATTAGGTACGAAGTTAACACAGCAACAAATTAATGATGTTCAGGTAAGATATATTCAAGCTAAAGAAAGACTTGAGGTTCTAGACTTAATATAGGTTAATTCTTTTAAGTAGTCAAAAAAACTCTTTTTTTATTGAGTTTTATTATGGTCAAATGCTTAGTATCATAAAAAGAGAGCAGATTGAGAATAGATTAATGACAAAAAGTTATATTATTTTTCTAATTAAAACTTTCTTTTTGTGATACTACCTTATCTTTTTTTGTTGAAAAATATTATTGTATTATTTGAATAGTTTTGAGTTTTTAATTTAACAGTATATTAATGAAAGTTTTACCATTTAAAATACCAAAAGTAAAAAATCTAGGATTAATTTATCAAGAAGATAAAGGACGATTTTTTTATGATAAGTTACATCAGCATGAAGAAATTCAACTTTGTTATATTGTAAAAGGTGAAGGAACTTTAATTGTCGGCGATACAGTTAATGAATATAATACAGGTGATATTTTGGTAATAGGAGGTAATCAACCACATGTTTTTAAAAGTGATATAACTAATGTACAAGAGTCATTTATGATATCACTTTTTTTTACAAGGAAATCATTTGGTGATAGCTTTTTTGAATTGGATGATTTTAAAGAGCTTACTTCTTTTTTTGACAATAGTAAAAATAGTTTTAGAGTAAAAAATAATAAGAAAGTATTAATAGATTTTTTTTTAGAACTACAAAAAAGTAGGGATTTAGTGAAGTTTATTATTTTTATTAAGATGATAGCTGTTATTTCAAATTCTGAAATTGAATATCTCTCTTCATTTGTTTACAAAAAAAAATATACAGACAATGAAGGAAAGAGAATGAGAGATATAATGGACTTTACTCTTGCTAATTTTAATAAAAAAATTGAATTGAATGAAATAGCACAAATTGCAAATATGACTTCTAATGCTTTTTGTAGATATTTTAAACAAAGAACAAATAAAACATTTTTTGCTTTTTTAAATGAACTTAGAATTGAAACGGCATGTAAATTACTGCAAAATAAAGAATATTCAATTATTGAAGTTTCTGAGAAATCTGGATTTAAAAATATTTCTAATTTTAATAGAAAGTTTAAAGAATTAAAAAGGAAAACTCCATCTAATTATCGGTTGAATTATTAAAACATTAAAAATTAATAATAAGAGCATTTTTTTTATAAATAAGTATTTTTTTATTTACTCTTAGTTATATTTGACAGCTATTTATCAAAAAATATATGAAAAGAGTTATTATCTTGTTTTTTATCGTTTTTATATCAAAAGTTAATGCACAAGAAACATTACCTATCTATGCAGATTATTTATCTGATAATGTTTATTTGTTACATCCAACTGCTGCAGGAATTGGTGATTGTGGGAAATTACGTTTAACTGCCCGTCAACAATGGATTGGAGTCAAGGACGCACCATCACTACAAACGGCTAGTTTTCATGCTAAGTTTAATGAAAATTCTAATGCAGGTTACGGTTTTGTTCTTTTTAATGATAAAAACGGATATCATTCTCAAAAAGGATTGCAAGGAACTTATGCTTATCATATAGATATGGGGAATGAAAATTTATTTAAACAATTATCATTTGGTTTGTCAATGTCAATAGTGCAAAATGAGGTTGATCAACGAAATTTCGTCAATGATCCTACTGTTAGTCAGATTATAAATAGCGATTTTTATTTTAATGCTGATTTTGGTATGGCATACCATTATAAAGGTTTTTCATCTTACTTTACAATAAAAAATATCATGCTTTCTGCAAAAAATGATTTAAACCCTGATTTTGAGTCGTATAATTTAAGAAACTATATTGTTGGAGGAGGATACTTTTTTGGTGATGCAGATAAACTACAGTTCGAACCATCAGTTATGTTACAATATAAAGATCAAACTGGCGAAAAAATTGCAGATTTAAATTTTAAAGTATACAAGCAATTTGAAACCACTCAATTATGGGCTGCTTTATCATACAGAAGAAGTTTAGATAGTAGTGTTTTTGGTGATGCACATTACATAACACCAATTGTGGGTGTTAATTATAAAAATTTAATGTTTGCTTATACTTACACTCAACAAAGTGGTGATGTCGTTTTTTCTAATGGAGGTTTTCATCAAGTATCATTTGGTATTGATGTTTTGTGTAGAAAACGTAGAGCTTCAGCTTGTCCAAATATAAATGGAAGTTTTTAAAAGTCTAAAGTAGCAACGGTAACCTTATCATAGTCTTTTAATAAATGCTGCAATACATCTTTGTTTTTGTTAATGTAAAAAACGTTAAATTCATTTTTATTGGCAGCGGCAAGAAGATTATTTTGCTTTAAAACGTTTTTAGTTTGTCTTGCTACAGCTTCTCCTGAATCAATAATTTTTATATTATTTCCCACAATTTTCTTTATTTGAGGTATTAAATACGGATAATGGGTACATCCTAAAACAATACAATCACATTTTGATGAAAGCATAGTCTTTAAATATTTATTTAATAAAGTGGTCATTTCAGAAGAGTATATTTTTCCATTTTCAATCAACTCAACTAAGCCATTTCCAACCTGTTCAACAATCGTAATTTTATTGTTAATAGAAGCAGAGGTTTTTTCAAATAAAGCGCTATTAAGTGTACCTTTAGTAGCTAATATTCCTATAGTAGCAGTTTTTGTTTGTATGGATGCCGATTTAATTGCAGGCTCAATGCCAATAATTGGAATAGAATAATTTTTTCTTAAATAACCAATTGCATTTGTTGTTGCAGTATTACAAGCAACAACAATTAGTTTACAACCTTTTTTTATTAAAAACTCAGTATTTTTAATTGATAAATCAAGAATCTGCTGTTTTGATTTTTGCCCATAAGGAGCATTTTTACTATCTGATAAATATATCGTGCTTTCATTTGGCAATAAAGCATGAATTTCTTTCCAGATCGAAGTGCCTCCAATACCAGAGTCGAAAATGCCAATAGGTTGTTGCTTTTGTGTAATCATAGACATAACAAAAATAAAAATCCTGCTGAATTCAGCAGGATTTTTATAAAATATTTTAAATGTTTCTTAGAAACCTAATTTTGCTTTTACAGCATCGTAAATATCTTCACCTTTATCATAAACGATTAATCCTTTACCAGGTGCAGCATCAAATACATATATAATTCCTTTAGCAGCAGCAACATCTTTAATTGCTTGTTCAGCTTTCTTTAAAATAGGAATTGTTTTTTCTTGGTATTTCTTTTGCATTTCTTGACTAGCAGATTGCTCAGCCTGACCAATTCTTTGTCTGTCTTGTTGAATTTCAACAGCTCTTTTTTGGTTTACTTCTTGTGTTTGGCTTTTAGCTTCTGCTTCATATTTTTTAATTTTAGCCTGTACTTTCTTTACCATCGCTTCAATATCATCACGATAAGTTTTGTTTAATTTTTCTAACTCAGCTTTCATTGCTTTAGTTGCAGGCATTTCAGATAATAATTTATCTGTATTTATATGTGCAGTTTTTTGTGCATTTGCCACACCACCTAATCCAATTGTGAAAATTGCAACTAATACTAACGTTTTTAAATGTTTCATCTTTGTTTTAATTTAATTTATGTTCTTTATTCTTGATTTATTTATTCTCTTCTGTTGTTGCTTTCTTTTTAACCTCTTCTTGTGCTTTTTTTAATGCATCCTTTTTCTGTTTCAGCAACCTTCTCTTATCAGCTCTCAGTTTTAATTTAGCTTGTCTTTTTTCTTCGATGAGTTTTATTTTAGCTAACCGGTCTGCTTCTTTTTTAGATCTAAGTGCTTTCTTTTTAGCTATTTTATCTTTTTGCTCATCAGTTAAACTTTCATTTTTAAGTAACTCTTTTTTAGCTGCTATTTTATCTTTCTTTTCTTGTTTTTTCTGATCAATATTAATCATTTTAACAATAAGGTCGCTAATATCGTGTTTTTTGTTTGAATATAGCATAACTAATTCACCTGACTTGTCAAATACGAAATCATATTTTTTTCTAGCGGCAATTGTTTGTACGGCGTTAAAAACTTGATCTTGAATAGGTTTAATTAATTGTTTTCTTAAATTATACATATCCCCTTTAGGACCAAAATATAATGATTCTAATCTGCGTAAAGATTCATGTTTAATTGTGATGTCTTCTTCGCGTTCATCAATTAAATCTTTTGTTAAAATAGCCTTTTCATTTGTTAAGTCAGTTTTTAAAACTTCTATAGCCCTAGCTTCTTTGTCTAATTTAGTTCTCCATTTTTCAACTTTTGCATCTAATGAGTTTTGTGCTTCCAAATATTCTGGAATATTTTGAAGAATGTACTCCATGTCAATATATGCTATACGTTGTCCTTTTTGTGCAACAGTGATACTGGTAATAAGTAAAAGAACGAGTGCTAAAATGTTTTTTTTCATCTTGATAAAATGTATTTAGAAAAAACCGTGCCAAAAAACTACAAGCGTTACAAATGTAAGGTTTTAGAACTGTCTTCCAATAATAAAATGTGTTTGCCAACCAGACTTTTCAGTTGATCCAGGTAGTGGATCAAACCCATGAGCAAAATCAATACCTAATAAACCAAAGGCAGGCATAAAAATACGAATACCCATACCAGCCGAACGTTTTAATTTAAACGGATTAAAATCACTAAAATTGTCATAAGAGTTTCCTGCTTCTAAAAATCCTAAAGTATATATTGATGCAGAAGGTTTATCAGTTATAGAATAACGTAATTCCATTTGAAATTTATTGTAAATAGAACCTCCGTCAATAGATGATATTCTATTGTTTTCATATCCTCTTAAACCGATTGTTTCACGACCATCTAGTTGTCCTTGTGCTATACCATCACCTCCTACAAAATATCTTTCTACAGGAGTTAAGCCTAGTTTGTCATTGTAAGAACCTAAATACCCCATTTCAAAATTAGACATTAACACTAATTTATTAGCTAATGATGTATACCATTTACCTTTCGCAGTAATTTTGTAGTATTCTAGCCATTTATATTTATCAGACAAATAAGCTTGTCTTTCATCATCTGTAGGGAAATCAGGTTCTGTATAATCTTTTCCATTAACCAAAGAGTATGGAAATGTAGCTTTAGCACTTAGTGAAAAGTCTGAACCATAGGTTGGGAAAATTAAAGTAGGTCCCGCAGAATTTCGCCCGAAAGCAACTGTATAGGCTAGATTATTTAAGTTACCATCACTAATAACATCATTAGATGAGCCTACTCTGTAGCCATAGTTTTGTAGATCTATTCTTTGATAACTTATAGTTTGTGACAATGAAAAGTAATCATCTGGCCAAGTTAAACGTTTACCTAAGCCTACAGATGCTCCAATAATACTTAAGCTTTGATTTTTATCAACAGAGTTTGTGTTGTAGTCGTATCTATATTGATTTGATAAGTATACAGAAAAAGATAATGATTGTGGTTTTTTACCCCCTAACCATGGTTCTGTAAAAGAAAAACTATAGGTATTGTAAGTTCTACTAGTTTGTAAACGAAGTGATAACTTTTGTCCATCTCCCATAGGTAATGGTTTATAAGCTTCTTTGTTAAAGATATTTCTAATAGAAAAATTATTAAAAGATAACCCTAGTGTACCTATAAAAGATCCACCACCATAACCACCTTGTAGTTCTATTTGACTACCTCCCTTTTCTGCTACAGAAAATTCAATGTCAGCTGTTTTATTTTGATAATTTGGCTTTACATCAGGGGTTACATTTGCATCAAAAAAACCTAATTGTCCAATTTCACGTATAGAACGAATGATGTTTTGACGGCTAAATAAATCTCCTGGTTTTACACGTAATTCTCTATAAATAACATGGTCATTTGTTTTATCGTTACCTGCTACGCTTACCTTCTTTATGGTAGCTTGCTCATCTTCACGTATACGAACCTCAACAGTAATAGAATCATTACTAACTTTTGTTTCAATTGCGTTTATTTGAGAAAATAAGTATCCATTGTTATGGTATAAGGTTTGAATATCTTGAGAGTTAGGGGTTCCATCACCTGAAATACGTTCTTTTAAAACTTTACCGTTATAGATATCACCTTTTTCAATACGTAATAAGCTGTGTAAAAATTCATTAGAATATTCTTTGTTACCTATGAATTTAATTTCTTTGAATCGGTATTGACGACCTTCTTCTAATACAATTTCTAAATTAATGGTATTGTCATCATTCCAAGTAAGGTTGTCAGATATAATACGTGCGTCTCGATATCCTGTTTCACTGTATTTTTCAAGTATGCTTTCTAAGTCAGTCTTGTAGTCATCTAACACATATTTTGATGATTTCCAAAAACGACCTA
The DNA here is from genome assembly GCF_030549005.1 of Tenacibaculum soleae. Taxonomy (NCBI): domain Bacteria; kingdom Pseudomonadati; phylum Bacteroidota; class Flavobacteriia; order Flavobacteriales; family Flavobacteriaceae; genus Tenacibaculum; species Tenacibaculum soleae. The sequence goes on from NZ_JAUOSW010000004.1 coordinate 316,596, forward strand.
AAACTTTACGTTTAGTGTTTTTCATTAACCCACGTAAAGCGCTGTTAGACATTGCTTGGTTACCAATAAAGTTAATTTCTTTAATTTTTATACGTCTCCCTTTATCAATAAAAATATTCATACTAACGGTGTTAATGTCAGTAGTATCTTTTTTAGTTGTTAAAGATACTTTTGTTTTTAAAAAACCTTTGTCGGTGTATTTTTTCTTAATAAAGTTTCTGGTAGTTATAATTAGGTTATCGGTAACCATAACACCTTTTTTTAGCTCAGTTTCTTTTTTTAAATCTCTTGCTTTAGATTTGCTAACACCTGAAATTGATATATCGGTTAACTGAGGTAATTCTGTAACATCAAATAAAAGATAAACAGTTTCTCCATCTTTTTTTGATAAATAAACATCTACATCACTAAATTGTTTACTTTCATAAAGCTTTTTTATAGCACTAGTAAGTTTATCTCCTGGAAGTTTTATAGGCTGTCCATCAATCAAGCCAGTATAAACTCTTATGGTTTGTTCACTGAATTTTTGTAAACCTGTAACAGTAATACCTCCTAGAATATATTGCTCCCCTTTTTTGTAGGGAATAATATTGCTGTTAGCAGTACTATCTTTAACTATTGTGTTTTGTGCTTGTGTTTTCGCTGATAAAAAAGCGATTAAAAATACTACTATATAAGAATATTTATTCATCATTGGTCTCAATCTGTTCACTTGTTTTTCCAAATCTTCTCTCTCTATTTTGATAATCTATTACAGCCTCAAAAAGGTGTTCTTTTCTAAAGTCGGGCCATAGGGTTTCGGTAAAATATAGTTCGGCATATGCAATTTGCCAAAGTAAAAAATTACTAATTCTTTGTTCCCCACTTGTACGTATCATTAAATCAACGTCGGGCAAATTAAACGTATATAAATGGTTATTTATAATTTTTTCATCTATTTTTTCAATATCTAGTTCGTTATTAACAACTTTTTTAGATATGTTTTTGATTGTATTAACAATTTCTTCTCTTGAACCATAGCTTAAAGCAAAGGTTAAAGTAATTTTTGTATTGTTTTTAGTTTCTGTAATTACTTTTGTTAGTATTTTTTGAGCATTACTAGGTAGGCTATTGATATTACCAATAGCATTTACTTTTACGTTTTTACGTTGAAAATCTGGTAATTCTTTTTTTAAAGTGTTAACCAATAGGGTCATTAAAGCATCTACTTCTAATTTTGGTCTGTTCCAGTTTTCTGTTGAAAAAGCATAAAGTGTAAGGTTTTTAACACCTATTTCAGAGGCCGCGTCAGCAGTTTCGCGAATAGCAGTTAAAGCGTTTCGGTGCCCAAAAACACGTTGCATTCCTTTTCCTTTAGCCCATCTGCCATTACCATCCATAATAACAGCAATGTGATTTGGTACTTTTTGTAAATTAATACGATGTTGTTGTTCCGTCATATTATTCTGCTAATCCTTTGTAACAAGGTGGTCTTCCGAAGGAATAAACAATAGAAACTCCTGTAAACATATACCAGTCGTTTCCTGTACCTCCAAAATTTAAACTATTTATTTTCTTTGTTGTAAAATCAATATCATCTACTAAAGTAAATCGAACTCCAGTTTCTAAAGCAATAGCAAAATGATCGTCTAATCTTCCTTTAATTCCAATACCTACGGGTAATGAATATGAAAATTTATTTTTTAAACGAATTGTCGTTGGTGATGTTCTTTCAATAGGGCTACTGTAGTTAAATACCGCAATTTCTGCTAATAAATAAGGTGTAAAAGTGGTGTTGTAATTACTGATATTATAATCAAAAAAGTTAAATTCTATACCAGCGGCAAATTCATGTATATTGTTAGAGAATTGTATTCCTCTATTTTTACGAAATAAGTTTTCTGCATCTTTATCGTTTCCTGAAACAGGAATATACGTGTAAGTACCTCGTAAAGCTATTCTAGGGTTTAAATTATATTTATAAATTAATCCTGCACCTACTTTATTGGGGTATATGTAGTTTGTTCTACCTATATCACCTACGTAATTAGATCCGCCTAGAAATACACCTACTTCGTGAGTTTGTGATTGTAATGTAATTGCTGTAATAGCAAGTAGTATGAATAAAAAATATTTCTTCATGTTGAAAAATAGCGTGCAAATATAGGGAAATGAATTTGCTTTAAAAAGTTAATAATCTGTCTTTTTGATTAACTTTTTTTTATTGATTTTATTGTGAATAGTTATAATTATGAAGACTCATTACGAGTATCTTCTCCCCATAATAACTTTTCGCGCAATGTTTTTAAATGGGATTGATTTTGTAATAAGATGCTTTTTATAGAAAAATTAGCTTTTTGTATTTTAATTTTTGTTCCTTCTGAAACTGTTGTAATACGAGAGTCTAATGATATTAAAAAATCTTTTTCGCGGGCGCTAACTTCTAATTGAATTAAAGTGTTGTCAGGAATTACCATGGGTCTTGCGTTTAAGTTGTGTGGCGCAATAGGAGTAATTACAAGGCTTTTAGAATCTGGTAAAATCACTGGTCCGTTACAACTTAGCGAATATCCGGTAGAACCTGTTGGGGTGGATACAATGAGTCCATCTGCCCAGTAGTTTGTTAAGTATTCTTTATTTAAATATGTTTTTACTCCAATCATCGAAGTCGTATTTCTACGAGCAATTGTTATTTCATTTAAAGCAAAGTCTAATTCTGTAAACTCTTTAGCTTGTGGTGTTGTTGTTATTTGTAATAAAGACCTTTCTTGAATAGAATACTTGTTTGCCAGTAATAAGTCAACCGATTCTTCTATTTGGTCTTTTTGAACGGTTGCTAAAAAACCTAATCTTCCTGTATTGATTCCTAAAACAGGAATATTTAAATCTCTAATATAGGTAACAGCTCTTAAAATTGTACCATCACCACCCATTGAAAACATGGCGTCAAATGAATTAGAAAGCTCTTTAAAGTGAGTGTAAGTAGGGTGTTTTTTGGTTATAATGTTGTTGTTAGTAAGTAGGTCGTAGAAATCTTTTTCAAAAAAAACAACAATATTGTTTTTTTCTAAAACAGCGAGTAAGATTTTAATTTCTTTTTCTGCTGATATTGTATAAGCTTGACCGTAAATAGCTACTTTTTTCACTTGTAATAATGTTTTGTTAAAAGATATGTAAAACTTACATGTCTAAATATTTTTTCAAATAAGAGGCTCTGTCCTTTAATTCTTCTAGGTAAAAATCATCTTTATGTTGCGTAATTACATTATAGTCATACCTTCTAAAAGTTTGAATAATTTCATTTATTTCATCAGTAATTATTTTTAAAGTGATTTGAATATTGTCTTGATTTTCAGATGAAATATAAAAACCAAGTAGCTTGCCATTAGTTGTTTCAACTATTTGTGCAATCTGACTCATTGAATAATCGTTTTTGTTTTTATTAACGATTAAAGTTTCACTTTCGTTGTGTAAAAAAGGACTGTCGGCAAAAGCATCCAAAATATCACTTAACTCATAATAACCTACGTAATTCATTTCTTTGTTTAAAACAGGAATTAAATTACAATCATTGTCTGCAAAAAGCACAATTAAATCTAATAAAGTAGCTTCTTCATTGGTGTGAAAATGATCAAATAAATAAGAATATTCACTAAGTTCTTGATCTTTGTTTTCAATGGTTTGAATATCACTTTCTGGTAGACAGCCAATTAGTTTTCCATCATCAATAATCGGAATATGGGTTATCGGCAGATTTTTACATATTTTCTGAGCACATTTTACAGTGTTTTTTGAAGTAAGTGCTTTTATTTCGTCTAATATAAAGTCGTTGATATTCATTATTACGAATATAGTTTAAAATGTTTTAATGATTTACCTTTGTGGTTTAATTTTAATGACATGACAAAGTTAAGTGTAAATATTAATAAAATTGCAACATTACGTAATTCTAGAGGTGGAGATACACCTAATTTATTAAAAGTAGCTAAAGATATTCAAGAGTTTGGTGCAGAGGGAATAACAATTCATCCACGACCAGATGAGCGTCATATTCGTTATCAAGACGCGTATGATTTAAAATCATTAGTAACTACCGAATATAATATTGAAGGGAACCCGATTGATAAATTTACTAAAATGGTTTTAGAAATTAAGCCAACACAAGTAACTTTAGTGCCTGATAGTGTATCGCAACTTACTTCAAATGCAGGTTGGGATACGATAAAAAACCAATCTTATTTACAAGAGGTAATTGCTGAGTTTAAAAACGCAGGAATAAGAACGTCAATTTTTATTGATACGGATTTAAACTTGATTGAAGCGGCAGCAAAAACAGGAGCAGACCGTATTGAATTATATACCGAAGCTTTTGCAACGCAATATGATTTAGGAAATAAAAATGCAATAAAACAATATGCCGATGCTGCAATTTTAGCGCACGATTTAGGTTTAGGAGTCAATGCAGGGCATGATTTAAGTTTAGAAAATATTAAATTTTTCAAACAAAATATTCCAAATTTAGCCGAGGTTTCAATAGGACATGCACTTATTTCTGAAGCATTATATTTAGGGTTAGAAAATGTAGTGAATATGTATTTACATAGATTACAATAAGATGCAAATTTTACATTCAAAAATTTTAGGAGCAGGAAATCCGTTATTGATTTTGCACGGGTATTTTGGAATGGGGGATAATTGGAAAACTCATGCCAATCAACTTGCTGAAGATGGGTTTGAAGTGCATTTAATAGATCAACGTAATCATGGACGTAGTTTTCATTCTGATGAATTTAATTATGAATTAATGGTAGATGATTTGTATAATTATATAACGCATCATAATTTAGAAAAGGTAAATTTACTAGGGCATTCAATGGGAGGAAAAACAGTAATGTTATTTGCTACGGAATATCCTAAGTTAGTTGATAAGTTAGTGGTTGCAGATATTTCACCAAAAATGTATCCACCACATCATCATGATATTTTAGATGCGTTGAATTCGATTGATTTTACGATTCAAAACTCTCGTAAACTAATTGATGAAAAATTAGCAACCTTGATCCCTGAAATTGGTGTACGTCAGTTTTTGATGAAAAGTGTATACAGAAAAACAAAAACTGAATTGGCTTTCCGATTTAATTTATCATCCTTAACAGAAAATAATAATGAAGTAGGCGTTGCATTGCCATCTTTTACCATTTTTGAAGGAGAGACTTTGTTTTTAAAAGGTGAAAATTCAGGATATATTTCATCAAATGAAGCGCCAATTATTGAAGCTCATTTCCCGAATTCGACCATAAAAAAAATAGCCAACGCAGGGCATTGGCTGCATGCTGAAAATCCTAAGGGCTTTTATAATGAAGTTATTAGTTTTTTAAACTAATAAAATAAAGTAGGCTTGTAAATATAAGAGAACAAGTGTTTTTAGTTATAGGTAAAGAGATTACTTTAATAATATTTAATTGCTGAGTTTATTTTTGTATAACTGCCAAAATTACAGTTTATTAATTTTGGTATGATTATCGCAATTGATTATAAAAAATAAAAGTAATGAAACTATTTTTAAAATTATTATTAACAGCACTAGCAGTTATTATATTAGCAAGCATTTTGCCAGGTGTAACAGTAACAAATTATATAACAGCCATGCTTGTAGCAGTGGTAATTTCGTTGTTAAATATGTTTGTTCGCCCGTTGTTGGTGTTTTTTACATTACCAGCTACCATTGTAACATTAGGGTTGTTTTTATTTGTGATAAACGCCGTAATTATTTTGTTTGCTAGTAACTTAGTAGGAGGTTTTGTAGTAAATGGATTTTTTACAGCGCTCTTGTTTAGTATATTATTGTCAGTATTTAGGTCGTTCTTATTTTCGTTGTTAGATGAAGAAAAAAAAGCGTAAAAATTCAGTTAAAAGCAAGCGTAAATAATAATTTGATTATCAGTATATAAAAGATTAAAAACAGTGTTTGTTCTTAGTAGCAAATAGCTTGTTTCTAAAAAAATAAAATAGTAATTTTGCACCCGATTTTAAAGAAACTTATTTTAAGATGAATATTACAAAAGAAAACGTAGATGCGTTAAATGCAGTTGTAAAAGTTGATATAGTTGCTGAAGATTATCAAGCTAAAGTAACAAAGCAATTAAACGATTACCGTAAAACAGCAAACATTCCAGGATTTAGAAAAGGTCAAGTACCAATGGGAATGGTAAAAAAGCAATACGGAAAATCAATAATGATTGATGAAGTAAATAAGCTTTTACAAGAATCATTAAATAAATATTTAACAGAAGAAAAATTAGATATTTTAGGAAACCCGTTACCAAGAGTTCAAGACGATTTTAATTGGGATGCTGAAAAGTTTTCTTTTGAATTCGAATTAGGATTAGCGCCTGAGTTTGATGTAAACTTAAAGCCTAAAAATAAAGTTACCCAATATAACATCGTTGCTACTGATGAGTTATTAGACAAAGAGGTTGAGAATATTCAAACTCGTTACGGTAAAATGATAGCTAAAGAAGAAGCTACTGAAACAGCAAACGTAACAGGTACATTTATAAACGAAGAGAAAGAAATCAATAAGAAATCAACTGTTTCTGTAAAAGATATTAAAGGAAAAACAAACTTAAAAAAGTTTGTTGGTGCCAAAGTTGGTGATGTTTTAGAATTAAAAACTAAAAACTTATTTGAAGACGAACATAAATTACAAGGAGCTTTAGGAGTTTCTCATGATGATGTTCACGAATTAGATGTTCCTGTAACTTTTACTATTGAAGAAATTACTGAAACAGAAGCAGCAGAGTTAGATAAAGAATTATTTGATAAGTTATTTGCTGACGGAAGTGTAAGCACAGTTTCTGATTTAAAAGATAAAATTAAAGAAGATGCTGAAAAGCAATTTCAACAACAAGCAGATCAGCAATTGTTAAACGCAATTACTGAAAACTTAGTAGAAAATACAAAGTTTGATTTACCTGTTGAGTTTTTACAAAAGTGGTTACAAACTGCTGGTGAAAAACAGTTAACTGCTGAAGAAGCTGTTGAAGAATATAACAAATCTGAAAAAGGATTACGTTACCAATTAATCGAAGGAAAGGTTATGAAGGATAACGATATCAAATTAGATTATAAAGAATTGGTAGACTATGCAAAAGGATTTATCCGTTCGCAAATGGCACAATTTGGTAACATGAACCCAGAAGAAAAAGAATTAGACGATATTGCTGGTAGAGTGTTACAAAATCAAGAAGAAGCTCAAAAATTACAATCGCAATTAATTAGCCAAAAATTATTAGCTTTTTATAAAGAAAACATGAGTTTCGATTCGAAAGAACTTTCGTACGAAGATTTCATCAAAGAAGTATATAAATAAATGTCATTGCGAAGAGTAAAACAACCTGTTTATTAAAAACTAAATTGTTTTAATTAGCCCTTCGTAAAGACAAAAAAAAACATAAGAAACCTGAATGTAAATTCAGGTTTTTTTAGCCATAAACAGTAGTAAAATACTAACTAAATAGTTCTTATATTTACAACTTTATAACCCAAAAAACATTTTTAGAATGGATTACGGAAAAGAATTTGAAAAATACGCAACAAAGCACCACGGAATAAACAGTACATATTTAGGTAAAGTAACCAGTAGTTTAACGCCATATATAATGGAAGAACGTCAAATGAACATTACACAAATGGATGTTTTTTCTCGTTTAATGATGGATAGAATTATCTTTTTAGGTACTGGTATTAACGATCAAGTAGCTAATGTAATTCAAGCACAATTATTATTTTTAGAAAGTGTAGACGCTAATAAAGATATTTCAATTTACATCAATTCACCAGGAGGTGGAGTATATGCTGGTTTAGGTATTTATGATACCATGCAATTTATTAAGCCAGATGTAGCAACAATTTGTACAGGTATGGCAGCATCAATGGGAGCTGTATTAATGTGTGCTGGCGAAAAAGGAAAACGATCAGCTTTACCACATTCACGTATCATGATTCACCAACCATTAGGAGGCGCACAAGGACAAGCATCTGATATGGAAATTACTGTAAAAGAAATCGGAAAATTAAAAACCGAATTATACAATATTATAGCAAATCATTCAGGGCAACCTTTTGATAAAGTACATGCCGATTCTGATCGTGATTATTGGATGAAAGCCGACGAAGCAAAAGCGTACGGAATGGTTGATGAAATTTTAACAAGAAAATAAAATACTTGCCTTAAGCTTACGTTAAAAACACACGCTGTTAATTAAGAGTGTGCTTTTTAGCTCAAGGCCTAAAGCCAAAAGAAAATAAGATGTCGAAAGAAGAAAACTTACAATGTTCCTTTTGTGGGCGTAAAAAACCAGAAACCGATTTGTTAATCGCTGGTATGGATGCGCATATTTGTGACAAATGTATAGAGCAAGCACACGGAATTGTAGAGGAAGAAATAACTGAAGCTAAAACTGATGGATTGTCTAAAGATTTAACATTAAAAAAACCATTAGAAATAAAAGGTTTTTTAGATGAATATATTATCGGGCAAGATGCTACTAAAAAAGCAATGGCAGTAGCTGTTTACAATCATTACAAAAGATTATTGCAAGCAAAAGATGATGCTGATGAGGTTGAGATAGAAAAATCGAACATTGTTTTAGTTGGTGAAACAGGTACTGGTAAAACATTAGTAGCCCGTACTATTGCTAAAATGTTAAATGTACCATTCTCTATTGTTGATGCTACAGTTTTAACACAAGCAGGTTATGTAGGTGAAGATGTTGAAAGTATTTTGAGTCGTTTACTACAAGCTGCAGATTATGATGTAGAAAAAGCCCAAAGAGGAATCGTTTTTATCGATGAAATTGATAAAATTGCGCGTAAAGGCGATAATCCATCAATAACTAGAGATGTTTCTGGTGAAGGAGTGCAACAAGCATTATTAAAATTATTAGAAGGGTCAGTGGTAAATGTAGCTCCTAAAGGAGGAAGAAAGCATCCTGATCAAAAATTTATTGAGGTAGATACTAAAGATATTTTATTTATTGCAGGCGGTGCTTTTTCTGGAATAGACAGAGTTATTAGCAAGCGTTTAAATATGCAAGCTGTAGGGTACAGCGCATCAATAGATGAAGATAAAATAGATGAGGATAATTTATTACAATATATTATTCCATCAGATTTAAAATCTTTTGGATTGATTCCAGAAATCATTGGTCGTTTGCCAGTATTAAGTCACATGAACCCGTTAGATGCAGAAACGTTAAGGGCTATTTTAACGGAACCTAAAAACTCGATTATTAAACAGTATACAAAATTGTTTTTAATGGATGATGTTGTATTTAGTTTAACCGAAGAAGCTTTACAATATATTGTAGATAAAGCGGTAGCATATAAATTAGGTGCTCGTGGATTGCGTTCGTTATGTGAAGCTATTTTAACAGATGCGATGTTTGATATGCCTAGTTCTGATGAAAAAGAATTAATAATAACAAAAGAGTATGCTGAAGCTAAAATAACAAAATCGGCTTTAAAGAAATTAAGAGCTGCTTCGTAATAGACTTACAATGAATAGTTACAAAAAAAGCACCTTATTTTTATAAGGTGCTTTTTTTATTTGCTTAAAAAATATTTAACGAGTTCTTATTTTACTGTGTTTTTGAATCCATTCAGTAAGCTGTGCATTGGTTAAATTATATTTTTTTTGCACAATGTTTTTTTTGCTTTGTAAGTAAACAGTGTTTAAAACTAAATATTCATATTCTTTAGCTACCGACTTTTTAAACTTTGTATAATAGCTTTCAGAATTTTCTGAAACAGGTGTCGTTTTTACTTTAAGAGCAGCGTTACCAAGTAAATTAATCCACTCGGTAAATTGATTTGCGTTTAAATTATATTTTTTCTGAATTTCCTCTTTTTTACTTTGTAGGTAAGCTGGTGTAAGAATAGCTTTTTCATATTCTTCTACCACAGATTTTTTAAATTTAGCATAATAAGCAGGCGTAAATTTAGCAGGAAGTCCAACATCAGTTGTTTTTGTTACACTTTCTGTAGTTAATAAACTAGCATATTTAGCAAGCCATTGGGTAAGTTGTGCTGGGTTTAAGCTGTATTTTCGTTGCAATTCCTCTTTTTTACTTTGTAAATGTGCAGCTGTTAAAACAAGTTTATCATATTCGGTAACTACAGAAAGTTGAAATTTTTCATAATAATTAGAGGCACTTTCTTTTGAAGTGTTATTCTGTGTCGGTTGTTTTTTTACAACACTAGGTTGTTGTACAATTGCTTTTTCTTTTTTAATTATAGTTGAAGTAGGGGTACTTACAGTAGCATTTGTAGTGTAGTAAGCTGTGTCGTCTTTATACCATGCTTGAGGAATATTATTACGCTGTACGTTGTTTACAACAATGGCGTCAATTTCATTACTAGTAGCATCTAAACTTTCTAACTTAGTACAACCTTTAACATCTAATTTAGAAATGCGATTAAAACTACAGTATAAACTTTCAAGGTTTTTGTTGTCTCCAAGAATAAGCTCCGTTAACTCATTGTTATCACAACTTACATAAACCAATTCGGTATTGTTTCGAAGATCAAGGCGCTCAATTTTATTATCGCTACAATTTAAAAAAGTAATAGAAGTGCTTTTAGATAAATCAATTTTTGTAATATTATTTCCAAAACAGTCAATACGTTTTAAATTAGGAAAGCTTTCAAGACCTGTTAAATCTTTAACTTTAGAGTGTACGTTTGGTAATAACTTATTGGTTATAGGGTCGTTAATGTTTAAGTTAACAACATATCTAGCATCACTAACTAAAATACTTCCGTTTAATCCGTTAGAATCAATTCCTAAGTCGATTAAACATTCCTCCAAACCAATATCAGGAATAGTAATAGTTTCTTGCGAAGCTACATTTATAGTTAATAATATTGTAAATATGAATGATATATATGTTTTCATGATTGATAATTTGTAGCAAAACTATATATTTATAAGTTTTTAGCAAATAAAATAGATAAGAGATTTCTTTTTAATCATCAAAATATATAAAACGAGTATATTTGTTCGCTATATTTTATACTATATGATAACCCAACAAACCATAGAAAGAGTTTTTGAAGCAGCCCAAGTAGAAGAGGTGATAGGAGAGTTTGTGCAGTTAAAAAAATCAGGAAGTAGTTTTAAAGGGCTCAGTCCGTTTACCGATGAGCGAACCCCATCGTTTATGGTATCGCCAGTAAAACAAATATGGAAAGATTTTAGTACAGGAAAAGGAGGAAATGCTGTTTCTTTTTTAATGGAACACGAACATTATACTTATCCTGAAGCCATAAAATGGCTTGCTAAGAAATATAATATTGAAATAGAAGAAACCGAACAATCCGACGAGCAAAAAAAACAACTTAACGAAAGGGAAAGCATGTTTTTGGCTTCTAAATTTGCCAAAGATTATTTTCATGATATATTAATGAATACTCAAAAAGGACGCGCAATTGGATTGTCGTACTTTAAAGAAAGAGGATTTAGAGAAGATATTATCGAAAAGTTCGATTTAGGGTATTGTAAAGATGAGTGGGATAATTTTACCAATGCAGCATTAGCTAAAGGGTATGATTTAAAATATTTAAAATCAACCGGATTAACAATCGTAAAAGAGGGTGGTCCACAAATAAAAAAGTTCGACCGTTTTAAAGGACGTGTAATGTTTCCTATACACAGTATGTCGGGGCGTATTTTAGGATTTGGTGGTAGAATATTAACTAATGATAAAAAAGCTGCAAAATATTTAAATTCACCCGAAAGTGATATTTACCATAAAAGTAAAATTTTATACGGAATTTATCATGCCAAAAAAGAAATCGCAAAACAAGATAATTGTTATTTGGTAGAAGGGTATACTGATGTAATTTCTTTTTACCAATCAGGTGTAGAAAATGTGGTTGCTTCATCAGGAACTGCATTAACAGCCGATCAAATTAGGTTGGTAAATAGATTAACAAAAAACATTACCGTTTTATTTGACGGTGATGCTGCCGGAATTAGAGCTTCTATTAGAGGAATCGACTTAATTTTAGAGCAGGGAATGAATGTAAAAGTGGTTTCTTTTCCTGAAGGAGAAGATCCAGATAGTTTTGCAAAAGCACATTCAACAGCTGAATTAAAAGAATATTTAGCCGAAAAATCACAAGATTTTATCGAGTTTAAAGTGTCTTTGTTGATGAAAGAAGCAGCAAACGACCCTGTTAAAAAAGCGGGATTAATTCGTGATATTGTTACGAGTATTTCTAAAATTCCTGATGGAATACAGCGAGAAGTATATGTGCAAGAATGTGCGCGTATTATGGATATTTCTGAGCGTGTTTTATTTAGTGAGTTAGCACAATTGTTAACTAAAGGTTTGGCTAAGTCAAATAAAGGAAGTCAAGTCAATAATAATTCAAGTCAACCACCAGCTGAATACTTGTATGAGAAAGAGCAAGGTAAAATGGGCTTGATAAAAGGGGGCGGAAAATCAACACAGAAAATAGATCAACTAAATATTCTTGAAAAAGAAATTATTAGAATTTTATTGTTATACGGTAACGAAGTTGTTGATTTTGTAAACTGGGTAGATGGTGTTGATGAAAAAGGACGACCTGTTTTAGAAAAAGAAGAGTATCAAAATACCGTATCAAACGAGTTGTATTTAAATTTGCAAGAAGATGAAATTGAGTTTGCAAATGAAATTTTTAAACTAACATATTATCAATTGGTACACCAATTAAATCAAGATGAAAAAATTTCTATTGATCAATTAATAATGCACGAAAACCAAGAAATATCAAGTTTAGTAACTAATATTTTAATGGATGAAGAAAAATATTCGTTAAGTGATTGGGAACGAAAAGAAATTTTTGTAACCGAAACAATTAAAATTCTTCCAAAATTGGTTTCAGATGCAACCTTAAATTTACGAAGGATTTTAATAGAAGAAAAAATTAAAGAAATGATGCACGAAGTACAAACGCAAAATGCAGTACTTGATTTAGAGGAAATTTCTAATTATACAGATCTTAAAAAGCGTCTTTTTGAAAAGTTAAACCGTGTAGTTTAACTTTTGTTGTTAATTTATTTTTATAATTTCTTTTTTGTAAGTTTACAATGAAAAAGAAAAATCATGAAAAATATATTACATTTCTTAGAGCTTTTAAGGCTCTTGATATTATTGCCAGTAAAAATTTCTAACGGATATAAAAAACAGACATATCAAAAAATTAAACGTCAAATGATGTTTTTGAATTTACTTTAAGCTTTTTGGTATTTCGCAAATAGGAATTGGAGTCATTTTATGCTGATTAATACTGTTTAGACGAGTATATATTTTAAAAACTTCTAATTCTCTGCCAGTAAAGTCAGTATTGTTTTTACCTAAATCTTGCATGTGCATAGCCCATTCTAATTCGTCGTATGAAGCACCTATTTGATCTTCATCAGTTCTGCTATCACCAAATAAACCATCGGTAGGTTGTGCTTTTTGAATTGAATTTGGTACGTTTAAATGTGCAGCTAAAGCATATACTTCAGATTTTACTAAATCGGCAATTGGACTTAAGTCAACACCACCATCACCATATTTAGTATAAAAACCGACACCAAAATCCTCTACTTTATTACCCGTTCCGGCAACTAATAATCCGCGTAAACCAGCAAAGTAATACAGCGTTGTCATGCGTAAACGAGCTCTTGTGTTTGCTAATGCTAAGTCGGTTTTAGCAGAAACTTCGGCTTTAGGAACTACTGTTTTAAAATCTTCAAAAGTACTAGTCAGGTTGACTTCAGCTTCAGTAACGTTATTAAAACGATCTTTTAATTGTTTAATATGCTCATTGGCTCTGTTTACTTGACTTGCAGCTTGATGAATTGGCAATTCAACACATAAAGTAGGTAAACCAGTTAATGCACACAAAGTTGAGGTAACCGCACTATCAATACCACCTGAAATACCAACAACAAACCCGTTTACTCCTGAATTAGTAGCGTAGTTTTTTAACCATTGTACAATATGTTCTGATACTTTTGATGCATTCATAATTAAACAGATTTTATAAGCGTTTATATAAAATTGATATAAACTATTTTAGTAATTTCGACGTTGTAATGTTAAATGTAAATATACTAAAGTTCATGAGAAAAATTTTAGCACTTTGTGTTTTAGTTTTAAGTTTAATTTCTTGTCAAAAAGAAACAAGTTTTAAATTAAATATAGATGTTTCTACAATAAAAACAAATGTGAATATTGATAGGTTTGATGTTGATTTTTACACAACAAAACCTAATCAATTAAATCAATTAAAAACAAAATATCCTTTATTGTTTCCTAAACAACCAGATAGTGTTTGGATAAATAAGATGCATGATAAGGATGAAAGAGAGTTGTTTACTGAAACGCAAAAAGTATATGGTAGTATTGGTAAATTAACGGAGGAATTAACGTCACTTTTTAAACACGTAAAGTATTACAACTCTAAGTTTAAAAGCCCAAGAGTAATTACAATGTTAACTAATATTGATTATGATAACCGAATTGTATATGCAGATAGTTTGTTGCTAATTTCGTTGGATGCTTATTTAGGTAAAAAACATCGATTTTATAATGATTATCCAGATTACGTTAAACATAATAATGAAAAAGAACATATTGTAGTTGATGTAGCAAAGTCCATTATAAATGCTCAAATATTACATAGAAAGCAACGTGATTTTATAAACAAAATGATTTATAAAGGTAAAAAAATGTATCTGTTAGACGCTTATTTACCAAATGTGTTAGATGCACAAAAAATAGGTTTTTCTAAAACAAAACTTGACTGGGCTAAGAGTAACGAAGAGCAAATTTGGAAGTATTTTGTTGAAAAAGATATGTTGTATAGTACTAGTAAGGAATTAGATAAACGATTTTTAGATATTGCGCCTTTTTCTAAATTCTATATGGAGCAAGATAGGCAATCTCCTGGTCGAATAGCTGAGTTTATCGGTTGGCAAATAGTACGATCTTATATGCAAAAGAATGATGTATCTTTGCAAGAGTTAGTACAAAAAAATGAAGTTGAAATCTTCAAAAAATCAAAATACAAACCAAGGAAATAATGGCGATAGAACACACTTCTAAAATAACTTTTAAGGTAGGATTAGATGAAAATAAAATTCCGGAAGAAATTTCATGGAATGCAGAGGATGGTGGAATTAGTAATGAGCCTTCAAAAGCGATAATGCTATCTGTATGGGATCATAAGAAAAAAGATACTTTGCGTATGGATTTATGGACAAAAGATATGCCTGTTGATGAAATGAAACAATTTTATCATCAAACATTAGTATCTATGGCAGGTTCATTTGAAAGAGCAACAAATGACGAAAAAATGAGTGCGACTATGCGAGATTTTTGTGATTATTTTGCAGAGAAACTTGAACTTAAAAAATAAAAAAAGCAGCTTTTAAGCTGCTTTTTTTGTTAAAGGATAATTATTTTTGATTATGATTAAATACCTAACCTTATTTTTAATTTTAATTACGATTACTGTTAATAGCCAAAACAATAGTTTAAGGGGAGTTAAAAGTGAAAACGAAGTAAAACAAATTCAAAAAGCTTTTTATTTATTAAATAATAATGAAGAAGATAAAGCATATTTAATAGCTAAAGATTCAGAAGAAATTTTTAAGTCTCGTTATGCTTTAATGAATAAGAATATAATTTTAGCCTATTACTTTAATAGAAAAGTCGCAATAGACTCATCAATAATTTATGCAAAAAAATCGCTTAAATTTAATACACAAGGTAGTGATTCAATAAAAGCAAGAAGAAAAGCAACTGTTTGTAATCTTTTAGGTAAAAACTATAATGTTAAAGGGCTTTATAAAGAAAGTAAAAAATGGTATTTACAAGGAATTGAAGAGGCTCAAAAGTATAACGAAAAATACTCATATTATGCTAATACACATGGATTGGCATTAGTATATTATAACGAAAGAGAGTTAGAAAAAGCACTTAGTTTTTTTAAAGAATGTTTAAGTTATAAAGAAGATAAAGAAATTACTTATGGAAGTTATATAAATATGGGGATGATTTATGGTGAACTTAAAAATTATAAAGCTTCAGATAATTATTTTAAGAAAGCGTATAATATGAGTTTGATTGATAATAACACTAATGCAATGGTGGCAATTCTTTTAAATTTAGGAAACAATGCTCAAGAACAAAAACAAGTAAGTAAGGCAAAAGAGTTTTATACAGAGACAATAAAAATTAGTAAAAAACAAGGGTTTCATCAAACAAAAATAGAGGCAAGAATAGGTTTAGGTAATGTATATTTTTTTTTAAAAGATTATAAAAATGCCCAATTGTCATATGGTATCGCACTTATTGGAGCATTAGAATTGGGTTTATTAGCAAAACAATTAAAAATTTATGAAAAGTTAAAAGTACTGGCAATAAAAAGGAAAAATTATAAAGATGCTTTTTATCATAACTCAAAGTATTTTAAAATACGAGATTCTATTAATCAGTTACAGAAAGTAGAAAAAATTAATGAGTTAGAAGTTAGATATGAAACTATAAAAAAGGAAAAAGAAATTGACTTATTAAAAAAAGATCAAGAATTACAGGAGTTTAATTTGAAAAAAGAAAAAGAAAATAAAAAATTCATGTTAATTTCTTTTTTAATTCTTCTTGTTCTTGTTATAGGTTTGCTTATTAATTATTATTTGCGCTTACAGGCTCAAAGTGAATTAAATAAAAAAGAAAAAGAGATTAATTTACAAAAAGTAACAACGTTATATAAAGAAAAAGAACTAGAATTAATAAAAGCAAATATTACCGGAAGAGATTTAGAACGTGAAAGAATAGCACAAGAATTGCACGATAGTATTGGGGGGAATTTAGCTGCAATAAAATTGCAATTAGCCAGTTCTAAAATTTCAAATCCAACTTATATAAAAAAAGTAAGTATTCAAGTAAATGATACTTATACTCAAGTAAGAAACATATCACATTCATTAGTTTCAGATCAAAAAAAAGGAGATGTTTTTTGTGATGAAATTGAAATGTACTTAAATAATATTGGTGACTCAAGTAATATCATAGCTTCATTTACAGCGCATCCTAAGAAAAAAATAGATGATTTACCACAAGAGATAAAAACTGAAGTTTTTAAAATTATTCAAGAATTAATAACCAACACACTTAAGCATGCAAAGGCATCTTTTATGGAGTTAAATGTAAATTTATCAGATAAAAAACGCCTAAATATTATGTTTGAAGATAATGGTGTTGGATTTAATTTTTACGAAACAAAAAAAGGCTTAGGGTATCTAAATATAAAAAATAGATTAAAGAAGATTAATGGAAAGTTAATGGTGGATTCTAAAAAAGGAAGAGGGACTATTATTAATATTGAAATAAATAGAGCTTAGCAATAGCTGTTGGTTTTAGGAGATTGTTATGAATGATTTTTTATTTTATTAATTATAAAATGGTAATCATCAAAGTTGTTTACAAAATCTAAATCAGAAACATCAATAATCAGTATGTTTAAATCTTGTTGTGTTTTTATAAAGTTACTATAACCATCGTGAATTTTTTGTAAATATTCAGCTTCAATATTTTGCTCATATTCACGACCTCTATTTTTAATATTTTCTAGTAATCGATCTGTATTTTGGTATAAATATACATACAAGTCAGGTTTTGTAATTTCTTTATACATTAAATCGAACATTTTACGATACAATTTATATTCATCTTTTTGTAAAGTAACTTGTGCAAAAATTAATGATTTAAAGATGTAGTAATCAGAAACGATAAAGTTTTTAAATAAATCAAATTGTGCTAAATCATCAGATAACTGTTGGTATCTGTCTGCCAAAAAACTCATTTCTAAAGAAAAAGCATAACGTTCATTATCTTCATAGAATTTTGGTAAAAACGGATTGTCGGCAAAACGTTCTAATACAATCTTGGCATTAAACTCATCTGACATCATATTTGCTAATGATGTTTTTCCTGCGCCAATATTACCTTCTATAGCTATGTAATTATATTTTTCGGTTATAGGAATAGGTCTTTCTAATTGTTTTTTGATAGGTGTTATTTTTGAGCTATCGATACAGTTTTTTAAACAAATGTATAAATGTTTTTTTTCTATTGGGTGAAGGGTATTTCGAGCAATTTCAACCAACGGAACTAATACAAACTTTCGTTCTAACATTCGTGGATGTGGTACAATAAGGTTTTTAGAAAATATAATCTCATCTTCAAATAAGACAATGTCTATATCAATAATTCTATCTGTGTAACCTTTAGTTGTTTTTGGAGATCTCCCTAATTCTTTTTCAATAATAAGTAATGTTTTTATTAAGCTTTCAGGAGGTAAATAGGTTGATACTTTGATGCAGGTATTATAAAATTCTGCGCCATCAAAACCTAAAGAAGGAGTTTTATATATTGAAGCAATTTTTTGAATTGCACCAACTTTATTAGCAATTAAATTTATTGCATTTTGAATGTTTTTGAATTTATCACCTTGGTTTGTCCCTATAGATAAATATGTAGTTCGTTGTATTTTCATGAGCAGATTGCAAAGTAAAATAAAACTAAAATAAGATGGATAAAAAAAACAGTTTAATTTTAAAAAAAAAAGTAAAGTAAGATTGTTTTTACGTGTTTGTCTAAAACAAAAAAACAACCATAAGGTTGTTTTTTTGTTTTAATAAAGAAGGTTTTCTATGCTTCTTTTTTATCTTCTCTTGGTTTTCTATCATCACGACGATTGTCACGTCCACGATTATCTCTTCCTCTATTATCACGGCCACCACTTCTTTTATCATCTCTAGGTGGTCTTGCTACATAACCTTCTGGTTTTGGTAACAAAGCTTTACGAGAAACTTTTTCTTTACGTGTTCTAGGGTCAGTTCCAAAATATTTTACATCAAAAACATCTCCCATATTTACAACATCAGAAACATTTTCTGTACGTTCCCAAGCTAATTCACTTACGTGTAATAAAACTTCGTTTCCTGGAGCCTCCATATATTCTACAACGGCACCAAAATCTAACATTTTAATTACTTTTACTTCATAAGCACTACCAACTTGTGGCTTAAATAACATTGATTCGATACGTGAAGTAACCGCATCAATTCCTTCAGGTTTAGTACCTAAAATTTCAATGATTCCTTCTTCTGTTACAGGATCTTCTGTTACTACAATTGTAGTTTCAGTATCTTTTTGTAACTCTTGAATATGTTTACCTCCTGGGCCAATAAATGCACCAATCATATCATTAGGGATACGTCTAGTTATCATTTTTGGAGCGTGAGCTTTTACGTCTCCGTTTGGAGTTTCAATAGTATCTGTTAATTTAGATAAAATATGTAAACGACCATCACGAGCTTGTTTTAATGCATTCACTAAAATCTCATAAGGAAGCCCTTTTACTTTAATATCCATCTGACAAGCAGTAATACCTTCAGCTGTACCAGTAACTTTAAAATCCATATCACCTAAGTGATCTTCGTCTCCTAAAATATCAGATAAAACAGCGTAACGGTCACCATCAGAAATTAATCCCATTGCAATACCTGAAACTGGTTTTTTCATTTGAACACCAGCATCCATCATTGCCATTGTACCCGCACAAACTGTAGCCATTGAAGAAGAACCGTTAGATTCTAATACTTCAGATACTACTCTTACTGTGTAAGGGCAATCATCAGGAACCATTCCTTTCAATGCTCTTTGTGCTAAGTTACCATGACCAACTTCTCTACGTGAAGTTCCTCTTAAAGGACGTGCTTCACCTGTACAGAAAGGAGGGAAGTTATAGTGTAAATAGAAAGTTTCCTCACCTTCGTAAGTAGGCATGTCTATTTTATTTGCTTCTCTTGATGTTCCTAAAGTTACTGTGGCTAATGCTTGAGTTTCACCACGTGTAAAGATTGAAGAACCGTGTGTTGATGGTAAGTAATCTACTTCACACCAAATTGGTCTGATGTCTGTTGTTTTACGACCATCTAAACGTAAACCTTCAGCTAATGTTAATTCACGAACAGCATTTTTTTGAGCTTTATTGAAATATTTTCCAATTAATCCACCAAAATCAGCTATTTCTTCTTCAGAAAAAGTTGCAACAACTTCTTCTTTAACTTCTGCAAATGCAGCAGAACGTTCAGCTTTTGAAGTTCCTTGTTTTGCAATAGCATAACATTTATCGTAAGCTAAATCATTAATCTTTTTAGCTAACTCTTCATCTTCTCTTTCTGGTTCGTATTCGCGAGTTTCTTTTTTACCAAAAGCTTCAGCTAAACGCACCTGAGCAGCACATTGTACTTTAATAGCTTCGTGTGCAAATTTAATTGCATCGGCCATTTCTTCTTCAGAAACTTCATCCATTTCTCCTTCTACCATCATTACAGAATCTGCAGAAGCTCCAATCATCATATCTAAATCAGCATCTGCTAATTGAGTTCTGTTTGGATTGATAACAAATTCCCCATTTACACGTGCAACACGTACTTCAGAAATTGGTGTTTCGAAAGGAATATCAGACAATTGTATTACTGTTGATGCTGCTAAACCTGCTAAAGCGTCTGGCATAACATCTTCGTCATGAGACATTAATTGAATCATAACTTGTGTTTCCGCATGGTAATCTTTTGGAAATAATGGACGTAAAACACGGTCTACTAAACGCATTGTTAATACTTCTCCATCACTTGGTCTTGCTTCTCTTTTAAAGAATCCTCCAGGATAACGTCCTGCGGCAGCAAATTTTTCTCTATAATCTACCGTTAAAGGTAAAAAATCTACATCAGATTGCTTGTAGTTAGATACAACTGTACATAACAACATTGCTTTTCCCATTTGAACAACAACTGACCCGTGGGCTTGTTTTGCTAACTTACCCGTTTCTAATGAGATGGTTCTTCCATCTCCAAGGTCGATGACCTCTCTAAATACTTTTGGAATCATAAATTTTAATTCTAAATTTTTAAATTGTTTGTTGTTGTGTTGTTATTGTTTGTTGTTGCAATGGAAATTCAAAATTGTTGTTAAAAATTTTGAGTTTTTTATATAAATTTCTGTTTGTTAGTCAGAAATGAATTTTTGTAAAATAAAAAAGAGGCACGTTTATAGAGCCTCTTTTTGAAAGAAATTATTTTCTAATTCCTAATTCTTTAATAATTGCACGATATCTGTTGATTTCTTTTTTCTTCAAGTAATCTAACAAGCTTCTACGCTTACCAACCATTCTTACTAATGAACGCTCTGTGTTAAAATCTTTACGATTTTGCTTTAAGTGCTCAGTTAAGTGGTTAATTCTGTGTGTGAATAATGCAATTTGACCTTCTGCAGAACCAGTATCGTTTGCTCCTTTACCGTGTTTTGTGAAGATGTTTTCTTTTACTTCTTTAGTTAAATACATACCAATATTGTTTAAATGATTTTAATGTACACAATGCTTTTGCATTGAATCAGCAAATGTACAACTATTTTTTAAAATCATATTAATGATGTAAAAATAAAAAAGCTAGCATTTGCTAGCTTTTTTATTAGGCTCTTATGGGTTGATTTTGAATTAAATCAATGTATAAGTTTACTTGTTTTTTTAAGTTCTTACGCTCGTAAATACCATCTAAAAATCCGTGTTCTAATACAAACTCTGAACGTTGAAAGCCTTCAGGTAATTCTTTACCTGTTGTATCTTTTACAACACGTGGTCCTGCGAAAGCAATTAAAGCATTTGGTTCTGCTATATTAATGTCTCCTAACATTGCAAAAGAAGCTGTTGTGCCTCCAGTAGTAGGATCTGTACATAATGATATATACGGAATTTTAGCATCTGCTAATTGCGCTAATTTCGCAGATGTTTTTACCAATTGCATTAATGATAGTGAAGCTTCCATCATACGGGCACCTCCTGATTTTGAAATCATTAAAAAAGGAAGCTTGTTTTTTATTGAATAATCAATAGCTCTTGCTATTTTTTCTCCAACAACACTTCCCATTGATCCTCCTATAAATGCAAAATCCATAGAAGCGATAACGATATCTTTTCCGTTAGATTTTCCTACAGCTGTACGAACGGCATCTTTTAAGCCTGTTTTCTTTTGCGCTGCTTTTAAACGATCTGGATATTTTTTAGTGTCTTCAAATTTTAAAGGGTCTTTGGCAGTAAGATTTGAGTTTAACTCTTTAAAATCATTATCGTCAAAGAATATATCAAAATATTCATGACTTCCGATACGAACATGATAACCATCTTCAGGGCTTACATATAAGTTTTTCTTTAATTCATCAGTGTCAATTACCTTTCCGCTTGGTGTTTTATACCACAAGCCTTTAGGTGTATCTTTTTTTTGTTCTGTAGGGGTTTGAATCCCTTTATCTGTACGTTTAAACCAAGCCATAGTTTAGTTTATTTTTTGTTGTTTGTTAGTATATGACTCTTATTTTGTAAAAAAGAGTAGGCTACAAATGTAAATTATTTTTATGAACTTTGGTTTTTTGAAACAAAAAAAGCGCTTAGAATATTTCTAAGCGCTTTTTTTATAAGTAATTTTTATAATGTATTTACATTGTTTAAGTCTTCAAAAGCTTTTTTAAGACGTGTTTTAAATGTAATTTCACCTTCTCGTAACCATTTACGAGGGTCATAATGTTTTTTATTTGGTTGGTCGGCTCCATCAGGATTACCAATTTGGCTTGCTAAATATTCTTTTTTCGCTAAAACATAATCTCTAACACCTTCGGTAAAAGCATATTGTAGGTCAGTGTCAATATTCATTTTTATAACTCCGTAGCCAATTGCTTCTCTAATTTCATCTAAAGTAGAACCTGATCCTCCGTGAAAAACAAAATCGATCGTGTTATGAGGTACATTATATTTTTTTGAAATATATTCTTGTGAGTCTTTTAATATAGAAGGGGTTAATTTTACGTTTCCTGGTTTGTATACACCATGTACATTTCCAAAGGCAGCAGCAATGGTAAATTGATCACTTACTTTCATTAATTCTTCGTAAGCAAAAGCAACCTCTTCGGGTTGTGTGTATAATTTAGAAATATCAACATCTGAATTATCAACACCGTCTTCTTCTCCTCCTGTAATACCTAATTCAATTTCTAAAGTCATTCCTATTTTACTCATTCGAGCTAAATACTCTTTACAAATTTCAATATTTTCTTTAATTGGCTCTTCAGATAAATCAATCATGTGAGAGCTGTATAAAGATTTTCCTGTTTCTTTATAATGTTGTTCACTTGCGTCAAGTAAACCATCAATCCAAGGTAATAACTTTTTAGCGGCGTGGTCGGTATGTAAAATTACAGGAATACCATAAGCATCAGCTAATAAATGAACGTGTTTTGCTCCGGCAACTGCCCCTGCGATAGCTGCTTTTTCATTTTCGTTAGATAAGCCTTTACCGGCGTTAAATTGTGCTCCTCCGTTAGAGAATTGAATTATAACGGGTGAGTTTAATTCTTTTGCAGTTTCTAAAACAGTGTTTACTGTATTAGATCCTACCACGTTTACAGCAGGTAAAGCAAATTTTTTATCTTTTGCTAATTGAAATATTTCTTGTACTTCTTTTCCAGTAGCAACGCCAGCTTTTATCATTTTTTAGTTTTTTAGTTTACAGTTGTTGTGAATGCCAAATTTACACATTTTTGACTAAGTTATTGTCATTTTTACCGATAACGTTTTAGTTAAAAAGGGTAGTTAATTCCGATATTTATAACAGAGCTTTTAAAATTGAAGTTTTTAAACCATCGATTATTAGTTAAGTAAGGTTCACGCATTTTAAATCCTAAGTCCAATCGGGCTACTAAAAATTTAAAGTCGTATCGGAGCCCAAATCCTGAGCCTACTGCCATATCATTTAGTGATTTTAGGTTTTTGAATTTTGCGTTTTCGTCAATAAATTGAGAATTTGTGATATCCCAAATATTTCCTGCATCAACAAATAAAGCACCTTTTAATGAACCTATCATATCAAAACGATATTCAAAACTTGTTAAAAATTTTAAGCTACCAATGTTATATTCTAACCCAGGGCGTCTGGTTCCTGGACCTAAGTCGTAGGTTCTCCATGCTCTAATGTCGTTTGATCCTCCTGCAAAATAACTACGAGAAAAAGGAATGCTAGAGTTGTTGTAAGTTGCGATTGCTCCCAAAAATGTTCTGTGCGCTAAAACGGTGTTGCTTCCTAAATTCCAGTATTTTTTATATTCGATATCTGTTTTAAAATATTGTGCAATAGGTATTTTAAATACAGTTTTTCGTCCATTAGCATTTGTTTGCTTGGATAGCAAACCCATAATGTTCCCAGAATTTGCAATTCGAAATTTAAAAAAAGAAAAATTGGTGTCTTTCGTGTTTTCTTGGTTGTTATAGATATAATTAAAAGCTATTTCTGGAATTAAGAAATCAGAGGTAATGATATTGTATCTATTTAATATATTAAGGTTGCTTTGATATTCTGATGGATTTGTGCTGGCAAAAGAAGTGTCTCCTCTAACATCTTGAATAAATTGAAGTATATTATCAGAATTACTTGGTATATTTTGAGGTAAAGTATAATTATTATTAGCAGTATCTACATCTTTAAGTTTTGAATATTCAGATGAGTAGATATTAAAATAATTATCTACATTAAAATTACGAATATATTGTGTGTTGAAAAATTCTAATTGGATAGATTTCCGTTTATTATAATTCCATTTATAATCAATTCCTACAGATATATTTTGGTTATCAAGACCAATGTTTTTCTGAATTCCTCCACCAATGAAAAATTTGGTTTTTGGAAACATCCTTTTTGGTACAAGTGACTGTAAACCAAAGGGAGCCATAAAACGAGGCACTTCTAATGAAAGATCGGCTCCAATTTCCCATCCAGGTCCATTGTTAGAATTAAAATAAGAACCAAAAGTTGAAAATTTAAAAATTTCAGCACCTTTAAAGGTGTTTCTATTTGTTAAAGAAAACTTTAATGAAACATCGAAGTTACGGATGTTAGAGCGAGATAACTCAGTGTCTAAACCAAGAGTATATTTTTCAATAGGGGTTAAAAATATATTTGCTTCTAATTCATGGTCGCTTAATTCATTGTAACGAATAGAGGTAGATTTAAAATTTTTTAAACCTCTTAAATGGGTTCTAGTTAAATTTCTTGATATATCGTTATAAACCGAGTTGGGCTTAACAAACAATGATTGTGATAAAAATTTTGGATTATACTTTAATTTTTTATGAGCATAAAAATTAATTCCTTTATACAATAAAGTATCTTTATGAAGAGAGTCTCTTTTATTGTAGGTATAATCAGTAAAAACGTTTATTTTTTTTATTGTTTGAATTTTAAAAGGAATTACTCGGTCAGAAATATTAATATCTACACTTGTTTTCTGGTAATCTTTAAGTGTGTCATTATCAAAAGAAATATAATTTTCATTAAAATGATATATTCCTTTATTTCTAAATAAGGTAACTAGCCGATTTGCTTCTTTAATAAAATTACCATCTTTATATTGGTCTCCAGATTTAAGAAAACTTTTACCTTTTGATTCTTTATAGATAACATCTAGAGTAGGAGATGAAATTTTGGTGTAAATAGAATCTAAAAAAGAAGGATTACCTTTTTGTATAGAGTAGGTTATAGCCCCTTTTCGATTAGAAATAGTGTCTTTTTTAAAGGATACTTTTGATCTAAAATAACCTTCTGTTTGAAAATAGGTTTTTAAATTTATAACCGTTTTTTTTGTTTTTATATCATCTATAATAATAGGAGCTTCCCCACTATTTAAAAACCAGTTATTAATTCCGATAAAATTTTTAGCTATAGAGATACTCTGTTTTTCAGAAAAGTTTTTTTTGAAAAAAGAATAAGTATTAGGGTGTTTTTTACCCCATTCGCTAGGTTTTTTAGGAGCTTTCGGGTTTCCTAAATTATAAAAATATAAAGATAAAGGTATGCCTAAGGCTTTTGCATTAGGACGTTGCAGCAATAATTCAGTAATGTTTTCACTAGAGTTTTTTATACTATCAATATAAACAGTGTTTTTTGCTAATAGTAACTCATTTTTATTTACATATTTTATCGTATTACACGAACTGAATAAGATGACTAATAAAAAGAAGAAAGAAAGTTTTTTCATTAACTTTACGCCTCGTATTTTAAATGACAAAAATACTATTTTTTAGTGGTTATAATGTGTTAAAAAATATTTAATGAGTTTATCAAAAAACAATCTGAAGTTAATAACAAGTTTACAACAAAAAAAGTATAGACAAAAGCATAAATTATTTGTTGCTGAAGGAATAAAGGTTGTAAATGAGTTGTTAAAGTCGTCGGTAGAAGCATCGCATATTTTTATGACAGAAGATGTTGTTGAGTTACCTAAAAATGTAGCTCATACAGTTATAACAGAAAATGAGTTAAAAAAAATTAGTACGTTAAAAAATCCGAATAAAGTTTTAGGATTATTTCAGATTCCTGATGAAAAAGAAATATCAGAAAACTGTTTTATAGTTGCTTTAGATGAAATAAATGATCCAGGTAATTTAGGAACCATTATTCGTTTGTGTGATTGGTTTGGTGTTACGGAGTTGATTTGTTCTAAAAGCACGGTAGATTGTTACAACCAAAAAGTAGTACAATCAACTATGGGGTCTTTAACCAGAGTAAATATTTCGTATGTTGATTTATCTACATTTTTATCAAACAGTGATTTTCCTGTTTTTACAGCTGATATGGATGGTGACAATGTATATAAAACCTCATTACCCGAAAAAGCTGTTTTAGTAATGGGAAATGAAGCAAACGGAATTTCAGCAGAAATATCGGCAATTGTAAACCGCAAGTTAACAATTCCTAGGTTTGGTGAAATTCAACAAACAGAAAGTTTAAATGTTGCAACAGCAACTGCTATTTTATTAAGTGAATTTAGAAGAAGTTAAAATAAACCGTTTATTTGTGCGTCAATTTTATCAATAATAGACCCTAAATCTTCTTGATTTTTAACAAAGTCTAAATTATCAACATCAATAACTAGTAGGTTTCCTTTGGTGTATTGGCTAATCCACGCTTCGTAACGTTCATTTAACCTGCTTAAATAATCGATACTAATAGAGTTTTCATACTCTCTTCCTCGCTTGTGAATTTGACCAACTAAAGTAGAAATATCTGCACGTAAATAAATTAATAAATCTGGAGGGGTTACTAAATTTTCCATTAATTCGAATAACGAAGAATAATTACTATAATCACGATTCGTCATCAAGCCCATTGCGTGTAAGTTAGGTGCAAAAATATGTGCATCTTCGTAAATAGTTCTATCCTGAATTATTTTTTTGCCAGATTGCCTTAATTCTAAAACTTGACGAAAACGGCTGTTTAAAAAGAAAACTTGTAGGTTAAAAGACCAACGTTCCATTTCAGCATAAAAGTCATCTAAATAAGGATTCTCATCTACCGATTCAAAATGAGGATCCCAATTGTAATGTTTAGCTAATAATTTAGTTAAAGTGGTTTTACCTGCGCCAATATTTCCGGCAATTGCTACATGCATATTTTTAGATATTTCAAGATGGTAAAATTACATAAAAAAAGAGATTTGTAACAATGTTTAACAAATCAATTTATAACCATAGCCTTACATATTTACAATTTGAATGTTTTTGTTGTGTTTTAATTTTTTTGCGTAGTTTAGAAATAAATACATATGATAAGTGTTAAAAATATATCATTATTCTATATTATTTTTAATAAAATAACTAATCATGTCTCTACATATTAATACGTTTATTGTTTTGTCTTTAATGATAATTTTAAGTAATGAGTAAAAATCAAAAAACCTTCTATTAAAAAAGGTTTTTTGATCTAGTTAGTGAAATTTTTATTCAATAATAATTTTTCGCGTTTTTGTTTTTCCACTATTTTCTACTTGAAGTAAATAAATACCGCTACTCATTTTTGGGAATTGAATCCCTTCTTTGAATATATTTGAAATGGTAGAAAAGTTTTGAGTGTGTACTAAATTACCTGCTAAATCGAATAGTCGGATAATAATTAAATCTCTTGACTTAACCTTGAATTCGATGTTTAGTTTTTGATTAGAAAGTAAAGGTATACTACCTATTTTTAAATCGGTGAATAAATTATTATCGGTAGCAAAACTTTCTTCAATATTAATAGTATAATCTTCAGTTTCTCCCCATTCACTTTTATGATCAGAATCACAAGCGCCATCACCGTTTGATGAGGTTTCTAATTCAAAATATTCAATAACAACTCTCATTCTCGTTTTTCCTAAAACAGCATTTTCTGGTACTGTTATATTTAAGGTAGCCGTGGCTATATCTGTAGTTTGATTTCCTAAATCATATCTTTCGGTAGAGTTGTTAAACTGATAATCTTGGTTCCAATCAATAAAAACATAGCAATGATCTTGGAATCCACCTGTGTTAAGTGTTATACTTATTTCATATGCTTGCTTTCTTTCAAGGTTTGTGGTTATAGTAGTAAAATCTTCATATCCATTTACAGTATTGTTGCCAGAAGTGTTATTGATTGTATTAAGGGTAACATTGGTTATATATTCGGTACCTCCAGTCTCATCTGTAAAAGTTGAATCGCAATAAGACGGATCTTCTGTTGTAAAGGTAAAATTATTTGAGAAAACACCTTCTCCACAAGCATTTATTGGTTTTACACGCCAGTAATAATTTATACTATGAGTTAAAGGAGTGGAGGGTGTGTATGAATTGACCGTTGTTGTTTCGTTAACTAAAATAGAACTGAAGTTAGCATCAGTTGCAATTTCAATTTTATAAGAAGTCGCATTTAAATTTGTTTCCCATTCAAAAGTAGGGATAATACTCGCATTTATATTTGCGTTTGCAGGTGATGTTAAATTTTGGGTAGAGAAATTATTAGAATTAACCTTTAAAAGGGCTTCGGTGGTTTTAGTAAAAGTATTTGTTCGTGCTTGTACAACAATTGTATATTCTTGCTGAGTAGTACCGTTTAAATTAGCAACGGTCATGATAACATCACCATCAGCGTTAATTGTACTTGGAGTAAAGTTAGCTGTCGCTCCGTTAGGTAAACCTGTAGCTGATAAATTTACTGTTTCATTAAATCCGTTTACAAAATCAAAATTTAAGGTGTACTTGGTAGTATTATTACCATTGTTACAAACAGTTTGCTTTGAGGTGTTGTTATTTACAAAAAATGTAGGAAGATTGGCGTTAATGGTAAATTTTGAAGTATTTACATTGTAAAAAATATTATCAGCAGCTTCAACAAGTATACGAGCTTGTGTTGTAGCATTATTAGGAACGGTAATGCTTTCGGTACCGTCATTATCAGTATTTGACTTTAAAACAATAGGAAAAGTAACTCCGCCATCTATAGAGAGTTTAATAGTTACTTTACTACAATTTATAGGAGCAATGTCAGTGGTTCCTTTATTCCATGTTATGGTTTGAGTATCACCTGCGTTCCATATTACATTAGTGTTTGGAGCTGTAACGGTAAAAGGAACCGCGTCGGTAACGGTAATTGTAACATCATCTCTATCCGAATTTCCTCCACCAATATGATTATCTCTTACGGTAAAAGCAAAATTTAACTCTCTTTCAACACTAGGTAGAGCTTCCCATTGATTTGAAGTTCCGTTAACAACGTTTGTTAATGTTGGTAAATACCTATTTGGAGAAGTACTAGAAGGTAAAGCTCTAAAAGTAGGTCCAGCCGTATTGGTTGAAACAGGCGGCATGGTTGCAATTTCATTATCCGTTTGTTCCCAATTATAAGTCAAACCGCTTGTTCCTTGCGCATCGGTAGCAGTACCTTTTAAAATAAAAGGAGTAGATTTTGGAATGCTATAGTTGGCACCAGCATTTGCAACTGGCGCATCATTATTTGTGTTAGATAATGTAGCACAATTACCACTGTTTTGTATGTGTGTCCACATTTGGGCAATGCTTATCGCATGAAAATTAGCATGACTGTTTCCTTGAACATCAGGATCACAAATACCTGCGTAGCCCATAATTGTAGAGCCGCTTCCAGGCTCTACAGCTGTGGCGTTGTTTCTGTTACAATCATTATTTTGTGTATGCATAGCACCAAATTGATGTCCTATTTCATGTGCTACATAGTCAATGTCATAAGGGTCATTAATAGGTTGGTTTCTACCAGTGATACCACTGGCTTTATGATTAGTAACACAAACAGAACGTACACTAGCTAAACCACCACCACCGGTACTAAAGGTGTGACCAATATCGTAGTTAGCATCACCAATAATAGCATCACATTTTTGTTGACTTTCATCAATTAAATCATCTGAATCATCATTTGTTAAACCATCAGTAGTTGCATCTAAAAAAATTAAATCGTCGTTATTACTTACCAGTATCATTCTAACTCCTAAATCTCTTTCATAAACTTCGTTTACACGAGCCATTGTGGTATTTATTGCTGACAAAACAATTGCTTTTTTTTCTGTGTCAGTGGTTGGAGTTGTATTAGCTCTATTGATATGAAACTGCGAATATTCTCCAGTACAGGCAATTGCTGTTCTAAAGGTTCTTAACTGACTATCATTTGCATTTCTCTGTTGCTTAGGGCTAACTATATTACTTTTTGCAGTTTCTTCTATTTTACAGGTAAAATTATTATTACTAGCAATTAAATCCTTTTTTTTATATATAATATATTGCTCCTTATTTTTAGTATACGGATCTATGTATAATGTACCTTTACTACCGTAATTTATCAAAGCATGAAAGCCGTTAACTCCTAAGCTAATTTTAGCAGTAGTGGTTGGGTTGTCAATTTCTTGTGCCGAATATGATTTTATCATCGAAAATTTAGCTGCTAATTTAGGCGCTAAATAAGATGTTTCTTGAACATAAAATTGTATTAATTCACCTTTTGAATTAGGTAGCGTAATTGTTTTTTTATTGTTTTTTGATTGAAAACTAGTTAAGTGGTTTTTTAACTTATTTAAATTTAATACTGCTAAAGCGTATTTTTGAGGAATGTTTTTTCGGCTAAGAATTTCTTTCTTATTGATAGAAATATCTTTCTTAGATCTTTTATTCCAATAGCTCTGAGAGAATGAACTATTTGTGATAAATATGAAGAATAATACTACTAAAAGAACATTTTTTTTAATCATAATTGTAGATTTAATAGTAGTGAAAAATAACAGTTTAGAGCTATTTTTCCTACCTTTGGGGGACTTATTTTAGAATGTAAATTTATGAATAAAAAAATAACAGTCAGTGATTTAGGTCAAAAAGATTATAAAGAAACATGGGATTATCAAACTCAGTTGTTAGATACAATAGTTTCTTTAAAAAGAGAAAAACGAAATTCGGCACAAGAAATTGTAACACCAAACCACTTTTTATTTGTAGAACATCCTCATGTGTATACTCTTGGTAAATCAGGTGATATGAGTAACTTATTGTTAAATGAAGAAAAATTAAAGGAAAAAAAAGCTACTTTTTATAAGATAAATAGAGGGGGAGATATTACGTACCACGGACCTGGACAAATTGTTGGTTACCCTATTTTAGATTTAGAAAATTTTTTTACGGACATTCATAAATACTTACGATTGTTAGAAGAAGCTATTATTTTAACAATTGCTGAATATGGATTAAAAGGTGAGCGTAGTGATGGTGAAACAGGGGTTTGGTTAGATGTTGGTACTCCTTTTGCTAGAAAAATTTGCGCAATGGGTATTCGTGCTAGTAGATGGGTTACTATGCATGGTTTTGCTTTAAATGTTAATGTGAATTTAGGGTATTTTGACAATATTATTCCGTGTGGTATTAGAGGTAAAGCAGTAACCTCAATGGAAGTTGAATTAGGTAAAAAGGTTTCAGAAGAAGAAATAAAACAAAAAATACTAAAACATTTTAAAGATCTCTTTGAAGTAGAAAAATATATAAAAGCATAAAAAAAGGGTTGACATCGTCAACCCTTTTTTTATAAAAAGTTAAAAATTATTTTTGAGCTTTAATATCAAAAGAAATTTCCATTAAATCGTTAATGAATTTATCTTTTAAAGCAGCATCAATTTTCTTAGATTTATAAGTTACACCAAAATCTGTTCTATCAATACTAAAAGTATCACTTTTAAAAGTAGCTACACCTTCATTTTCTGTAACTGTAGCAGGGATTGTAATGCTTTTTGTAGTATCTCTAAGAGTTAAGTTACCTGTTACACTTAATTTACCTTCTTTTATTTCAGAACTTGTAACAACAAACTTCGCTGTTGGGAATTTAGTTACATCAAAAAAGTCTTCATTTTTTAAATGTCCTTCTAAATCTTCTTTTCCTTTACCAGCTTCTAGATCAGTACAAGAAATAGAGTTCATGTCAATAACAAATTCTCCTGCTTTTACAATACCGTTTTCAATGTCAAAAACACCAGTTGTAATACTTACAACTCCGTTGTGAGAACCAGTTGGTTTGTTTCCTTTCCAAGTAACGGTAGACTCAGCTACATTTGCTTTATAAGAATTAATTATATTTTCTACTTTTTTCACCTCTTTAACTTCTTCGTTAGCAGTAACTTTATTTTTTTCTGTTTTACATGAAACAGCAGTAATTGCAATAAGAGCAATGGCTAAAATTGATTTTTTCATTTTGATTGATTTTAATAATTGAGTTTATTTTGAACAAATGTAATTAAAAAATAGTTTCCTTGGAGATTATTATTGTGCTAAGATTTTGTTAATAACATAAGAGCTAGCTTGTAAACCAAAAGCTGCGGGCATATAACTAATAGTACCGTAAAAAGATTTTTTAAAATTTGCTCCGTTTGTAAGTTGTAAACTTTCGGAAATTTGCACTTCTTCTGAATACACTGCGGTAATTCCTTTATTAACCTTGCGCTCTTTTAATCGTTTTTTTAAAGCACGTGCCATTTTACAGTTTTTGGTTTTACTAATATCTTTAACAACAACTTTGCTTGCATCTAACTTTCCGCCAGCCCCCATTGAGCTTATTAATTTCACCTTTTTTCGTTTAGCAGCCACAATTAAATTTATTTTTGGTGTAATACTATCAATACAATCCATAACGTAATCGTATTCTTTGTTAACAATTTCAAAAGCCCTTTCAGGCGATAAAAACTCTGTTAAAACCGTTAATTCAATTTCAGGGTTAATATCTTTAATTCTATCGGCAATTACGGCTGTTTTTGCTTTTCCAATAGTGCTATTTAAGGCTGGTAATTGCCTGTTTTTATTGGTTTCATCAAAAGCATCACCATCAACAATTGTCATTTTTCCAACTCCTGATCTTGCTATAAATTCGGCAGCAAACGACCCAACACCACCTAACCCAACAATTAAAATATTTGCTTTTTTAAGTTTTTCAATTCCTTCTTTCTGAACCAATAATTCTGTTCTTTCTAACCAACTCATTTTGTGTATAACTTATTAAAATTTCGATGTATGTTTTCTTGTAGTTTTTCTATTTCTATGCCTTTTGTAGTGGCTGCTTTTTTGTAAACCTCTTTTATGGTAATTGTAGCATCATCGTCTGTTTCTAAAAAAATAGTGTTTAATGAAATGTTTAAAAATACTTCTTGCAATTTGGTTGAAGTTATTAAAGCTTTTCCGAATGATAAATAACAGCCATTTTTTAAAAGTGATGCAGCTACTTGGCTATTTTTATTAAAACCATGAATAATCCATGGTTGTTGAGGTTTTATTATTTTTTTTAAATGTAAAATTTCTTGAAATGATTTTACACAATGTATAATTAATGGTTTTTGATATCTTTCTGATAAAAAAATGTGCTTTTTGAATACAGATAACTGAAGATTATAATTAGTTTCAGATAATTTATCTAAACCACACTCGCCGATAGCAAAACAATTTTTAAGCTGTAATTGCTGTTCTACAAAATGAATTTCAGTAGCAATATTTTTTTCTTCAATATACCAAGGATGAATTCCGATAGAAAATAAATTGCTAAAATCGGCCGAGTTAGGATAACAATTTACAACTGTTGTAACCGAATTTTTATTTGAATTTTGATGTGTATGAATATCGATAAAATCCATCAAAAAATTACACCTTATTTTTAGTGTCGATTATAATAGTTACTGGACCGTCGTTTAAAAGAGCTACTTTCATATCAGCGCCAAACTCGCCTGTTTGCACTTTTTTGCCTAAATGTTTTTCAAATTGATGAATAAACTCTTCGTATAACGGAATAGCAATATCAGGTTTAGCAGCTTTTATATAACTAGGTCGATTGCCTTTTTTTGTGGCAGCTTGTAGTGTAAATTGACTTACAATAATTGCATCACCTTTACTATCAATTAATGAATTATTCATCACATTATTATTATCATTAAAAATACGAAGATTATTTATTTTTTTTGATAACCAATCAATATCCTCTTTTGTGTCGTCATTTGTAATGCCAACCAAAATTAATAAACCGTTGTTTATGTTTGCAACTTTATTACCCTCAATAGTTACACTGGCTTCCGAGACTCTTTGAACAACTGCCTTCATTTATTTTTATTCTTTTTCCCAAATATCGGTTCGGTAATGTTCTTCTTCTCCTTCTAAAATTTGCAAATAACTTTTATAACGCGACCATGAAACTAAACCTTCTTCTAAAGCATCTTTAACAGCACATTTTGGTTCGTTAACGTGAATACAATTGTTAAATTTACAATCTTGTTTTAGGGCAAAAAACTCAGGAAAATAATCACCTAATTCTTCTTTGTCAATATCAACCACTCCAAAACCTTTAATACCTGGTGTGTCTATAATTCGAGCATCTTTAGGGGTTTCGAGATTTAAATCAAACATTTCGGCAAATGTAGTGGTGTGTTTTCCTTGATTGTGTTGATCGGAAATTTCTTTGGTTTTTAAGTTTAAATCGGCATCAATAGCATTCACTAACGTGGTTTTACCAACACCAGAATGCCCTACAAACATAGATGTTTTGTTAAGCATCATTTTTTTAATGGCATCAATATTGGTGTTTTCTTTGGCAGAAACTTCAATACATGTGTAACCAATAGCTTGATAAATGTCTTTTAAATATAATATTTCGGCACGTTGTTCTAATTCGTATGCATCTATTTTATTAAATACTAAAATAGTATCAATTCGATAAGCTCTTGTTGATACTAAAAAACGATCGATAAATGTGGTAAAAGTAGGTGGGTTGTTAATGGTGATTAACAAAAATACCTGATCGATGTTAGAAGCAATAATATGTGTTTGCTTCGATAAGTTAACAGATTTACGAACAATAAAATTTTCGCGTTCATGAATTTCAGTAATTACACCAGTTTCTTCATTGTTTTTGGTTTCAAGATCAAAGTCAACCTTGTCGCCAACAGCAATTGGATTGGTACTTTTTATTCCTTTTAAACGGAATTTTCCTTTAATTCGGCATTTGTATAAAACATCTTCATGCTTAACCCAATACCAACTTCCTGTAGATTTATAAACCGTTCCTGTCATGTTGCAAAGATGAGAAATTTTTAAAAAATATGAGTGTCACTTCTATTGATTTTCAATTTTATAAAAAAAAATGATTCCGTAATTTATAATAACTCACTTTACGATGTTTTAATCTTGTTTCAGGTTCTCATTATAATTTATTGTTTATTATATGGATGTGATTCTGAAATAAATTCAGAATGACGTATTAATATTAGATTATGAATCCAAACGAATGTTTATAAAAAACGATGTAACTATAAAATAAAAAAGATCCTTTTGGTTTTTTTATACCTAAAGGATCTTTATTTAGTTAAAAATTCACTTTGTAAAAAGGGTTACGCGTTAAGGATTGAGTGGTTTGTTTGAGCTCTTTTTTGTTTGTTGAAAAACAAAAAAAGCGAGTAACGAAAGCCTGACCCTTGTGGTAACGCCCTAAAACTATCCTTTGATGATTTTTTCTTGATGATTGATAGATTCTTGGTGAATTGCCTTAAACATTTTTAGTACAAACTCTTCACTTAAACCTCTTGTTTCACCTTCTAAAATCATTTTCCCTAAAATTTCATTCCAACGCCTAGATTGTAAAACGGCTACATTTTTCTCTTTTTTTAGAAGTCCGATTTTGTCAGCAACTTTCATTCTTTTACTCATCATGTCGATAAGCTGATCATCGACAACATTTATTTGCGCTCTTAAATTATCTAAAGATTCTCTGTAAGAAGAGTCGGTTTCGGTTTCTTTTCTGATTTTAAGATCTTCGGTAATTTTTTTCAAGGTATTTGGTGTTACTTGTTGTGCAGCATCCGACCAAGCGTTATCAGGATCAAAATGTGTTTCAATCATTAAACCATCAAAATTTAAATCTAAAGCGGTTTGTGAAACATCAAAAATCATGTCTCTATTACCAGTAATGTGTGATGGGTCGCAGATTAAAGGTAAGTCGGGAAATTTATTTTGAAATTCAATAGCTAATTGCCATTCAGGAATATTTCTGTATTTTGATTTCTCGTAAGTAGAAAATCCTCTATGAATTGCACCCAAGTTTTTGATTCCGGCAGTGTATAATCTTTCAATTCCGCCTAACCATAAGGCTAAATCGGGATTTACAGGGTTTTTTACCAATACAATTTTATCTGTTCCTTGTAAGGCATCAGCAATTTCTTGCATGATAAATGGCGATACTGTAGATCGGGCACCAATCCATAATAAATCGATATCGTGCTCTAAAGCTAACTTTACGTGAGCAGCATTGGCAACTTCGGTACAGGTTTTCATACCTGTTTCTGCCTTAACTTTTTGTAACCATTTTAAACCTAAGGCACCAACACCTTCAAAGTTTCCTGGTCTTGTTCTTGGTTTCCAAATTCCGGCACGAAAATAATTGGTGTCAGTGTCTTTTAATTCGTGTGCAATTTTTAAAACTTGTTCTTCGGTTTCGGCACTACATGGCCCAGCAATTACTAATGGATGTGCTAGTTTCATGTCGTTTAACCATGTTCTTAATTCTTTTTTGTTTTCCATCTTTTAATTATTTGTGCCGTTTTCTTAGCAAGTTGCTCTTTAAGTTTTTGATAGTAATAAAATTACAGTTTTAAAAAGTACTCAAAATTACAGCTATTTTAGTTTTATTTTATTCCGTTTAATATTTTTTTTATGTGATTTGTACTTTCCATTTCATCATAAATTTTAGTGAAATCGTCTTGTAGCATCAATTTTTTAAATTGCTGTAGGTTGTGTATATATTCATCTAATGTTTCAATTACGTTTTCTTTATTTTGTTTAAAAATGGGTGTCCACATGGCGGGCGAACTTTTTGCTAAACGAACGGTAGAGGCAAACCCTGAGCCTGCCATATCAAAAATATCGCGTTCGTTTTTTTCTTTATTGATGACTGTTTTGCCTAACATAAATGAACTTATGTGTGATAAATGTGATACATAAGCAATGTGCTTATCGTGCGATTTTGCATCCATATAACGAATACGCATTCCTAATTTTGAAAATATTGCTAAGGCTTTTTCCTGTAATTTAAACGCTGTTTTTTCTACTTCGCAAATAATATTTGTTTTTTGTTGAAACAGGTTTTGATGCGCGGCTGTTGGGCCTGAAAATTCGGTTCCGGCAATAGGGTGTGTAGCTAAAAAATTTCTTCGCTTTGGGTGATTTTTAATAATTTCACAGACTTGAGCTTTTGTAGAGCCAACATCTAAAACCAAACAATCTTCAGTAACAAGGTTTAATATTTTAGGAAGTATTTCTAGTTGAATATCAACAGGAACAGAAATGATGACAATAGTTGCTTTTTTTAAATCACTAAATGTTGCTTTTTGTTGAATTACACCAATTTCTAACGCTTTTTTTAAATGCTCTTCGTTAGTGTCAATTCCGTAAACGATAGCCTCAGGGTATTCTCTTTGAATATCTAAAACCATGCTTCCGCCAATTAACCCAACACCGATTACAAATACGTTCATTTTTTTGTTTTTTTAGAGTTGTTTCTGAAAATAGATTCAGAATACTGTTTTAAATTCTATTAATAGCAGCTTTAATTGTTTCTGCTGATACACATAATGAAAATCGAATATAGCCTTCTCCTTGAGAGCCAAAAACAGTACCGGGAGTAATAAAAATATCTTTCTGATATAAAATTTTATCAGCAAATTGTTCAGCTGTTTTTCCTCCGGGGATTTTTGCCCAAACAAATAATCCTGTTGAGTTTTTATTGTAAGTGCAGTTTAATTTATCAGCAAGTTGAAATACTAAATTTCTGCGTTCTTCGTAAACTTTATTTTGATTTAAAAACCAATCATCTGATAGGTGTAAGGCTTCGATAGCTCCTTTTTGAATGCCATAAAACATTCCAGAATCCATATTGCTTTTTACTTTTAAAATTGACTCAATAAAATTAGCTCTTCCTAATACCATTCCAACTCTCCAGCCAGCCATGTTAAAGGTTTTACTTAAGGAGTTTAATTCTAAAGCTGTTTCTTTAGCGCCATTTATTTGTAAAATGCTAATAGGTTTGTTATTTAAAATAAAACTATACGGATTATCGTTTACAATTAAAATATGATGCTTTTTTCCGAATGCAATTAGTTTTTCAAACGTTTTTAACGTTGCGTTTGTTCCTGTTGGCATGTGAGGGTAATTTACCCACATGATTTTTACATCGGTTAAGTCTAATTTTTCTAATTCCTCAAAATCTGGCTGCCAATTATTAGTATCGCTTAAATTATAAAAAACAGGTTCAGCTCCTACTAATTTTGTTACAGAAGTGTATGTTGGGTAGCCAGGATTTGGAATTAAAACTTTATCACCTTCATTTAAAAAAGCCATTGAAATATGCATTACACCTTCTTTACTACCCATTAACGGAAGTATTTCATCCTCAGGTTTTGCAGTAACTTTAAATTTGTGTTTATAAAATTCTGCAATAGCATTTCTTAATTCAGGTAATCCTTGATAGCTTTGATATTTGTGAGCAACAGCATCGTTAAAACTTTGTTGAATGGCAGTTAATACTTTTGTTGGAGGTTGTAAATCAGGGCTTCCAATTCCGATATTTATTATCGGTTTACCGGCAGCAGCTAATTCCCTTACTTCTCTTAATTTTTTAGAGAAGTAGTATTCTTGTACGGTTTTTAATCTTTTAG
This sequence comes from Tenacibaculum soleae, assembly GCF_030549005.1. Taxonomy (NCBI): domain Bacteria; kingdom Pseudomonadati; phylum Bacteroidota; class Flavobacteriia; order Flavobacteriales; family Flavobacteriaceae; genus Tenacibaculum; species Tenacibaculum soleae. Next base: position 355,769 of record NZ_JAUOSW010000004.1, read on the forward strand.
CTGGTTGAATCATCTTCTTCCGTTTTTGTAGGTTCCTAATATCTTTAACTCTAAGGCCATTATTTTTATAATTGCAACTGCTTTTTCATAGTCGGAGTAATTATCAAAAGTTACATCTACAAAAAATGAATATTTCCATGGAGCTTCAATAACGGGTAGCGATTGTATTTTTGTTAAGTTCATTTTGCAGTCGCTTAAAACATTAAGTATCGTAGCTAAACTTCCTCTTTTATGGTCTAATTGAAATTTTAATGAGGCTTTGTTTATTTGATTAATACCATTATTAGGTTGGTTAGTTTGTATAATTACAAAACGCGTAGCATTATCTTTCATGGTTTGAATATCATCTTCAATAACATTTAAACCAAAAATATCTGCAGCAATTTTTGGAGCAATAGCAGCTACGCCTTTTAAGTTGTCTTTGGCAATTCTTTTAGCTACTTCTGCGGTGTCAACATCCTCTACTAATTTTATATGTGGATGTTTTTTTAAAAATTCTTTACATTGTAATAATGCCATTGGGTGCGAACAAACTTCATTAATGTCTTTAATTGTTTGATTTGGAAGCGCCATTAAATGATGATGAATGTTTAAATATTCTTCACCTACAATATGTAAGTTATTATTGTCGATTAACGCATAGTTTGGAATTATAGAGCCGGCAATTGTGTTTTCTAAGGCCATAATACCAACGTTAGCTGTTTTGTTAAGTAAGCTGTCTACCAAAAAATCAAAAGACATACATTCTTTTAATTGAATTGTAGATCCGTAAAAATCACGGGCCACTTTGTGGTGATTAGATCCTTCTGCTCCTTGAATTGCAATAGTTTGTTTCATTTTAGTCCAAAAAAAAAGTCTCGATATATCGAGACTTTATAATTTATATTTGTTGTTTAACAATATGGTACAAAGTCTCAGCTCTTATTAAAAAAATAAAAGTAAAAATAGAAACCTTGCCAAATGTTTTGTAATGTCATTGTAAATGTTGTATTGTACTCGACAAATCTAGAAATTAAATTGTCAAAAACAAATTTAATTTACTTAAATATAAAAAACTTTCGATAAACGTATTTTTAAAGTCTATGAACAACGTCAGTAGAATTATATAAAACTAAAAAAGCTCCTCTTGAAAAGAGAAGCTTTTTGCGGTCTGGACGGGACTCGAACCCGCGACCCCCTGCGTGACAGGCAGGTATTCTAACCAGCTGAACTACCAGAC
>NZ_JAUOSW010000040.1:0-587 GCF_030549005.1 Tenacibaculum soleae
GCCTGGACAACTGCAGATGGAACAATAGATAGTGGAGCAAATACAGCTAGTCCAGTAGTAAGTGCAGCAGGAACATACTCATTAATAGTAACAGATGCAGACAACGGATGTTCAAGTGTAGCAGATACAGTTGTGATAACAGAAGATGTTTTAGCACCAACAGCAGAAGCAGGATCAACTGCAGAGTTAACATGTGGAACAACTACATTAACCTTAGATGGATCAGGATCAACAGGTCAAGGAGTTTTAAGTTATGCCTGGACAACTGCAGATGGAACAATAGATAGTGGAGCAAATACAGCTAGTCCAGTAGTAAGTGCAGCAGGAACATACTCATTAATAGTAACAGATGCAGACAACGGATGTTCAAGTGTAGCAGATACAGTTGTGATAACAGAAGATGTTTTAGCACCAACAGCAGAAGCAGGATCAACTGCAGAGTTAACATGTGGAACAACTACATTAACCTTAGATGGATCAGGATCAACAGGTCAAGGAGTTTTAAGTTATGCCTGGACAACTGCAGATGGAACAATAGATAGTGGAGCAAATACAGCTAGTCCAGTAGTAAGTGCAGCAGGAACATA